>PBBH01000042.1 GCA_002716525.1 Fidelibacterota bacterium | reverse complement strand
CGAAAAGACATATCTAATTTTAAAATTAGAAAAGGATTCCCTGTAGGGTGTAAAGTTACCCTGCGCGGAAATCGTATGTATGATTTTCTACAGAGAGTAATTAGTATTGCCATTCCGCGTACCAGCGACTTTCGAGGACTTTCTTTTAAATCATTTGATGGAAATGGCAATTATTCTTTCGGTGTAAAAGAACAGATAATTTTTACTGAAATTGACTATGATAAAATTGATAGTATCCGTGGCATGGATATTTCTTTAACAACAACAGCTAAAACAGATGAAGAATCATATTGGCTGTTAAAATTAATGGGCCTTCCCTTGCGGGAAATACCCATGAAGCAAGAAGAAATTGTTGAGGCAGCTTAATGGCTAGAAAATCACTTATTGTAAAGGCAAAAAGAAAACCAAAATTTAGTACACGAGGATACAATCGTTGTTTTAACTGTGGTCGACCTGATGGATATTTGAGAAAATTCGGTCTTTGTCGTATTTGTTTTAGAGAAATGGCTCTGAAGGGGGAAATCCCCGGAGTCACAAAGGCAAGCTGGTAAGAGGCACATGATATGGCTATGACTGATCCAATCGCTGATATGCTCACCAGAATTCGTAACGCCATGGCAGTGGATAAACGATTTGTTGATATCCCTTCTTCTAATATGAAAAAACGTATAGCTTTTGTATTAAAAGAAGAAAAATATATCGAAGATTTTATGTTTATCAATAATGGTGTGAAATCATCTGTTCGAGTTTTGCTAAAATATGATTATCATGGAAAAGCTGTTATTTCTGGAATCGAACGAATTAGTAAGCCCGGTCTTCGGATATATGTGGGGCAGAATCAAATTCCTCGTGTGTTGGATGGATTAGGTATTTCAATTCTATCTACTTCCAAAGGTGTCATATCTAATAAAGCAGCTAAACGTCTTGGTGTTGGTGGCGAGATATTGTGCAATGTTTGGTAATGATTGATGTCAAGAATTGGTAAAAAGATTATAGAAGTTCCAGAAGATGTCAACGTCAGTATAGATGGCGTAGATATTGATATTGAAGGTCCGAAAGGTGGTTTGGAAATTTTAGTTCATAAAGATATGACCGTGAAACAGGAAAATGGATCGATTAGAATTGAACGACCTTCCGACTTGCGTCTACATCGTTCATTGCATGGCACAACACGTCAATTGATTGCCAATGGCATAATAGGAGTTTCGGAAGGGTTTTCTAAAGAATTAGAGATTAGAGGTATAGGATACCAAGCCAATATGCAGGGGAGATATCTCGTTTTGCAGCTTGGATATTCTCATGGTATTTATTTTGAACCACCGGAAGGAATCGAAATAACAGCTAACAAAACTGAAGTTACAGTTTCTGGAATAAATAAACAGTTGGTCGGAGAAGTTGCCGCAAAGATTCGTTCATTCCGTAAACCTGAGCCCTATAAGGGAAAAGGTATTCGTTATAAAAATGAATATGTGCGTTCAAAACAAGGTAAAACTGTAGGTGGTATAGATACGTAATGAAGAAATTATCAGCCACATTTTTACGAAATCAGCGCAGGCGCAATCGTAGTAAACGAAATAATATTGGTAATCCAGAAAGACCACGCCTGGTTATTTATAGGTCAAGTAATCATATCCGAGCTCAAGTAATCGACGATTTAAGCGGTAAAACATTGGCTTCGGCCTCTTCTATGGATAAAAATATGTTGAAGGAAGTAGCGAAAGCCGATTCTAAAATGAAAATCAGTACGATAGTTGGAACCGCCATTGCAAATAAGGCACTTAAAAATAAAGTTAAAAAAGTTGTTTTTGATAGAAATGGATACCCCTACCATGGCCGGGTAAAAGCAGTAGCTGATGCTGCAAGAGAAGCCGGTCTGGAATTTTAAAGGATAGTTATTATAATGATAAACCCCGCAGAATTGGATCTGAAAGAAGAAGCCGTTATACGTGTAACTCGTGTATCGAAGGTAACTTCACGTGGAAGAAAGTTTCGTTTTGGTGCTTTGGTGGTTGTTGGAGACGGAAATGGCCATGTTGGTATTGGTCAAGGAAAGGCCGGTGAAGTGATGTCTGCCATTAATAAAGCTAAGGAAAATGCAAAGCAGAATATTGAAAAAATACCAATCATTAATGGAACTATTCCGCACAAAATTATTTCTCGGTTTAGTGCTTGTAAAGTGATGCTTAAGCCAGCCGCTCCAGGTACTGGAATTATTGCTGGGGCTGCTGTACGAGCTATAATGGAGCAAGTTGGCATTCGCAATATTTTGACAAAACGATTTGGATCGAACAATCCTTTAAATTTGGCCAAAGCAACCATAAAAGGATTGACAGATTTACAAGATGCAGTAAGTGTGGCCAGTAAACGAGGAATAAAAATTAAAGAAGTGTTTAATTAATTATGGCCAAAGAAAAAAAAATAAAGATTACACAGATAAAAAGTCCAATTGGATATAAGCAGAAAGCAAAAGCGACTTTAAAGGCTTTAGGATTGCGAAAAATTAATCAGACCGTAGAACATGTGGACTCACCAGTGTTGAGGGGAATGATCAATCGCGTAGATTATTTAGTCCAGGTTAAAGAAAATTAATGAAACTAGGTGAATTAAAACCAAAAAAAGGCGCTACGCACAGTAAAAAACGCGTAGGACGTGGACACGGTTCCGGCTTAGGGAGAAATGCTGGTCGTGGAGAAAAAGGATATCATTCTCGTTCCGGATCAAAACATCGTCCTTGGTTTGAAGGTGGTCAGATGCCTCTGCATCGCCGTGTCCCAAAACGTGGTTTTTCAAATTACCTATTCAAAAAAGAATATCAATTAGTGAATGTTTCTGCGTTAGAAAAGCTTGATATAGACGCCATTGATGCTAATGTCTTAAAAGAAAACGGACTAGTGAAATATGCCTTGCGACCAATTAAAATATTAGGCGATGGCAAAATAACGAAAAAGCTGAAGGTTACTGCCAGTAGTTTTAGTGCTTCAGCGAAAGAAAAAATTGAAAAAGTTGGCGGTGTGGTAATTGAACATTGAACAATGATCGATAAATTTAAAAATATATTCGCAATTCCAGAACTCCGAAAGCGAATTCTATTTACACTGGGTGTATTAATTTGTGTGCGACTTGGTGCTCATATTCCAATACCTGGAATAGATGGGGATGTATTGGCAGCTGCCTTCCAAGGAATGCAAAATACTCTATTTGGTTTGTATAATCTTTTCGCCGGGGGTGCATTTGAAAAGGCAACCCTGTTTGCATTAGGTATTATGCCTTATATCTCAGCCTCCATTATTATCCAGCTTATGAGTACCGTTGTTCCTTATTTCCAAAGGTTACAGAAAGAAGGTGAGCCTGGACGTAAAAAAATTACCCAGGTGACGCGTTATTTGACAGTTTTGATCTCTAGTATGCAGGCCTATGGAATTGTGGCTATATTTTTACCTTCCATGTCTGCTGGAGGGCAATCGGTAGTAATTAATCCAGGATTTGGATTTATTTTTACTGGTATGGTGAGTCTGGTTACGGGGACTATACTTTTGATGTGGATGGGTGAACGGATTACAGAAAGGGGAATTGGAAACGGAATTTCTTTGATTATAATGGTTGGTATTGTTTCTCTCGTTCCAAATGTAATCGTAACCGAAATTACTCTAATTAGTGAAGGAGTTCGTGGTATTCTCAGTGAAGTGATCCTACTTGGTATTATGTTTGCTGTTATCGCTTTTGTTGTATTATTGACACAAGGTACACGAAAAATACCAGTTTCATATGCTAAACGAGTTGTGGGTAGAAAAGTATATGGTGGTCAATCCACTCACATTCCGCTGAAAGTTAATACAGCAGGTGTGATGCCGATTATCTTTGCTCAATCCATCATGTTCATACCAAGCACAATTGCCACTTTTTTTAGTGAAAGCGAGTTTATGCAGGGTGTAATGCGTTGGTTTTCGTTTGACCATCCATTTTATTGGTTCGTTTTCGGGTTGATGATTGTATTTTTTACATATTTTTATACCGCAATTGCATTTGATCCAACCCAGGTCTCTCAACAGATGAAACAACACGGTGGATTTATTCCAGGTATTCGCCCAGGGAAAAAAACAGCGGAGTATATAGATAATATTTTATCCCGGGTAACTTTACCTGGATCTTTTGCATTGGCTTTCGTTGCAATATTCCCATATATATTGATGCAAACCATGGATATAGGTTATGATTTGGCATCATTCTTTGGTGGTACAAGTTTGTTGATTATAGTCGGTGTTGCCTTGGATACTTTGCAACAAATAGAGTCACATCTGATGAGCCGTCATTATGACGGATTTTTAAGTAAAGGTAAAATCCGCGGTCGGAGACGAATGTAATGGTCCACATAAGAACCGAACGAGAAATTGAATTAATCAGTACAAGTTGTCAGATAGTGGCAGATACACTTGATATGCTTAGCAAATACGTAAAGGCTGGTACTCGAATTATTGATTTAGATGCAAAAGCGGAAGATTTTATTCGTTCCTGTGGGGCACGCCCCGCCTTTAAAGGATATATGGGTTTCCCTGCAACACTTTGTGTCTCCGTAGATGATGAAGTAGTCCATGGAATACCTAATAATCGTCGACTGCAGGAAGGACAGATTGTTGGGATCGATTGTGGGGCAGAAAAAGACGGATATTATGGTGATCATGCTAGAACTTTTGCTGTTGGGAACGTTTCGGATGAAAAAAGAAAATTGATGGAAATCACCCAAAAATCACTTATAAAAGGAATTGGGGAAGCGATACCAGGTAATTTTGTATCTGATATTGGGCACATGATTCAATCTTATGTTGAAGGATTTGGTTATTCTGTTGTTCGTGAATTGGTCGGGCATGGTATTGGCACCGAACTCCACGAAGAACCGCAGGTTCCTAATTATGGATTACCAAAACAAGGATATAAGCTACGTGAAGGAATGTGTATTGCTATTGAACCAATGATTAATTTGGGCGTTAAAGAAGTGAAAACTGATTCAGATGGCTGGACGATTCGTACTGCGGATGGTCAAGCATCAGCTCATTTTGAACATACAATTGCAATCACTTCTAATGGACCAATTATCTTGAGCAAAAAAGAGGCAGCGAATGGCTAAAGAACAAGCTATAGAAGCAGAAGGCATCATTAAAGAAACACTTCCTAATGCCATGTTTCGTGTTGAGGTCGAAATTGGAGATAATATCCATGAAGTTTTGGCTCATATAAGTGGAAAAATGCGGATGCATTATATCAAAATTTTGCCAGGTGATATGGTGAAATTAGAAATTTCACCATATGATTTAAGTCGAGGTCGAATTACTTATAGAAATAAGTAACGTGTAATGAAAGTAAGATCTTCAGTTAAAAAGATTTGTGCAAAATGCAAAATTGTTCGTCGCAAGGGTGTAGTAATGGTGATTTGTGAAAATCCAAAACATAAACAAAGACAAGGTTAGGAGAGTTTTGTGGCGCGTATAGCAGGCATAGATATTCCTCGCGATAAAAAAATCGCCTATTCGTTATGTTATATTCATGGGATTGGATTAACTACGGCGAATCGAATTTGTGAATATGCAAAAATTGACATGGAAACAAGAGTAAAAGATTTATCAGATAATAAAGTGGCATCTATTAGAGATGCTATAACAGCGCTTGAAATTAAAGTGGAAGGTGAGAATCGTACTCAAGCTTCTATGAATATTAAGCGCAAAAGAGATATTGGTTGTTACCAGGGGTTAAGGCATCGTCGGGGATTGCCAGTAAACGGCCAAAGAACTAAAACAAATTCTAGAACCCGAAAAGGTAAACGTCGTACAATTGGACTCGGTAAGAAAGTGTAGGTAATTCGTTGGCTAAACCATCTAAAGAAATTAAAAAGAAAAAGAAGAAAAAGTCGGTCGATATTTCTGGTGTTGCGCATATAAAGGCTACCTTTAATAATACTCATATCACCTTAACAGATAAATTTGGAAATGTTGTGGCATGGGCAACAGCGGGAACCAGTGGATTTAAGGGATCAAGAAAAAGTACTGCCTTTGCGGCTACATTGGCAGCGGAAAAGGCAGGAAAGGAAGCCATTTCTATGGGTATGCAGACAATAGAGGTGCAAGTAAAAGGCCCAGGGTCTGGCCGTGAATCAGCGATTAGGGCATTATCGGTTGCTGGATTGGAAATCACTTCTATCCGTGATGTTACACCATTACCGCATAATGGTTGTCGTCCGCCAAAAAGGCGACGTGTTTAATAAAAGAGATATTTATGGCAAAATCAACTATACCTAGAGGCAAGCTAGTTCGAAAATTCGGGGAAAATATTTTTGGTAATCCAAAGTATGACACTCTCCTAAATAAAAAACCATATTCGCCTGGACAACACGGCACAAAACGCCGCCGCCGCCCATCCAACTATGGCATTCAGTTGCAGGAGAAACAAAAGATTAAGGCAATGTATGGATTGTTGGAACGGCAATTTCGGAATTATTTTCATAAAGCAGAAAAAATGACGGGTGAAACAGGAACCAATTTGCTCCAATTGCTCGAATGCAGATTAGATAATGTTGTTTACCGTCTTGGCTTGGCTTCAACACGCGCACAAGCTCGCCAATTAGTTAGTCATGCACACTTTTTGCTAAATAATAGGAAGTGCAATTATCCTTCTTCTTCTTTAAAACCGGGTGATATCATTCACGTTCGTGATCGCTCAAAAAAAATGGACATTATTATGAATTCTATGAAAAGAATAAAAGGTGATATTGAACTCCCTTGGTTAGAATTGGACAAGGCAAAAATGACTGGTACTTTTTTAGCGGTTCCTGAACGGGATGAAATGGCACTTACAGTCAATGAACAATTGGTAGTTGAACTTTATTCAAAATAAATATAGGGAAATATAATCTTATGGCTAAAGAATATGATTTAAAAATAAAAACTGAAAATAAATCTCTTACAGACACTTATGGTAAATTCAGTATCCAACCCTTGGAAAGGGGTTATGGTGTTACCGTTGGGAACGCACTTCGCCGTGTATTGCTTACTAGCCTACCAGGTGCTGCAATTACCAATGTGAAAATCGAAGGTGTCCTTCATGAGTTTTCAACCATTTCTGGTGTGAAGGATGATATGGCGGATTTTGTTCAAAACCTTAAAGGTGTACGTTTCAAATTGTCTGATTCAAAAGTTGATAACGTAAAAATAAACTTAAAGGGGAAACATGTTTTTACCGCTGCGGACATTCAATCTGCCACTGATGAGTTTGAAATATTAAACCCAGATCATTATATCACTGAAATTAATGCCAAAGGTAAGATCGATCTAGAAATTAGAATCGGCGTGGGTAAAGGATATGTTCCTTCAGAAGATAATGAGTTACCCAATGCGCCTATAGGAACATTGGCAATTGATAGTATTTTCAATCCAGTAACCAAAGTAACTTACAATGTTCAACCTGTTCCCGGTGCAAAAGATCCTATCGAAATTCTTAATATTGAAGTGGAAACTGATGCATCTGTTACTCCTCAGGATGCGATTAGTTATTCAGCAACTGTATTAATAGATCATCTTCGCTTAGTAGAAGCATTAGCAAAACCCGAAGTTTTGGAAGTAACGGAACAAATTAGCGAAGAAGTAATCAAGATACGCAACTTGCTAAACTTAACTATTGATGAAATGGAACTGTCTGTTCGTAGTCATAACTGTCTTCAGGCTGCCGGAATTAAATACATCTATGAATTGGTTAGCAAAGAAGAAACCGAAATGTTGAAGTACAAAAACTTTGGCCGCAAGTCCCTCACAGAACTAGTTGAAAAACTAGACGATATGGGTATCAGCTTCGGTATGGATGTAGATAAATATTTGAAATTAGAAGTGTGATAATAAAGAAGAAAAATGAAGAAAAACCCAGGTAATATCATTGGGATTGGAATTGCTATAGGTGTTGCAATTGGTGTGGCTATGGGTAATGTAGGCTTAGGTATAGCTTTAGGTGTCGCAATTGGTGCTGCAATGGATTCTATACAAAATAAGAAAACTACATGAGACACCAGAAAAAAGGTCGAAAACTTGGTGTAAGTGTTTCCCATCGAAAGGCTATGTTGCGCAACTTGGCTGCGAATCTTATCGAGCACAAGCGAATAAAAACAACAGATTCCCGTGCAAAAGAATTGCGAACCTTTATTGAGCCCTTAATCACTAAGGCAAAAAATGGTGATCTTAATTCCATTCGTCAAATTGCTAAAAAACTTCCGAGGAAAGAAGTGGTCCATTCGTTGATACACGATATTGCGCCATTGTACGCTGAACGGAGTGGCGGATATACCCGAATCATTAAGCTTGGTTTCCGTGATAACGATCGAGCATCTGTATCTTTGATCGAATTTGTTGATTTTGAACAGGCTGATGCAGTAGAAGTGGCTGAAATATCCGAATAACAATTAGTTGAACAACCAATCCAAACTATTCTTTTTAAGGGCAGCGGTTTCCGTTGCCCTTCTTTTTTCCTTGAACTGGGCATCCGAATTATCACAAAAGGGTGAATTTGAACAACGATATCTATGGGTAGTTCGTAATGCACTTAATAGCAAGTCCAGTATAAACCAGATGATCAACTTTGCTACTCTGAACCGTTTCAACCATATTTTGGTACAAGTGCGTGGTAGGGGAGACGCTTATTATAATTCGATGATTGTTCCTAAATCTCAACTTATTAATGATGCAAATTTTGATCCCCTAGCATATTTGATTCCTAGGGCAAAAGAAAAAGGGATCCATGTGCATGCTTGGGTGAATACTTATTTGCTATGGTCATCACGTTCGAAACCGGTTCAAGATGATCATTTGCTTTATTCCCATCCGGAGTGGATCGATCAAAATAAACAGATCCAGCTTAATCTCTCAGAGGAAATGCAAAATTTCAATAGCGGCAAAAATGGAAATGAGGGATTTTATCTTTCGCCAAATCATCCGAAAGTAAATTCTTATTTATTGACTGTGTTTAGAGATTTGATCGAAAATTATGAATTGGATGGTTTACACTTAGATTATGTTCGCTTTCATGATTCTGAATATGGCCACAATCCTGCTGCCATTGCCTATTTCCGAAAATATAATGGTATGAAAGCTTATCCACCGGAAGAAACATCGGGTGTATCAGAATGGAATGACCATCGCCGTAAAGCAATTACAGATTTAGTTCGTGAAACTAAAAACCTTATTGAAACAGTTCGGCCAGGAGTAGAATTATCTGCCGCAGTGAAACCAAACCTTTACCAGGCACGTGAACGTTATTTCCAGGAATGGGACGTATGGTTAGCGGCAGGTTATTTGGATAAAGCGGTAGTGATGAATTATACAAAGAACTTAAAAGAATTTGCTGACAATATTGATATTATGTATGATAATCTTCCGTCCAAGTATCGAAAGAAAATCGTAATGGGGATCGCCACCTATAACCAACCTGCAGATCAGGTGGTGGATAAAGTCAAATATACCCGCGTGACACGTTTCAAAGGCATCTCATTTTTCTCATATAATGTAATGGCTCAGAATCCGCAGTATTTCAGGTTGATTAAAAAGATACTCTATCCGCGCGGTTAATATTCATGCTGCTTCTTGTGGAGAATCACTTCTCCTTTTTCAAAGCGGTCGAATTTATGGCTATGGTAAGGTTATGGAGTAAGTCAGGCATTGATTAAATTTCTAACTATATTATTACTATAGATTAAGGACTAGTTGAATGTCGAATCGGACCATAAAAGCCCCTTGTGGTAATAAACTTACTTGTAAGAATTGGCAGATCGAAGCACCCTTTCGCATGATCCAGAATAATCTCGACCCGGATGTTGCGGAAAATCCTAATGACTTGGTTGTTTACGGAGGAAAAGGAAAAGCAGCAAGAAACTGGAAGTGCTATGATGCTATTCTCAATTCATTAAAAAGGATGAATGAGGATGAGACGCTTCTGATTCAATCAGGGAAGCCAGTAGGAATACTGAAAACTCATATCTCATCTCCACGGGTTTTGATTGCCAATTCAAATCTAGTTCCTAATTGGGCTACATGGGAACATTTCAATGAATTAGATAAGCAAGGTCTCATGATGTATGGTCAAATGACTGCCGGATCTTGGATTTATATAGGAACACAGGGAATTTTACAGGGTACTTATGAGACATTTGCAGCAGCAGCGAAACAACATTACAATACTGATCTTACCGGAAAGTTGGTTGTAACGGCCGGTCTCGGCGGGATGGGTGGCGCTCAGCCCCTATCGGTAACCATGAATAATGGTGTGATCATTTGTATTGAGATTGATCCTTCTCGGATTCAAAGGCGTCTAGAAACAAAATATCTGAATATGTCTACCGAATCTTTAAATGACGCCCTTTCTTTGGCTCGAGATGCACAAAATAACGGAAAGCCACTATCTATTGGCCTGAAAGCGAATGCGGCTGATATTGTGCCCCAAATGGCTGAATTAGGCGTCGTTCCTGATATAGT
Source organism: Fidelibacterota bacterium (assembly GCA_002716525.1). Classification (GTDB taxonomy): domain Bacteria; phylum Fidelibacterota; class Marinisomatia; order Marinisomatales; family TCS55; genus TCS55. The sequence goes on along the minus strand of PBBH01000042.1, from coordinate 3,658 downwards.
GACGGATCAGACATCCGCTCACGATGAATTGGATGGATATATACCCAATGGGATGACGTATCAGGAAGCACTGGATTTACGTAAATCCGATCCGGATCGCTACATCAAAGAAAGCTACCGGGCTATGGCGGAGCACTGCCAGGGTATATTGGATTTGAAGGCACAGGGTGCCATTGCATTCGATTATGGAAATAACTTACGTGGACAAGCACTGAAGGCAGGTGTAAAAAACGCCTTCGATTTTCCGGGATTTGTACCAGCATATGTAAGAGATTTATTTTGTGAAGGTAAAGGCCCTTTTCGCTGGGTGGCACTGTCAGGCGATCCAGAAGATATTTATAAAACCGATGATAAAGTATTAGAAATGTTCCCAGAAGATCAGACACTAACACGTTGGATCAAAATGGCTCGAGAACAGGTCCAATTTCAAGGATTGCCTTCGCGTATATGCTGGCTAGGTTACACCCAAAGAGCGAAGTTTGGTGTAGCTTTGAATCAGATGGTTGCCAGTGGAGAATTATCAGCACCTATTGTCATTGGACGCGATCATTTAGATTGCGGATCAGTTGCATCGCCATTCCGTGAGACTGAAGATATGAAAGATGGTTCGGATGCTGTTGCTGATTGGCCCTTATTAAATGCGCTTACTAGTACCGCAAGCGGGACGACTTGGGTTTCTATTCATCATGGTGGTGGTGTTGGCATGGGACTAGCACTCCATGCTGGGCAAGTTATCTGCGTGGATGGAACACCCGAGATGGAAAAAAGAGTGGAACGTGTTTTGACCAATGATCCTGGAACGGGGATACTCCGTCATGCAGATGCAGGATATGAAGATGCGATCGATAATGCTAAGGATTGGGATGTAGATATCCCTATGCTCAATGTCTAATTCACTTCAATTAACTAATATAGGAGAACTTGTCACTGCCAATTCGGCCGGGGTGGAAAGATACCAAAATTCATCCCTATGCATAGAAGATGGTAAAATATCTTCTATCAGTGATAGAAATGGAGACCAGATTATCGATTGTGGTGGAAAGATGGTTACAGCAGGATTCGTAGATTCGCACACCCATCCTGTGTTTTACAATAAACGAGATGAAGAATATAGGATGCGGTTGGCTGGAGCAACCTATGAAGAAATTGCTGAAAAGGGTGGTGGAATCATATCCAGTGTAGAGGGAGTGAGAAATGCATCAAAGGAAGCATTGGTTGAAAAAGTTATGCAAAGAATGGATCGATTCATTGCAGGTGGTACGACGACAATTGAAGCGAAGTCTGGTTATGGCCTCAATACAGATTCAGAATTAAAATCTCTTTCAGTGATCGATGAGGTGAATCAAAATCATCCAATTGATATGGTGCCTACATTCATGGGTGCCCATGCTTTCCCAAAAGAATTTTCTAATGATCATGACGCGTATATTGATTTGATCTGCAATGAAATGATACCAGCAGTAACTGATCAGGGGGTGGCCATTTTTAATGATGTATTTTGCGAAGATAAGTATTTCACCGTAGACCAATCGAGGCGCATATTAGAAGCAGGTAGAGAACACGGGTTGAAACCACGACTTCATGCTGATGAATTTGTGGATTCTGGTGCGGCCGTATTAGCGGGAGAAATAAATGCTTTCTCAGCTGACCATCTTATGGCTGTGAGTGAAATCGGAATCAGATCAATTGTTGATAATGATGTAGTAGCTACATTGCTTCCTGGCACGACATTTTTCTTAGGCAAATCGAACTATGCACCAGCAAGAAAATTAATTGACAATAATGTTACTGTAGCCTTGGCAACAGATTTTAATCCTGGCAGTTCCCATATTCAATCTATACCTTTCATTATGACATTAGCATGTATGCATATGGAAATGACTGTAGAAGAAGCATTTCAGTCGGCAACTTACAATGGCGCCAAAGCATTGGGAATGGAAAATGAAATAGGTTCAATTGAAGTAGGCAAAAAAGCTGATCTTATTCTATGGGATTTAGATTCTTTGTTGGACATTCCATACTATGTTTCGGACCACCCAATTAAACTAGTGATAAAGAATGGGACAATTGTATTTCAGGCTTGACACAGGAACAAGTCCTCGTGTAAAATTGGGGCTATTTAATGATAATAAATGGTAAATAAATGAGCGCTAAAAAAATTCTCGCAATAATGGTTATTCTTTTGATGAATTCCCAATTTGCATTCGCAAATTATGCATTTTATAAAAAGGTTTCCAGTACATGTAAATACTATCGTGTAACGGTTGATCAAAAGAAAATGGCACTTACTAAAAATACAGATGGTTCATACCAATTCTCTATTGAGATGCAATCCCTTCGGAATAACTTTGAGATGGTAATGCTTGTGGGCTTCATATCTGTTGGTCAGGCTATCAATCATCAAGAATCTTTTGCGAAGAAAAAATCTGGTTACACTGCCATTGTACCAGGAAATACGTCAGTAACGGTTACGATACCTGTTTCCAGACAAAATACAATTATCACCGCACAAGCATCTGCTGAACATGTTCGTCAATTGACGGATGGTAAAATTGATACAGCAGGATTTATGCGTTTGATTAAAGATTCAATTCAAACACTGTAAAAGGAGGAAAAATGTTAGATCCTACCAGTTGGGGTGGCATGTTTGCACAATACGGTCGTTCTTTACTTTGGGCGATTACAGCGGCCATCGGCTTTGGTTTAGGTGTTGGTATCTCTTTGAAAGTCTTTGACTGGCTTTCAACAGATATTGACGAATGGGAAGAAATCAAAAAAGGAAATATGGGTGTTTCCCTTATTTTCGTATCTCTCATCGTTATGGTTGGTTTGATCGTTTATAAAGTTATTTAAACACAACCTGACATCAGTCTTATAAGAAAACCCTTTGCAAGTTGCAGAGGGTTTTTCTTTTATATATAAGAGACAAGCTTTTCCAAAAAAAGTTGATCGATCCGATTGAATTGCCCAACTCGGTTCCCGTCAACATCCAATACAGCAATCAAATCGTCATTTTTTATTAGAGGAACTACGATTTCGGATACAGTTTTCTCATCGCAGGAAATATAACCGGGAAAGGTGGAGACGTCATCTACGATTATAGTTTTTTTCTTTGAAGCTGATGCACCACATACGCCGCGATCAAAAGCAATATGACTGCATGCGAGTATATTTCCCTGATAAGGACCAATCTCAAGGAGATTTGGTTTTATAACACGATAAAATCCGCAGAATATCCATTCACTGAACTCCATCTTTAATATTGCAGCCATAACTGTCATTTTTCCAATCTCATCCATTGAATAATCGTCAAGGGTTGATTTTGCAGTTTTTAAAATATTTTGATATCGAGGTTCACTATCCATAATTCATCCATAAAAAATATGCAGCGTTTGCACCAATAATAGTGTTGATGAAATTAACTGCATCATTATCGATCCATTTAGATCCCGAAATCAGTTTAGATTTTGTATTACAGTGATAACGATTTTCTGTGTGTTCATTGCATATAGAACATTTGAATTGTGCCTGAATATATCCTCCTAGAATGGAATCGGTTAATGAGCCAGTGAATCCAGCAACTGCTAAAGGAAGAAGAAGGTCATTCATGTGCAGAATTGATTCGCCTAAAAAGCCAATTGTTAGAGCACCTAAAACT
>PBBH01000041.1 GCA_002716525.1 Fidelibacterota bacterium | reverse complement strand
AAGGAAATAAAAAGGACATTAGATCGGCGTATAAAGCATCATCATTATCGCACCTGATCCGAGCGGTATTATAAAATTGTCATCTAATGGAATTGGTATTAATTCTAAAATCATAGCTGAAATTGCTCCAATCAAGGAAACCATCAATGGTAGATATGGAAAATTCAAAGCAATAATAATACAAATAATCAATCCGCCAAAAAATCCCTCCCAAGTTTTATCCCCGATTTTATGTTTCCCAAATCGTTGCCCAATTAATCCCGCTGCGGTGTCCCCAAGGCTCATAAAAATAAGCGCAATAATGGCTACTGGTTTGGAGAATAAAGTAATCGTTATTACAGCGCCAATCATCACCCATGTAGCACCAGTAAGTTTCCCATCCATTTCATGACTTCTCAACATGGAATTAAAAAAGTACTTAAAAAGAGATTGGATCCAACCTATCTTATGGCGAAAAATATCAGTAAGAATAAATAAAATCATGAGACTAGTTAACACTTTTATAATCTGCCATTTCTCAGGAAAAACATATAAATAACTCAATGGTATAATAAGATTACAGACGTGGATTAATTTTCTTTTATATTCGTTAATTGAGATCATTTTTCATTTGAAAGTTGGTCAAAAATATCCTGTAGATCTAATATGCTCACCACCAAGTCCACTTGCGTTGACTGGTCTAGAACAGTGCCCGGTGCAATATTTTGGTCTAATACTGTGTAAGGAACCAAATCTTCATTTTGCTGATAAGAAACTTTACCCACCTTTAGCCTAGCTCCGATTAATGCTTCTTTTGCTTTTTTCATGCTTAAACCAAATAACTGGGGAACCTGAAAAAAATCTGGTGGTAATCCCTGGCTGACGGTTATTTGTAATCCAAGACCTTTTTTAATGTAATCACCATATTTAGGAAACTGCCACGCCACCGTTCCCTTAGGATAATCAGGATTATATTCTGTGTAAACAGTATCAATCCTTAGCCCAAGTTGTTGAAGTGATAATTCTGCGCTTCTCCGCGATTGACCAACCAACCTTGGCACTAGAATCATTTTTTCTGATTGAGCGATTTTCAATCTAATGGTCCGCCCTGGTTTCACTTTTTCACCCGCAAGTGGATATTGATCCATCACTGTTTGAGGGTCAACACTCGATGTATAAACAGTATCATAAACGACACCTTTAAATCCCTCCACATCCAATTCCGTGATTGCCCGTTTAAGAGTTTTTCCTGTTACATCCATGACAATTATCATCTTGTCTTTCCGTACATAGGTTGGCATAATGAACCAGTCAAAAATAAATATCAACCCTAGAGAAACAATCCCAATAGCAATCAAAAACTGTAAAATTTTATTAATCATTTTTTTCGGATTCTCGCAGCAAACATCCCATCTACCTTATCTCTAGGGGGAAAGGTTTCCAAACAACCTTGATCATTTAACCAACTACTTGGCACAAAGTTTTTACCAGATTCAAGAGTGAAATTATTATTCAATTTAAGGAACGACTCAACCACATTCCAATTCTCTTCCAACTCAAGAGAACATGTTGCGTAAATCAATATTCCATTCGGTTTTAAAAATTGTGCCATATGGCTTAAAATTGCTGTTTGAATATTTGCCATGGATTTCACATCATTTTTTTTTCGGCGCCAACGAATATCAGGTCGTCTGCCTATAACTCCTGTTCCAGTACAAGGCGCATCAATTAATATGCGATCGGCCATTGGAAATTCATCTGCACTGGCATCCTTATAATCCCATTGTATCGGTATTTTAAATCGTTTTGCTGTTTCTTTCCCTAGTTTACCGCGTTTTTTACTAAGATCGGATGCATAAACATTGCCTTTGAATTTCATTTTTTCAATAATATAACTGGATTTTGTTCCAGGTGCAGCACAACAATCTATAATAGTTTCTCCAGCTTGTGGATCTAACAGTTCAACAACCGCACCCGACGCCCTATCTTGAACCATAACCAATCCTCTTTCAAACAGATCACTTTTTAAAATATAATGAGCTCCAGATTTTACTCTTATAAAATTATCGGATTCGGGACTGTTTACTATTTCTATTTTTAATTTTTCTAAATCTCTAAGGATATTTTCTTTCGACTTTGATATCCAATTCAAACGAAAATCAGTGGAAGATTGTTCATTAAAATATTCACATAATTGAAATGCTTTCTTATTGCCAAAATGATCAATCCATTGCTCAATTAACCAATCCGGGAATGAGTNCCATTCCGAGATTGATTGATTATCATCTCGATGAATTGGATCAATTTCNTTGGTCTTTCGCATAAGNGCATTCACCAACCCNCTGANCTTTTTACCCAATTCAGTNTTGGNCAGTTCNACCCATGAATGAACTGCTGCATNTGATGGAATTGAATCATCCATGATTGATTCATANAATCCAAGNCTTAGAATAATATTCACGGANGGATTGAGCTTTTTGATTGGCTTATCTANNAATAAAGATATCCAATAATCTAATCGTGCTTGCCANCGCACAATCTCATTTGTCAACACGAANGNTCTTAAAATATCAGTTTGGGATAACCTTGTCTTCTTAAAGTATTGATCGCGAACTGTCTTTAAACGCTTATTCGATCGATGATACTCTTTAAGAATATAAAATGCATAATAACGCGCATCCTTCATTATTCACCAATAGTATCACCTAGGTTGAATTGTACGCCTTGCAAACAAGCCTCCATACTCATTCTACTTTTATTTGCTAACTGGATTTCAATAATCTCCAGCTCTCCTTCACCGCATGAAATTGCCANTCTATTTTTTTCTAATAATGAAATTTTTCCGGAACCTGTTGATTGTTCCCCGATTAATACTTTTGATTTAAATATTTTTATCCTTTTACCATTTAATGTTGTAAATGCACCTGGTAACGGTGACAATGCTCTAATTTTATTGTTTATTTTTTGCGCTGTTAAAGACCAATCAATTTTATACATCTTCTTTCTTATTTTAGGCGCTAACGATACTAAATCACTGTTTTGATTTATGGTCTGAATCGTTCCATCTTCAATTTTATCTAATGTTCGCAACATAAGAGTTGCGCCTTTCACCATGACTTTTTTTGAAAGAGATCCAAAGTCATCATCATCATTAATGATAATTTTTTCCTGCAATAAAATCGCACCCGTATCCACCTTTGGCTCAATAAAAAAAGTAGTGATACCCGTTTCTTCGTCTCCATTCAATAATGCATGCTGAATCGGCGCAGCACCTCGGTACTTTGGAAGTAGCGAAGCATGAAGATTGACTGCACCAATTTTTGGAATTTTCAAAAGATCTCTTGGTAATATTTTGTAAGCAACCACAACAAAAAGATCAGGTGATAAAGACTTCAATTTGAAATGAAAATCTTGATCCTTCATGGATTCTGNTGGAATAAAATCAAGCTTTAATTTTTGGGCTAATTTACCGATCGGCGAATAGTTTAATGTTCGACCTCGACCCATGGATTTAGGCGGATTACTTACGACACTGACAACTTGATGTTTTGACTCATGAANTGCAGTTAATGTTTGTTTAGCAATTTCCGGGTTGCCCATAAATACAACTCTCATAGGCAAACACTTTCTAAATAAATCAAATGATTTGAAAAAAAATTAAAGAACAAAAGCCTTTCGATCTTTAGCTTGGGTAACTGCGCCTTTTTTAATCATTTTTAATTCTTTCTGAACTCCCATTTTCACTGCTGATGAAACACGATCTATAATAAAAATACCATTTAAATGGTCCATTTCATGTTGAATGGCCCGNGCTAGAAGTCCATNAATTTTTTGTTTATGCTCTTTCCCAGATTCGTCTTGGTATTTGAATTCAATAAATTCCGGNCGCTTTACTTCGAGACGGACCTCAGGAAGAGAAAGGCATCCCTCTTCAAACCAAGATTCACCGCCACTATCCATGATTTCCCCATTGATAANAATATGAATACTTTCTCCCTCAGATTCTATATCTGAGATATCAATAATGAAAAGGTTGAGATCCACGCCTACCTGATTGGCTGCAAGACCGATACCATTAGCCTCATACATAGTATCGAACATATCATCCAACAATGNNGAGAGTGTGCTAAAATCCTCTACCGGTTTACATACTTTTCTGAGTATGGGATCTCCATAATGNACTATTTCCAAGGCCATTAAGCCTGGTCTCCAATGGCACCAATTTCGGTATCTTCTACCTTACCAATCAGTCCAGCAACTGCAGACCTGTTAATGGTAATAGTAGTTTTATTATCTATTTTGAGAATTAGCGCTTTTTTTTCTTTTGATTTGAACCCGCCTATAGTTCCATGTATGCCTCCAATGGTCACAATACGGTCTCCCTTTTTTAACTCTTCCAGCATCCTTTTTTTTTCTTTCTGCCGTTTAGCTTGAGGGCGAATCATCAAAAAATACATGATAAGCAAAATAAGTATAAAAGGTAAATAGGCTAATAATCCNCCACCTTGTGCACCTTGACCGCCTGNAAATAATTGTATAAAATTCAATAAAAACTCCTATTCTTTAGCAAAGAAATTACAATTTTGTATAAGTATTAAGCTGACTTTTTGATCCTGATCTCAAAGCAAGTGCCAAAACCAATTTTACTATGTAGCACTTTGATTTCTCCATCGTGAATTTCATTGATAATACGATTTACCAATGATAGGCCTAGTCCCCACCCTCTTTCCTTTGTACTGAATCCTGGACGAAAAATATTTTTCCAATCCTTTTTCAGTATACCTGCTCCACTATCTTGAATTTGAATGATCCCTGACACGTCATCTGATGATATGGAGATATCAACTTTTCCTTTTTCACTTTGAATCGAATCAATCCCATTCCGAATCACATTCTCAATAGCCCAACCCAAGAGGATTTCATTCCCNTCAATCGATATATTATCTATTCCNNAAACAGTTAATNNNATTTCTTTTTTTAGCAAAGGAAGTCTTTTTTTCAAATATGCGCTTTGCCGATCAACCAATTCTTTCAAGGAAATACTCTTTAGTTCCGAATCAGAACCCATTTTACTAAACCTGCTACCAATCTGTTCTAACCGTTTTAAGTCTGATTCCATTTCTTTTACAACATTAGTAGATTCTTCTGGGTGGGTTCTTAATCTGTCCACCCATCCCATGAGCGCTGAAACGGGCGTTCCTAATTGATGAGCTGTCTCCCGCGCCATGCCAACCCAAATATTACGTTTCTCACTATTACGAATAGAATTGAANNCAATAAAACCGATAAAAATAAACAAAGCGACGACTCCGATTTCTAAATAAGGCAACCACTGTAGTTTTCGAATGAGATCAGAATCTCCGTAATGTAAATAACCCAATATGATGGATTCATTTGAATCACGATCCATGTAAACAATTGGAATTGGATCATTCTGTTGATCCATGGATGCCAGGNACTTCTGTANTTCCTCAGAAGTCAANCGCTCTGAAAGATTGCGCGNATAAATNGGTTTACTCTCTGGATCAGAATAAATGATTGGAAACTGGACTTTTTTTATGATCTCGTCAAAAACNAAANTCAGATTAGTATCCGAGTCTTCATTNACAGTTTTAGCAATTATTTCAGAATAAAGTTTAACGATCTCCCGATTATCATTTTTAAGTCGGCTTACTATCGAATTTGAATAGGCCAATAAACCAATAATCAATATTAATCCGACAAAAAANAGACCAAGTTTGATATTGACACTGTTGCGATAACCATTCATGATTTTTTATTTCCGAAATATCCTAATCCAATGAATCCTAAAGCCATGACAAATGAAACGANNGANATTGTTAGTCCTTTATTAAAAGCAGATTTATCATATATGAATTCAATAGTATGTTTTCCCGTTGGAACAACGACACCTCTTAAAATACCATTTACTATATGGGTTTGNNTTTCCTCACCATCAATCTTGGCTTTCCAACGAAGAGGATAAAATACTTCACTTAATACCAAAAAATGATTACCATCTGACTCCGTTGACATGGTTATTCTGTGAATACNTTTTTCAAAATGGGTAATTGAGACCTGACTCCCAGAAGAAACGCTCACTTCATTTGGAACATAGGCTATATTGCGAGGATCAAAATCTGGCTGCATGATTTTATTCCAAACATCTTCTTCTGACACTACTTCTGTTTTGTTTACAAACCAAGCCCGGGGCAATGTATTATTAACTTCATAAACTTCTATTGGCAAATCACCACGGGCAGATTTTAACGCTCCGCTTTTGACTAAANTCAGTTCTGGATGATTAATTTTCTGGGGGCTGATAAGGTATTTCACATTCATCATCCGCAATACAGGGATTGCTGCAACATTGCCAGTTTTGGCTAAAAACGTATTGTATCTTTTCAGTTTCGCAGGATGATATCCACCAATCGATTCTAGACCAAAAGCAGCAAAACGGCTTTCACCAAATAACCCACCGACTGGATAAATTCTATAAATACTTTTATCCGCTAATAAGAACTGAATAATTTCATCTATCTGAAAAAATCGATCCACCGCACGTTTTGAAATTAATGGTGATCCACGCCCACTTGCGCGGGAAGGCTGAATGATTTTATGGTTAACTATCCCGATATCTAAGATTGCAGAAACCACAATCATACCTACAATGACATGCTGTGAAACCTTTCGTTTNATCCAAAGCCATATCATTACCATAAAAGCTCCTGATAAGAGAATCATCAGCCATATATCCTCCCGCCAAAGGCTCCAACGAAGGTTATTCAATGCTTGGGCAGCTCGAGGATCTTGNATCATAGGTGGTGAGAAACTTCCTCGGACTGCAGATTCAATTCCCGAACCAAAGAGTACCATACCAACAAAAGCCAATCCTACTGCTGCTGCAAANCCCCAGAACCATTTCGGGATTATTTCTGCTTTTAATGCTACAAGTTCATCCAACCCAAACGCGGCTAAAACAGCCACATTGAACTGGAGTATGATAAGAATCATNTGCGGAACACGGAACTTGTTGAAATATGGAAAAATGTTGAAAAACAAATCGTAAACAAGGCTGAAATGCTTACCAAAGGAAATAAAAAGTGCTAAAATCGAAGTAAAAATGAAAAACCAATGGATTAATTCTCTTTTGTGAATCAATCCGATCATAGCCAAAAGCAGGATAATGATTCCCATATAATTTGGATAATCTGTAAATGGCATATACCCCCAATAAGGCTGTCCACCAAACCCAAATGCAGAAGGAATAAAAAANGTCATTATTTCTTTTGGGTGAAAGGACCATCCGGTNGCATAANTATAATCTGCGCCACCACCTGCAGATCCTCCTCTGATGGAAAATGGGGNATAATCCATAGCTGGTANAAATATNATNAATGATATGCCAACNCCAATCAAACAGGCCAAAATAAAATATCCAAATCCTTTNCCANTATTGGCTTTTTCNTCNGAATTNCGAAGNCCAGTGATTAACATTAATAAACTATAAGCACCAATCAACATCCAGGTATAATAGGCGATCTGAGCATGNCCTCTTTGCAATTGAAAACCTAGTAATACNGCCAGCCATCCNGTATCACTGAAATTTGTATTTTGATATAATCTTACGGTAAGCCAGAAAACCCAGGGTATATAGGCGGCAGTCATCATTTGGCTACCGTGTCCGAAGACAACCATCGTAACCATGTATGGAGTTATCATAAAAGCAATTGCACCTAATCCAGCCGCCCAATCTGAACATTTAAAATGTCTTAATAAAAGNAATGCGCCTATCCCCGCAAAGAGAAGATGAAATAGTTGGATGAGCATCCCCGGTAAAAAAAACAGTTTAAATAAATATTCNGGGAAATAAAGCTTTGATATATTTGTAAACGCCTCCGCAGACGGCATTCCACTAAATACCCATGGCTGCCATTGGGGAAGTTCACCCGANTTTTCTGATAGATCATTCAGAGCTATTCCNATAGCCTTTGGGCTCAAACTGTCTGGGGATCCNAATGTTTTTCCNCCAAANATAACGGGTTCAAATAATACTGAAATAATGACAANCATCAAACCAGATACGATAACTACAGGNTTCTTCCAATCCATTNTCATTTATTATTTTCGTCCTTTTAAAACACTAAGTCCTTTGAAAAAATCTGAATCTTCATCTTCAATTTTTAGCATCCACATGATTAATCCAAAACTGCCAACGGAGAAAATTCCTGCNGATAATAAAGTAATCAACGTATGGAAAGGCATAATGAAATCTTTGATNAATAAAAGTCCGGTGAAAACCATAATTCCTGCAAAAATGGGCTTAATAACTTTTCGATCAAAGAAGTTCATTTTCAGGATAACACTCACCTCAATAGTCCGTGCAAATCCTACAACAATCAGAGATGTTAATGTGGCAATAGCTGCACCAATAATACCATAATTCGGTATTAAAAATATATTTAAACCAAAGTTGAGCGCAAAAGCGCCGATGGTGTTCCACAGTACTAATTTTGTATGTCCAGACATACTCAAGGTTGGCCCCGCCGCGCCAAATATAGCTTGAATAAATGTCGCGCCTGTTAAAATGACTAAAATTTTTGCACTAGGCAGATACTCCGGTCCAAACAGTAACATCACTTTTCCCGGGAAAATAATGAAAATAGCCGAAATCGGGATAGCACACATCAATAACCAACGGCTAACCAGTTTATAAGTATCGTCCATTTTTTTACGGTCACCTTCTCTATGGAATTGGGCCATCATTGGTGCATAAATACTTATAAATGAAAGCAGTAAGGCCTGAAGTAATCCAGCCGTCCTAGCTGCAGGATGATATAATCCAACAGTGGTTGCATCGGTAAAATAACCTAACATAAGAATATCCATCCAATGCATGAAGGTTTGCAGTATCGTTACAAACATTAGGGGATATGAAAAATTAAATAAAGATGTATCAACTTTAGCTTTTATGATTTGATTATTGGATACACCGGTAACTTTCTTCAATACACCCAACATTACAAAGAAACCGATTATTCCTGTAATCAGCATTGGTGCCATAAGTGCAGATTCAGCTGAAATGAACCAATAACATATCACCATGGTTGTCAACAATAGTGTTGGGTTCAAAAACTGGGTTACGAGTATTTTATATTTAAGTCTTTTGAATCCCTGTGTTGCAAAAGCTGAAACCAAGGTAAGTGCATTGAATGGAATTGCAATAGCAAAAATAATGATTACCAATTTAAGTAAGGGTGGTCCATTTAAAATATTCGTCACAATGGCACCTGATGAAATGATCAATGCAACCATAATTACCAACGAAAATATTGTAGTCATTCTTAAAGCAGATGCGATTATCTTTTGAATCTTTTCTTGATCCAACTCAGGATTTAACCGACTGACAAACCGCATCGCACCTGTTTCCAAACCCATTTTAGCNACCACTTCTGAAATGAGCATAATCGCATTGGCTAAAGAATAAATACCAAGNAATTCAGCACCCACCCACCGCGCCAATAGTGCAGAATATAAGTAACGATTGAAATTNCCGTACACTAATCCAGAGAATGTAACAGTGGTTTCTTTAGCTATTTTGCTGGCTGTGTTCATNTGTGGACCAATTGCTTATACAATGCTTCAAATTTTGCAATTATCATACTTTCTGAAAATAAAGATCTTACAGCGNTTTTCCCTGCTTCACCTCTTGCTTTCAGCAGAGCATCCTGACCTAAGACCTCATTAATTTTATCCACCATGTTTCGTTTACTATTACAAACCCACAATCCATTCTCCGAATTGATAGCAATCCCCTCTGCACCTACAGGTGTTGTGATCACAGCCGTGCCAGAAGCCAATGCATGGGGAATTTTCATTTTTAAACCTGCACCAATTTGGATAGGAGCTATCATTAACATTTGTGATGCAAGAAATTGATCAATGTCATCAATGAAGCCTAAGTAGTTAATGCCTTTAATCTCATTAATTTGTTTCTGCAATTCACTGGGTAAGTCTTTACCCACAATATTCAATACCACAGGTACAGTGATTATTGAATAAATATCATTAATCAACAATTCAACAGCATGAACATTAGGTTCTCTATTAAAGGAACCAACAAAACATATTGTATTTGGGACCTTTTGAACATCAATNTTCTCTAAAATCTTAACTTGGGGAGGGATAACATGAATTTCTTTTATGCAACCCAACTTTTTTAAATANAATTGATCTTCTTGAGTCAGGGTTACCACACCATCAAATTTATTAGCAATATCAGCTTCTATCTTTTTTGCAATTTNATATGACCGTTTATTGTAAGTNTTGCCTTCACTTTGTCCNCGCTCATGTANCTTGGTTGAAACATCATGAAAAACTATCACAGATGGTGTGTTTTCAAATAAAGCCGAATAATGGTGCATCACATTGTATTCCACTTGAACTAAATCAAACGCATTATTTGTNATCAATCTTGAAATAAGGTTTTTCATTTCTTTTTTATTATATTTTGCAAAAAAGAATGGCTCATCTCCTTTCAAGTAGGATATCATCGGACTAATATTGTGAATACCTGAANCCAATTTCCCTGACATAGATTTTTGATTTCTGGGATAATTTACAGTATGGACTTCGATTCCCGAATCTTCGAGGATACTGGCCATATTTTGTTCATTAGAATCAATAAATGAAGCCAATGTTATTTGATGAGATCTAGATAGTGAAAGAATATTACGATACATGAGTTTAGGGCCGGCATGGCCACTCATGTCTGAGGGGATATAAGGTGCAATGAATAGTATTTTCATCTATGCTGGCTTTCTGCCCAGATAGAAAAAATTACATGCTAGATACTCTCCCCATTTTAAACGACTAAAAAAATAATCTAAATATTTCAATGGGTGAAATACCCAAGTTAAGATAACCCTTAACAAAAATTGGACAGAACCAATTGGCATAGCCTCTANAATTGCATGTTGAATTAAAAGTACTAATGCAGTAACNGGCCCTGAGCATATACCCTTATTTTCTAAAAAAAATCCGTGCCTACTAAATAATGCCTCTATGCCACTTATTGTGTATCGTTGATAATCGTTGGGAGCCATATGATATGCCCCAATAAATGGTATTTCTGCATAGACAAGACCTCCTGGCTTAATGGTTCTGAATAATTCAGATACCGCTTTCTCTGGNTTGGATAAATGTTCTATNACAGAACTTGAAATAAATAAGTCCACCGAANCGCTTTTCAAAGGAAGCGCCATAGCATCACCATATGCATTTACATATCCAGAATGGGGAATTCCAATCCGAATTAAACTTTTGAATGAGCTGAATATTTTTTTATAAAATGATTCAACGCCACTTCCCATNTTCACNACATANNTATTGGGTNNATCAGGATTTTTTTCAATCAATATCCTTTTGATTAACTTTTTTGCNTNTGGACTCCACANTCGCTCATCAGGCATAGGNATATTATTTTTAATTTTATCTTTTAATGTTTTTTTAAGNATAAAAGTATGCTTTATCTCTTTTTGCAATATTGTATCAGAAATAGGCGCTACAACTCCTCCATATTCTGGATAAACTTTAAGACATGATTTACACTCATTATCCTCCGATAAACTGTTGTAGCAATCAGGACAACAAAGAATTTTTAAAAACTTAATNTGAGATTCTNCAGATGGNAATCTATCGGACATGGCTANTTGTTTTTGAATAAANATNNGGTCTAATGCTNGGGATGTTCAAATTAGATTAGGACTCATTTATCCAAAAATAGACTACCCGTTTTAAGAATAATAATAGCCCAACCCCTGTAAAAATGATAAGCAATAAATCAACGCGATTCATGGGAATAAAAACCAAATAGAATAAGTAGATATTATTCATCAATAATGCNATATGGTCTTTCAATNTTCTATCAATGCTAAGTTGTGTGCTTTNTGCACTTTTTGTAATCAATTCCCTCAATGTATGCTCTGTTTGCGTGATAGCATGGATAATCAATGCAAGCATGCCTATCTCCCAACCATACTCATGGGTTTTACTCAATTGATANCCCAATNCGCCAATGATCATAAATTTTAATACATGGTCTGANACTGCATCCAGATAATAGCCTTTATAGGATGGTCTTTCCGGATGATAAAACCCTATTCGTTTAAATCGCGCCATCATGCCATCCATAAGGTCCAATATCCATCCGAGTTGTAATAGAATAACAATAAGAATGAGATAATTACTAAAATCATTAATAATCAGGTAGATGGCTGCCAACTCAGATAGAATAGCCAATAAAGTGATCATATTGGGTGTAATAGGCGTATAACTCAATAGGGCACAGAAATAGGTTGCAATTGGATAATGAATCCAATTGGTNACTACATCAAATGACTTTCTAAATTGNCTAATTTCTCTATACCGACTCATTTTTCACCAATTACTATTAAGTGTTTAATATTAACTAATATATCATTCTCGGTTTCCTGATAATTTGCCATGGCTCGATATTTATCGGAAGTACTATGGTGTCGATCAATAATGTNCTGTTTTTTCTCTTCATTATCACAAGTATTNTNTAACCAATTTATGATACTTTGATCTTCGAGAACAAAATCGTTTGTCAACACACCNCTAAAGATGGAAAATAATCTTAATATCTCACTTTTTGTAGGATAATGAATATCTCGTCCAATCAACCAATCATATTCTTCTGAGATAGAATCATCTGGTGGAATCACCTGTGAAAATAAAAACGTCCCACCATTTTTCATGCATCGATGAATTTCAGAGAATGCCAATATCGGATTATCGATGTAATGAATTACATTTCGCATATAAATCATTTCAAAAGATGCATTATCAAAAGGCAAATCATGGGCATTGGCAACCATCGGTGTAACGCCTGGATGATCAATCTGATCGATCATTTCCTGACTGATATCAATACCCGTTAATGGACCGATTCTATCAGCAACTTGCTTAGCCATGGCTCCCGTTCCGACACCTACCTCAAGAATCGTATTATAATTTACATGTTTTAGCATCCCTAAAAATGCATCTATAAAATCAGTNTCCTTTACCCAACTAACTTTATCATACTGATTGGATCTCATAGCCCAATAATTTTCCGAAAATCCTTTCATGAATGTTTCCTACCAAATCCTAAGATAATTGTAATAAATAATTCTAAAATGCTGACTAAAATTGCTAAAGGCATGACAATTGGCAACTGAGCTGGATGAACATGTTTAGTTACTAATTTCATTTTCCCAATATTTTTTCTTTTCCATTTTCTAATTGAAAATTGTGTGCCTATGGAGGACGATACTTTATGCCATATTTTTGATTCAGGAACAAAAAGAATTTGGCCACCCTGCTTTCTGAAGCGAAGTGATAAATCTACATCCTCTCCATACATGAGAAATGATTCATCAAACATACCTATCGATTCAAAATCCACTGTGCGCATACAAACACAACAACCAGTCGCATAATCAACATTCCGATNAAACGAAAACTGCATTGAATCTTTTTGCCGGATACCAAGATGACGGATCCACCCTGCCCATAGACTTACTTTACCTCCTCCAAACCAAATGTAGTCTANATTATCCGCATAAAATATTTTTGGCGTTGACTGTTTCACAGTTGAATTGGATTCCATTGCATTTATTAACGGTTCAACAAAATTAGGATCAACGATTGTATCATTATTCAAGAAAATGGTGTAATCTGCTTTTTGTTTGACTAATTCAAATCCAGCATTATTNCCCCTGGCAAATCCGTAATTTTCNGGTAATNCAATTATTTCATAATCAGGAAATTGATTTCGTATCNCCGTGACGGAATTATCNGAGGATCCATTATCAATAACATAAANTTTTACATTAGGATANGTAATCTTTTCAAGGGAAGAAAGGCAATCCAGTGTCAGATCTCGGCCATTCCAGTTTAATACGAATAGATTAACAGATCGCAGNTTCAAGACTCAATTAACTCTAACAAAACTTTTACAAAAATTTCCCAAGAAAACTGCCTTTTATATTCTGAAATATATGATGAAAANATTTTCGGGTCAGAATTAAAATATTTTTTAATCCGTTCAGNAATTTGTTTTGCGTCTGGTTCACAAATGAATCCCGTTCTACCGTCCTGCACGATTTCTGGTAATCCTCCAACATTTGACACAACTACCGGTTTATCAAAATGATAGGCAATTGGTATAACACCNCTTTGGGTTGCAGATTTATAAGGTAAAACAATTAAATCNGCAGCGCAGAAATATTGATTCACACTTTCATTNGGCACAAACTCAAAACAAAAGTCAATCACATCCGCAACATTATTTTTTTCAGCTAATTGNAAATAATTGTTTTCATTTCCATAACATTCACCTACAACNAGGATTTTAAAATTATTCAATTCTACCTTAAGGTATTTGGCGGATTCAATTAANAGATCTAATCCTTTATAATCNCGAATAAGTCCAAAATTTAAAATAACCTTTTCATCTCCAATGCCAAGCATAGATTTTGCCTTTTTCTGATCCAGAGATTTNCCAAATACATCATAAACTGGGTGTGGTGTTTTTCTATATTTTGNATTGGATTGAATCCGAAGTAAATCTTCTTCCACCGTTTTAGACATGACAATAAACCCGTCGCAATAACTGAAAAACTTGGCTGTCATCAGAGAATCGGTAGCTCGAGGCTCATGAGGAGTGATATTATTACAATTCACTAAGATACTGGCGCCAGACCCTTTCTTAATTCCTTTAGCAATCGATGAAAATGCTGGAGCAAAGAAGGGCATCCAATACTGGAAAATGACCACATCTGGTTCGGTATTATTAATATATTTTACTGTCTTTTTCCATGAAAATGGATTCACCGAATTGATCAATCTTTCCACTTTTTCATCTTCAAAATCAAAAAACTGTGATTTNCCCGGGAATAATGACTTAGGATATTGCAAGGAAAATGATACCCTATGGATTTCATGCCCCTTNGATAATTCCTTTGCCAAGGAATGGTTNAACATAGAAATCCCACCTCGGTAAGGCGGAAATGGTCCCACAAGCACAATACGCATCAGGGTAANCTTAAACGTTTAAGATTTATAAATACCTTTTATNCGGGATTCTTTATCCTGATTTGAGTTNGCAATCATTTCACCTANCAAACCGATGGAAAAGAATTGAATCCCGATAACAATAATCAGCACACCCAACATCAGAAGTGCCATATGTTTTGCAAAAGGTTCTCCTAAAAAGTACTTTAAATAAATAACATAACAATCAACACCCAATCCAATCAGAAAGGTAAAAAGTCCAATTTTTCCGAAAAAATAAAGTGGGCTCTGAGTGTATCTTGATAAAAATAAAATCGATATCAAATCAAATAATCCGTGAAAAAAACGAGAGCCTCCATATTTGGTCACACCATGCATACGTGGACGATGGTTAACAACTATTTCAGCCACTTTGAATTTCTTCTGCCCTGCTAAGGCAGGTATATATCGATGCCTCCCTCCATAAATATCTAATGTTTTGATCACTGCTTTGCGATATATTTTTAAACCGCAATTAAAATCATGGATTCTAACCCCGGTAAATAACCGGGTTATAAAATTGAATAATTTGGATGGCAACTTTTTTGATAAAGGGTCTTTACGATTTTTTTTCCACCCTGAAACAAGGTCAAAACCCTCTTCAAGCTTTTGAATCAAATTTGTTATTTCCGAAGGATCATCCTGTAAATCTGCATCCATCGTAATGATTTGATCACCTTCAGCATATTTGAAGCCCTCTGCCAGTGCTGCCGATTTTCCATAATTCCGGTGGAATTGAAATAAATTAATATGGGTATCCGTTTCACCTAATTCCTTGATGACATCAAAAGAACCATCAGTAGAACCGTCATCAATAAAAAGAATTTCATATTTTTCATACGGTGCCAGAGCTTGTACTAACTCGCCGTAAAGTTCTCTTAATGATCCCACCTCATTATAAACAGGAATTATGACTGAAATTTTCATGAATTTACCTTTATTGGTGGAATTGAATCTGGAATTTTCCGAATTAGATGAGGATATTGCGCATCATATTCACGGTCCATTAATACTAGTTCAATTTTTTGTCTTTCATCTTTCATGTTAAAAGTGACATGCTCAACCAGTGGGCCATGCTCCGTTTGATTTGATCGAAATTGAATTCCACCGGAAATTTGTTCAGATTGATTTTTTATGATCTCTGGATCAGAAAATATTTTCGGAATTTCTCCCCACAGGAATGTTCGCATATCATCAGGTTGGATCATTTCAAAAAATGGCAGAGAAAGAAGAATTGAGGCTTTGTCATATCGTTGATTATGGAGCATATCCCACGCATCAATCGATTTATCACTTAAAATAAGAAAAAGCGTTTTTCTCCCAATTAAATCTTTGAATTGAATAAAGGCTGTATCTCGAGAAGATGTAAAAGTAAAATTCAATCGGCCTTTCATTTCTCCTTCCGAAATAATATACCCTTTACCCCGACAGAATTTTTTATCATCTATATTTGGAAGGGCTGTCTGTTGTTCTAAGTACGGTTCAGATTCAAAAGATGGTAACTGTGTGCACCCTGTAATCAGGATGAACAATATGAATGCATATAATAGTTTATTCAGATGATGCCTTTTTAATTAACCGAGCATTATTTTTATCTAGATTCAAAGCCCGTTGATAATATTTTAATGCGTCATCCTTTCTATGAGTTTTCATGAAAATATCTCCTAGATGTTCAAGGACGACAGCATTATCTCCATTAATTTTTATAGATGCTTCTATATATTCTTTTGCTTTTTCATGATTATTCAATTTGAAATAAATCCACCCAATGGTATCTAAATAAGATGGATTCTCAGGTTCTATATTGATCGCTTTCTTTGCCATCTTGAGTGCTTTATCTAAACTTTGATTTCTCTCCACAAGGCTATAAGCATAATTATTACATGCTTGTGCATCAGAACTATCAGATTGAATTAGCTGATTATAAATTTGATCCGATTTATCCCATTCCTTCAATTCATCATATAAAATGGCAATAGAATGAAGCACATTAGCGGAATTGGGCCTGATTGTTAATGCCCGATTAAAATATTTTCTTGCTACTTCATATTGCTTCAATTGGTTATAAGCTAATCCTAGTAAATATTGAATTGAATAAATTTTTTCAAAAGTATCGGCAACAGGCTCCAAAAGTGAGATGACTTCTTTAAAATTCTTCTCATTCATATATACAAGAGATCGGCTATAGTAGCCACGCCAATCTTCAGGCAAACTTGTAATTAATTGATCGGCGATCTTAGTTGCTTTTTCATTTTCATTCTCATCCATGTATAAATCAAATAATGAAAAATAAAAATTCGTGTTTTGAGGTAAATCTTGAATAGCTGACTCTAGTAAATCTATTGCCTTTTCTTTTTCCCCTATTTGATACATCAACAATCCCATTTGAGCCATTCTCTCAGGAGATTCGCCATGTTTCATATTTAAAGAGTTTATTACATCGATTCCTTCTTGGTAATCTTTTGAATTCATAACAAGGTCAATAAAAACCCCCATTAATCTGGGTTGATTTGGGTCAAGAATAGTCAATTGTTTAAAAATAACTTGGGCACGATCAAAATCTTTGATTTGAAACGCTAATCTTCCAGCTGTTTCCAATAATTCTAACCGCGATGGTTCAAGCTTATGGGCTTTTAGATATAGTTCTAATGATTCTAAATAATTCTTTTTTATTTTTTCAAGTTCGCCCAATGCAATAATATATCTTACCTCGTCTGGTTTTAATACATGCAATTCTTCAAAGGATTTTTGTGCTCTTTCATAATTTTTTTGAAGAATATATTGATCTGCCAACATGTTGAGTGCTTGGCTGTCCTTAGGATCTAAAGCAAGCGCTAATTTAAGGTGTTTTTCAGCCATGGGCGCTTTCCCCAAATTCCAATAACACTCTGCAATAGATGTATGAATCGCTCCAACTCCAGGATCCAGTTCCAATGCTTGCTGAAATTCTAAAATTGCTAGGGCGAAATCACCCTGATTCAGCATCATCTGACCATCCATAAAATGGCGTAACCCTTCAGGATTAGGTGCTTTTTCTAATTTCTGCTTGCTAAGGACTTCATTTTGTGGACTTGGGGTATTAGCTGATGACGTCCCACATCCAAAAAATCCGAGTATTAAAAAAAGTGTGACAATTAATTGGTTTATTTTCATTTGAATTTCTTCTCGGGAATCTAAACATTTAAGAAACGCTGATGTTCCGAAAAACAGAAGGTATTTATTACGCATCAGTAGTGATCGTTACTCTATTCCCACCAATAGATTTTGATTCATACATCGCCTTATCTGCTTTTTCAATTAAATCTTTGACCTGTTTGGCATGACGAGGAAATCCAGCTAATCCTCCGCTGATTGTTATATTAGTAGCAATACTACTTTTTAAAAACGTTTTTGCTTCAATTGACTTTACAATCCTTTCAGCCACAGGTATACAATCTTCAATATCCGAATTGATTAGCAAAACAGCAAATTCCTCTCCACCATAGCGTCCAACCACGTCAATGGTTCGAACGCTTTCAGAAATAATTTTTGCAACGTCCTCAAGTACATAATCACCATATAAATGGCCATATGAATCATTAACCGACTTAAACTTATCCAAATCCAAGATAACCAAGCCAAACATTTGATTAAATCTATCAGCTCTGCTGATTTCTTCTTCAAATCGATTCAAAAACGCTTTATGATTAAGAAGTCCCGTTAACCCATCATGAATTGAGGTAAGATGTACTTTTTTATATGCCTTCTGCCAGTTCAGGATGGTGCTTATTTTACTGCACAATAGTTTAAGTAATCTGATATCTGTATCAGAATAGACCTTTGATCTCAACAGTTCCAAAGTAATTGCACCTCTGGATTCACCATCTGATCTAAGTGGAATGCTTAAAACAGACATAAAATTATATTCATTCATGTCGCCTGATTTAAATCGCCCCATATTAGGATATTCATCAAACCATGAATTCGAGCAGAAAATTGTATTATCTTGGATGGCCTTCCCATGAAGACTGTTTTGAATTTTAAATTCCATGCCTTCGTCAGCATCATCAAGAAGTCCATCTACAAGTTTGATAACAGCTTCTTCTTTATCTTCACTCGATAAAACAATGGTCAATTTATCATATTGAAAAAAGGAGCGACATATACTACGAATAGATTCAAATAATTCAGATTCATCAGATTTTACTTCAAATTGATCAAATAAATTCGCCAAGCGAAAGTTAAATTGATTATCAATCATGAGCGCTTCCATGTGCTCTAAATCTTCCATTCCATGAGTAATAAATTGACTGAGTCTTTCTATAATTTGCTGATCCCGATCAAGTATAGATGAAAAATGATCCATATATACTATTAAAACACCAACGATATTTTCATCATATAATACAGGAAAACCTATTATTGTTTCACTACCACGCCAAGTCCTCGACCCAAGCAATTCATCCCAGCCTGTGTTTTTATTACTTTTTTTAAATAAACTTGGTTTTCTTTTTTTGACTATTTCAGCTATTATTTCATTATCAGTTTCTATAAAATCTGAAAAATCGGGATAAGATTTTTCCTGGCAAGTATATCCTTTATTCTCAGAATCAATCATATATATCGCAGCAGAAAACTTGGAATTAACATTCTTAACCAAGTCAAGTATTTGCAACAATAATCTTTTATACTGGGTTTTGACATACATAGAAAAGGATGGTTCTTTTAGACCAATTTCTGAATCTTCTATGTCCACTTTTTGTATTTCTCTAATTTTGAAAACTTGCGGAAATGCGAAGGAGATAAAGATGACAACGAGCCCACCAATGGCAACACCTTTGAAGATAAGATAAATAAAACCGTTTTGATTAGGATAAATAAATATGAAGAGAATTAAGAAAAAAAGGAGAAGTACGGCGATTTGTCGGTAGAATGACATACCAAAAAGTAAAAATCCCTGAAGTGAAATACATCAACAACAGGAATTTAATTTAATTTATTTTTTTGTTAATTAATGCTGGTCTTTTACAAATTTAACTTTATCGTCCAACTTATATTTTTTCTTTTTATCTATTGTGGAATCAGCTGTATCTACATTTGTAGCAGTTAGCATAGTTTTACTATCTGTTGGTAAAGTTGGAAGCATAGAAGCCGGTTTCGGTGTTTCGGAAATATTTCCTGTAAAAGCCGGTGCAATATCAACCGATTTTTCATTTACGGACCACAGGTTTACACCAACAGTAATAAAAGAAGCCACCAGCACGGTCATTAGACCTGCATACAATGGTGTGAATCCGAACAAAGATTTTGAAGGCCGTTTAACTATCTTTTTAGAAGGTCGGTTTTTCTCAAATTCAATTCTTTTTGACAAATTCGAAATAAAATTATCAGAAGTTTTGATTACAGGTAAATTTTTCATCGATTTCATTGTCAACCTGATTGCATCTACAAGTTCTTTGGCATCAGGATTTGCGTTCATATACGTCTCAAATGCCTGTCTCTCAGATAAACTTAATTCATTTTCTAAATATGCTGAAATGGCATCTTCAAATTGGTAGCGATCCATTAATATGTATTCTCCTATTTTAAATCTATTAATTCTTTTCGAAGCTGAATTCTTGCCCGATTAATCCGGGATTTTACAGTTCCCAGTGGAACATCTACTATCTTACTAATCTCTTCATATGAAAGTTCCTGAATATCTCGTAAGATAGTTACTGTTCTAAAATGAAGCGGGAGTTTTTGGATTGCAGCCTGTATTTTTTTCTCAATGTATTCACTTTGGGCTACCTCATCCGTATCAGGTGCAACAGATGGAAGTTCATAATCACGGTCTTCAGGGCCCATTTGACTGATTCTTATCTCTTTACGGGTTCTTCTCTTGCGTAATTCCGTTTTAGCTAAATTCCCGGCTATTGTATAAATCCATGTAGAAAATTTCGCAATATTCCGATAATAATGCTTATGGGTATACAATTTAAACATTGTATCCTGGACAATATCTTCTGCTTTTTCAAATTCATTCACAAAACGATAAACAAATGTTATGAGTTTATCTCGGTAGCGGTTTACTAACTCGGTGTAAGCCTGTTCATCACCTTCCTGGAAACGTGCAATTAATTCTTCATCCGTATAACGGAATTGATTATCCATTGCTAAGGGTTGCATAGACAAATTCGGTGATAGCTGATTCATCTTTAATCCGGGACGTTTTTAGTTGACGATCAATCCGGGCCAATCGTTTGAGTGCAAGAATGATTTCTTTACTTGTATATCGGTTTGCATAATTGGGTAACTGCTTATTCACACTAGGTGATAATCTGGTGTAACGTTTTTTTACTCTATTTGTTCCCTTGGAAATCTTAAAAAATAATAACTCCTGGAAAAATTCGGTGAGTGGGTATATTAAGTGTATCATGGATATATCTTGTGATACCAATGCACGACCGATTTGCATAGTTTCTTTCAGTTTTTTTTGGCCCAAATAATTTAAAAATTCAAATTGTCGAAATTTTCTTTTCCATCCTGAAAATTTTTCAATATCGGACTTTTTTATTTCATTATTTGATTCTGATGAAATTGCAATTTTATCAATTTCATTTTTTAAATGGTTAAGTGAATCTCCCGCAATTTCAATGACAGATTTTAAAATCTCAAGTGGTACATTATTGACATCATTCTCTTGAAAGAAATTTTTTGCCCAATAAATCATTTCATTATCGAATGGTGTAGAACATGAAATTGAATTTACTATCTCGATTAAAGATGCTAAAAATTTATTACTTGCACCATACTCATCCTGTAGGATAATAAGGAAATGACCATTGATAGGATTTCTACAATATTCAAGTAATTCATCTCTAGATTTTCCTTTTAGAGTAGATGGACTACGGAGTAAAAAAAGTTTTTTACTGCTGAATAAATCAGCAGAAGTTAAATGATCAATAATATCATTTGATTTCATTTCATCTGGTATAAGCATCGTCTTTTGAATGGGCTCATTATTAAATAAGATATTTGCTAATCTCTCAGAAAATAATTGCTGGAGGTATTGATCCTCTCCCATTAAAAAATATATGGGATTTATGTTACCTTTTTCTAATAACTGAATTGATTTGTTAAAGGGAGTATTATTTATTTTATATCTTACCATTTTAACCCATGCAGAATGTAATCAACCCAACGGTTATACAATAATAACCAAAGCGATGAAACTTACCACTTTCTAATAAACCTAATAACCATTTTAAAGAAATATACCCGACAGAGAATGAACTGATAAAAGCAGCCATTAATTGTGTTATTGGGATTGAAATAGGTCCACCTTTCATATCCAAAGCCATCAACAAACCTGCTCCTGAAATAGCAGGTATTGCTAAAAGAAATGAAAATTTTGCCGCATCTTTTCCAGAGATTCCTAAAGCCAAACTAGTGCAAATCGTCATC
>PBBH01000040.1 GCA_002716525.1 Fidelibacterota bacterium | reverse complement strand
GAGATTGTATTTACTTGTTACTTGAAGGTGAAGTTGAGATCAATCAGGCTTTAACATTATCCATGAATAAAAGTGAATCAGATAACCGTGAAAAAGCGATTTTAAAGTTATCAAGCGATGTCAATCCGCTTTTTGGCGAAATGTCCATGCTTAACGAAGGTGACCGTAGAACTGCCAATGTTCGAGCTGAAACGGCATGTGTATTGGTTAAATTGGATAAATCGGATTTATATAATATTTGTGAAAAAAATCCAAATATTGGATTCAAGGTTATGCGCAATTTGGGTCGAATTATTTCCGGTAATTTGATAAAGGCTAATCAAAACGTACTAAAATTGACCACAGCATTCAGTTTAATTTTAGAAAGGTAGCCTACTATCGTAATTTGATTTTTTCAATACATTAGATTAAAACTTCATGTCAACGCCACAACTTGATAAAACTTATAACTGGGATAAGCTGGAAGATCATTGGTATCAACATTGGCTGGATCATGGCTATTTCCACGGGGATGATGCATCCTCAAAAAAATCGTATTCAATTGTAATTCCTCCGCCAAATGTAACTGGTATGTTAACTATGGGTCATGTGCTGAATAATACCATTCAGGATATACTGATTCGTAAGGCCAGGATGGACGGGAAAAACGCTTGTTGGATCCCTGGTACGGATCATGCCTCCATTGCTACCGAAACTAAAGTGGTCGAAATGCTGGAATCCAAGGGAGTATCCAAAGATAGCATTACACGTGATGAATTCATCGCCCATGCCTGGGATTGGAAAGAAAAGTATGGTGGAATTATCATAAACCAACTGAAAAAACTGGGATGTTCTTGTGATTGGAGGCGGGAACGATTCACAATGGATGAAGGATATTCTCGAGCAGTTTCATCAGCATTTGTCAAACTATACGAGAAGGGTCTTATCTACCGTGGGCACCGATTGGTAAACTGGTGTCCCGTATCCAAATCGGCTATTAGTGATGAGGAAGTGATCCATAAAGAATTGAATGGTAAGCTATGGTATTTTCGTTATCCGATAACAAATCAAGATGACTATATAGTTGTGGCCACAACCCGCCCCGAAACTATGCTCGGGGATACGGCAGTTGCGGTTCATCCCGATGACGATCGATATAAATCCCTTATTGGAAAAACCGTTACCCTACCATTGGTAAGCCGTGAGATTCCAATTATTGCTGATACACATGTCGATCCTGAGTTTGGTACTGGATGTGTAAAAGTTACACCAGCCCATGACCCGAATGATTTTTTTATGGGCGAGAATCATAACTTGGAATTCATAAATATTATGAATAATGATGGTTCTTTGAACACAAATGTACCCAGTAAATATCAATCGCTTACTCGGGAAGCCGCACGGGAAGCAGTCGTTGCCAGTTTAAAAGCTGAAGATGGAATTGATAAGATCGAAGATTATACCCACAATGTGGGATATTCTGAACGGGGGCAGGTACCAATTGAATATTATATGTCGGAGCAATGGTACTTAAAAATGGAGGAACTATCCAAACCGGCTCTGAAAGCAGTCAATTCTGGCCAGATCAAGTTTCACCCGGATCATTGGAAAAAGACCTATAATCATTGGATGGAGAATATCAAAGACTGGTGTATTAGTCGGCAGCTATGGTGGGGGCATCAGATTCCCGTCTGGTACCACAATGAGGATTCGACACAATTACACGTATCAGTTGATGGTCCGCAAGACCCGGAAAACTGGACTCAGGATGAAGATGTATTGGATACTTGGGCTTCATCTTGGCTATGGCCTTTCAGCGTTCATTCTTGGCCGGAAAAAAATCAAAGCCTAACAACATTTTATCCAACCGATGCACTGGTGACGGGACCGGATATCATATTCTTTTGGGTGGCCAGAATGATAATGTCCGGATATGAATTTTTGGATGACCTTCCATTTAAAGATGTTTATTTCACATCCATACTTCGAGATAAAACAGGGAAAAAATTCAGTAAATCCTTAGGCAATTCACCCGATCCATTTGATTTGTTTAAAGAATACGGTACGGATGCGGTACGCTTTGGGGTTATGCTTATGGCTCCACAAGGATTGGATGTTTTATTCTCTAATTCGCAACTTGAAGTCGGAAGAAATTTCATGAATAAGATATGGAATGCATCTCGTTTTGTTCAGATGAATCTCGAAGGAGGGAAAGTTCCAGTAATCGATCTGAAATCAGTTGAATTAGACTTGCCGGAACGGTGGATTTTAAGCCAACTGAACCAGACAGCAATCAAGGTGAATCGCCAATTAGACCGTTTTCATTTTAATGAAGCGGCCAAGGCAATTTATGAATTTACTTGGAGCGATTTCTGCGATTGGTATATCGAAATTGCCAAAACGCGTTTCTACGGAGAAGATGCGGAAAAAGCAAATGTTGCAAGAGCAGTATCGGTCCACGTAATCAAAGGTATTTTGAGATTATTGCACCCTTATGCGCCCTTTATAACTGAAGAACTGTGGGCCCATTTCCGTAATGAAAATGACGCAGATTTAATTGTAACTCTTTGGTTGAATGGTGATTCATCCTTTGAAGACAAAGAAGCAGATGATTCTATAACACTGTTAAAGGATATAATTACGGCAGTTCGTACCATTCGAAGCGGCATGAATGTACCCCCCGGGAAAAAAGCGGATTTGGTGATTCGTAATGTAAATGGAAACAAAACACTCATTGAATCATTTGATGAAATTATTCGAACCTTAGGAAAAGTTGATGACATGACATTAGGGCGGGATTTGAAAAAACCCGATCAATCTGCCACAGCCGTAGTACAAAAAATGGAACTGTTTGTTCCGCTCAAAGGATTAATAGATTCGAAGCAAGAATATGCACGTCTTTCAAAACGTTTGAGTGAACTGGAAAGACATCTACTTGGTGTAAGGGATAAACTTGAAAATAAAAATTTTATGAACTCTGCTCCTGCCAATATAATTGAAAATGAAAAGAAAAAACTGCAGGATATGACGGCAGAGTTCGAACTTATAAAAGCTAATCTGGAAATGCTTCAATGAAGAAAATTATTGGAATTATTACCTTGATGGCCCTCATATCAGGTCAATCAAATCATGCCACCATGACTATGTATAAGGACGGATTCGCCCTTATCAAACAGCCCGTTGCATGGAATATGCAGCCGGGTGAAGCCAGCATCTCATGGGATATACTTCCATCTGGTTTGATCAAGGATTCTCCATTTTTGACCCTTGACAATGCTACCGTTAACATGCAACGTCTCAATCAGGACGTGTTCCATTTTGCAGACCGTCTTTATGATTTTTTAGGTCAAACCGTTGACATCAAACTCATCAATGATAAAGCTATGACCGGCACACTGGTGGAAGTAGCGGGTAATACTATTACTATACAGCGTAGACGGTCTGTCATTTCTTTTAACCGGAATCGTATTGATTATATTAATGCCCCTGGGTTACTGGAAAATGTCATGTATAAGCCTTCCCTCACGTGGAATATCTCCCCAAACAAGAAATTGGGACCTGTAAGAGGAAACCTTATCTATCTTTCCAAAGGGTTTGACTGGGATGCCATTTATCGACTTATATTGGATGAATCGGGTAATGGAGCAGAGTTTTTGGCTGAAGCTTATATCAAGAATAACAGTAATCTGGATTTTGAGAATGTATCGCTCCAACTGGTGGAAGGAAACTTGAAGCAGAACGGTCATATGAATGTACCGCCCTTAATGATGAAAACCATGAATTCACCCCAAGAAAATGCGGAACCCCAAGAAGATCAATTGGGTGATTACCATATCTATCAACTAGGGGGAAAAATTGGTCTCATGGGAGAAGAAAGTATTACCACCCGCCTCTATTCATCAAAAAGGGTCTCCTTTCAGAAAACCTATTTATTTGAAAATGACGAACGTAGCCAACGTGAAGAACCACTCGCAATTGAATATCAAATTGCCAATATAAAAAACAATAATTTGGGCGTATCCTTGCCGCAGGGAAAAATTCAATTATACCAAACGGGGAATCAAGGAAATATTGAATTTGTAGGTGAAGATGAGATTCGGCAGGTGCCCAAAGGGGCAACGGCCACCATTGTTTCTGGTCGAGCCTTTGATGTAATGGGAAAGCGAACTGTTTTGAATTATGACCGGCAACGTAAAAGCGAAGAAGGAACTATCAGCATTGAAGTTATAAATACTCTTGCTTCAGAAATAAAGATTCGCATGATCGAACATATTTATGGAGATTGGGTAGTGCGGGATGCTTCTGCCAATTATCGCAAAAAGGATGCCTCCACTATTCATTTCCCACTGAGTATTCCTGCTAACGGGTCTCAGACTGTCACCTATACCTACCGAAAGGAATGGAATTAATTCCTAGTGCCTGAAAAGGCTCCCACGCTCTCCACATCACTTCATTCCATTAAAGGTATCGGCCCGACTAGGGCAGACGCACTGTCAGCCATCGGTATTCATAGTGTTGCGGACTTTCTCCATTATTATCCCCGAAAACATTTAGACCGCACAACAATTACATTAATCTCTAAACTTCAAAAAGACAAAGAGGCCACTGTAGTCGGCAATGTGGAAGCAGCGGGCATACGCCAGGGGAAACGTCGCCAGTACTTTCAGGCAATTTTATCTGATGGGAAAGGGATGCTAAACCTCACATGGTTCAACGCTGCCCAGTATATGAAAAGAGCAATCAAGATTGGTGACCGTCTAGCGGTAAGCGGGAAAGTGGAATTTTTTAACGGCTTCCAGATCGTACACCCGGAATACGATAAGCTAAGGGATGATGAGGACCCAGTTAATTCTGGTTTAGTGATTCCACTTTATTCGATACCGGCTGAATTGAAAAAAACACGTATTGACAGTCGGACTTTGCGGCGATTAATAAAGACTATTTTAGATTCACTGGAAGAAATTCCTGATCATTTTTCACTGGAATTCACGAATCAGCATGATTTGTGCCCATTAAATCAAGCGCTTAGGAATATCCATTTTGCTGAATCAATATCAGTATTAAATGAAGCAGTAAATCGGTTAAAATTTGACGAACATTTTTTTCTTCAATTACTGATGGCCGTGCGTAAGTCTTCAATCCAGCAAACGGGAACCAAAGCGCTTATCAAAATTGGCCCTCAAGTTAAATTGATTTCAGATAGTTTAGATTTTGAATTGACGAGCGCTCAAAAAAAAGTTATCAAAGAAATTAAGAATGATATGGCACGGCCATTCTCGATGAATCGACTCCTTCAAGGGGATGTAGGTTCAGGAAAAACCATTGTATCGATATTGGTAGCTGCCATTGCTGTGGCCAATAGCGTTCAAGTGGCAGTAATGGCGCCAACTGAAATTTTAGCCCAGCAGCATTATGATTCATTTAAAATATATGCTGAAACAGCCCGTATGACGTGCGCTATTCTTATCGGTGGTACCCCGGCAAAGGAAAGAAAATCCATCCTCGATGGATTAGCAAGTGGGCAGATTGATATTATTATCGGTACCCATGCCCTGATTCAAGAAGATGTGGCATTCAAGGAGCTGGGGCTGGCTATTGTAGATGAACAACATCGTTTTGGTGTCCTTCAGCGTGGTCACCTCACTAGGAAAGGATTTAATCCTCATTTTTTGGCCATGACGGCCACACCCATTCCCCGTACATTGGCCATTACTTATCATGGCGATATGGATTTATCGATCATTGATGAAATGCCTAAAGATCGAATCCCCATTATCACCAAAGTTGTTGAGAAAACCAGGCTGGAAAAAATTTACACATTTATGAAAGAAGAAGTAAAAGCAGGTCGCCAGTGTATGGTAGTTTATCCCTTAGTGAAAGAAACGGAAAAGTCTGATCTGGCAGCAGCGGTGGAAATGCATGGAGAACTTTCAGAAAATGTTTTTCCTGAATTAATAGTGGGACTCATTCATGGGCGCATGAAAAACGATGATAAAGGCGAAGTCATGGATGCATATGCCCGCAATGAGATCCATATTCTCGTATCTACCACTGTGATCGAAGTGGGGATTGATATCCCCAATGCTACGGTAATGCTCATTGAATATGCTGATCGTTTTGGATTAACTCAACTCCACCAATTGCGAGGTCGTGTAGGGAGGGGGAGTGAAAAAAGTTACTGCATTCTCGTACGTCGAAATTTTACAGAAAATTCAAAAAAACGCCTTCGAATTATGGAATCCACTAATGATGGATTTGTAATCTCCGATGAAGATTTAAAGTTACGGGGGCCAGGCGAATTTTTTGGAATACGCCAAAGTGGGTTTTTAAAATATAAGCTCGCTAATATGATTACAGATGGACCCATCTTAAGAAAAGCCCGCCAATCTGCATTTGAATTGGTCAAATCTGATCCCAATTTAAACCAACCGGAAAATGAACTGATCCGAACGCGTTTTATGAATGAATATCAGGATAAATTGGACCGGGCGAATATTTCATGACGGTATTAGATTATTCGACTTATCCCCCGATATAGTGTATTTTCCCCGGCTATTTTTGAAACATTATTAATTAAATTGAATTAAAGTCATTTCAAGAGGTAAATCATGGCAGAAGAACAACTAAAAAAAGAAGATCAATTATTCATCCATTTGGTGAATACTTTTGTCCAAAGCGCCTGGATATCGTTAGGGAAAGTCAAAAATCCTGTTACCGATATATTAGAGCGAAATCTAGAACAAGCAACTTATTATATTGACTTACTGGATATGCTCCAGACCAAGATGAAGGGAAATCTGAGCGAATGGGAAGAACAATATATTATCCACAGCCTTAGTGAATTAAAACTCAATTTCATTGATGAACAGAAAAAGGGAAGTGAAGAAACTGTGAATTCAGATAATGACAAGGTAGATGAAACCTCAACTAAAGCTGAAAAAACAGTGGAAGAAAAGCCGAAAGTCAAAAAGAAAAAGCCAAAGGCTACTAAGAAAAAGCCCAAGAAAAAATAAACCTAGATAGAAATTTAATTGATCCATACTGACTATATCCGATTGAACCGTATATGCGCTGGGATTGCCCTGACGATCTCATTTTTGGTCTATCTTTTGACAATGGCCGATACAGTTCCTTATTGGGATTCGGGGGAATTTATCGCCACATCCTATATTTTAGGTGTACCTCATCCACCTGGAAGTCCACTCTACCTGATCATAGGCCGGGTATTTTCGATGATTCCATTCAATCCAGATATTGCCTTCAGGGTAAACTTGATTTCTCCTGTTGTAAGTGCTTTGGCGGTTATGTACCTGTATCTTTCCACAGTAAAACTAATCTCAAACTACCGAGGTAAAATTCAAAGCCGGATGGATTCCATCATCGTTTTCGGCGGATCATTGGTAGGAGCACTGACCTTTGCTTTTACTGATTCCCATTGGTTCAATGCCGTAGAAGCGGAAGTGTACGGTTTCTCCACATTCTTTACGGCAATTGTGGTTTGGCTCATCCTTCACTGGGCAGAGCGTGCGGACGAAAAGGGAAATGAACGCTATATCCTGATTATTGCTTATATGCTTGGTCTGGCCACCGGTGTTCATTTGCTGAACCTTTTGGCCCTCCCATTTATTGCTCTTATCATTTATTTCAGAAAATTTGATTTTTCTTATAAAGGGTTTCTTATTACTACCGTAATAACAGGCGTAGTCTATCTTGTCATTAACGCGGGTATCATTAACGGTATGCCGAAACTAGTGGATAAGATCGGTCTAAACATGGTTATTATCTTTAGCCTGGCAATAGTTGGATCTATGATTTCTACGATCATTGCAAAAAAATTCCAGTATGCCTTGGCCCTTACATCCGTTGTATTAGTTTTAATTGGTTATTCCAGCTATGCTACAATCTTTATCCGTTCCGGACAAGAACCTGCCATTAATGAAAATGATCCATCAACCGTTGCCCGTGCCATTGCATATATGGAGCGGGAGCAGTACGGACAAATGTTTCAGCTTCCCAGACGATATGATGGTTTGCCGCCAAAGCATGAAGCGGTAGGTCGCCCTACTAATGGGCGCGATTATTCTTCGAAACAGGAGCGGAAATACAAATCATACCGGATGGATAAACAGTGGAAGTATTTTTGGGACTATCAGATTAAGAAAATGTATTGGCGGTATTTCCTCTGGCAATTTGCCGGCCGTGGCCCCAGCACAGACCAATGGGTGACTGCTTATGGTGCCAATACCAATGAAGACGGGGTTGATTGGTTCCAATTTGGTTTACCTCTAGCATTTTTATTTGGATTGTGGGGTATGTTTTATCATTTCCAGCGTGATAAACAGCAAGCCTTTTCTGTGTTTAGTTTGTTTCTGATGATGGGCTTAATGATTATTTTTTATGTTAATCAGGATAACCCACAACCACGAGAACGTGACTATTCTTATGTTGGCAGTTTCTTTGCTTTTTCCATGTGGATCAGTATTGCTGTTGCGGCACTAGGCGATAACTTGCATGCCTTTTTAAAAGGTAAACCTGCGGCAAAAAGTTTTATAATTAGTGCTATGGTGATTTTACTTGTGGTTATGCCAGGTGTCTTACTAAAAGCTAATTACCATACCCATGATCGCTCGGATAATCGACTCGCCTGGGATTATAGCTATAACATTTTACAATCCTGTGAACCGAATGCCATCCTATTTACCAATGGAGATAATGATACTTTTCCGCTGTGGTATTTGCAAGAAGTGGAAGGAGTGCGTAAGGATATTACAATTGCAAATCTCAGTCTTTTAAATACGGAATGGTATATCCGCCAGTTACGGGATTCTCGCCGTGGGCAAGTGGATCAGGAAAGTCGAGAAATGGACCGGTTTATTAATATGTCGGATGCCCAGGTCATGGATATTGCCTCAGGCCTTCAGCCATGGCAGGCACGCAATGTGCAAATACCAGCGCCCAAATCTGTAAAAAATCCTAGTGGCTATATTGAGTGGAAAGTAAATCCTACTTTTGCTGGTGCAGCTTTAATGGTAAAAGATATGATGATTTTGAAGATCATCAACGATGCGCAATGGAAATACCCTATCTATTTTGCTGTTACGGTTCCCTCATCCAATCGCTTAGGCCTTGAACCATTCCTGGAGATGGAAGGCCTCGTATACCGCGTGCGTGATTATAAGGTGGATCCCCGGAATCCAATCAATGAGGCAAGGATGTGGACCAACCTTATGTCAGGCTCAGGATCTGAGATTTGGTCCCAGGACCTTGAGGCTAGAGATTGGTTAGAAAAAGAAGATGAAATTTGGTCAAAAAAATATAAATCCGGGTATTTGTTTAGAAATCTAGGACGGGAAGATGTTTATTATTTTCCTACCACCAACATCCGCCTATTGCAAAATCTGCGCAGTGCTTATATGCAGTTAGCTGCCTTCCATTATATGGCTTTTAAAGATAATGAAAATGGTGATAAAGATAAAGCAGCTCTCCATCGTGAAAAGGCACTTGAAGTAATGGCCAAAATGCAGGATAATATTCCTGAAAAAACCATTCGTTTTGATTCGAAGGATCTTTATTACCAGGTGGGGCGCCTGTTTGGAGAATTGGGTAACAAAGATGAGTTAAGGCGCATTATTGATAATCTTATGATGAGGAACGATCTTACCATCCGCGATAGAGTGGATTTTGGGCAGGTCTATATTTCTCAATTGGATTCATTTGAAATTGGTCTCGCCATTTTTGAAGCATTGTACGCTGATTTTAAACAAATTGAAAATGGAGACCTTCGTGTCACGCAAAAGAAAATGGAAGAATGGAGGAAAAATTTCACACAAATTGTTTCTTCCCTTGTATTTACATACAAACAGTTGGACCAATACTCTGAGGCGGAAGCGATTCTTGGAGATTGGCTGGATAACAATCCCAATGACCCAGTGGCGCAAAAACTATTGGAAGATCTAAAGACAGAAATGGGAAAGGGATAATGGTTTATGGGAAATGGTAAGATACCAATTTAATTCCATATTCCATTTTGCGCCTTTCATTTAACTTTTACGATGGCCCAACCTCTTGTATCGGTAGTCATTCCCCATTGGAACGGTGTAGAGGTCCTTTCTGAATGTCTCGAATCCCTTTCTGAAACGAAATATCCAAATATGGAAATCATTGTGGTGGACAATGCTTCTACCGATGGCAGTCCTGATTGGGTCAGCCTCAATTTTCCCCAAGTAANATTGATCGAAAATGATCAAAATTACGGTTATGCCGGCGGNTGCAATCGCGGNGCCAAAANAGCCGAAGGTGAATATCTTGTTTTCCTNAATAATGATACGATCCAAGACCATCATTGGCTGGATAGTTTGGTTGACTTTATGAATCTGAATTCCAATGTGGCGGCAGTTCAGCCTAAGATCCTGAACTTTTTTGAACGGACAAAATTTGATTATGCTGGCGGGGCTGGTGGCTGGTTAGATTTACTTGGATATCCATTTGCTAGAGGTCGAGTTTTCTTAGAGCAAGAAGAAGATAAAGGTCAGTATGATACGATACGTCCAATTTTTTGGGCTAGTGGGACGGCTCTCATGGTACGAAAGTCTGATTTTGAATCAGCAAATCGTTTTGATGAGACGTTTTTTGCGCATCAAGAAGAAATTGATCTTTGTTGGAAGTTTAGACTTATGGGCAAAGAAACATGGGCTGTTCCCGATGCGATTGTTTATCATAAAAATGCTGTAACGCTCCCAATGTTCTCCCGGCAAAAACAATACCTCAACCATCGAAATTCACTTCTAATGGTTCTATGTAACTATAGTTTGCCACTTACATTATATATAACTCCAATCCGCTTAGCTCTAGAGTTGGTTGCTTTGGTATACTCTTTATTCTGTTTAGACATGAATCACTTTGTGGGAATTATACAATCATTATTTTGGGTTGTGACTCATCCTCATGTTATATGGAAACGTCGTCGGGTTNTAAAGAGAATTCGTAAAGTAAATGATAAACAGGTGTTATCATGGTTATACTGGGGTAGTGTAGTTTTTGATTATTATATCCGCCGAAAAAAAATATCAGCGGATATTGTTAGGGAATAATTAACGGTTTTTAATTCAACAATGAACTTTGAGGAGTTCATCCCATCGTGTTGTATANGAGGGAGAAAGTCTTTCTCTTTTTAAAACCCATCTTTTTGCAATACCTTGTCCCAAAATTTGAACTTTATCTCTTCCCATCTTTTGATTAATTTTATCTACAGTGCCATATAGATTCTTTTTTTTGATGTAATTTGCATCAATATCAAATAGATGAAGTTGAACTTCATCTTGTGGAATTATATCTCCAACAATAACACCTGCCTTTTTATATGTAAGTCCTTTTCTATACATAGATTTTAGAAGAGTATTAGCAGTACGGATAATTTCAACAGTATCATTGGTNGGGATATTTAAGCTAAGAGATTTATATCCATTATAGTATTCACCTATTGTATCAAATGGATTAGTTTTAAGGATGACACTTACATATTTGGCGCAACCTTTTTCTGATCGAAGTTTTTCTGCACATCTTACTGCATGAGTTGTGATTGCTTCTTGAATTAGTCGAAGCTCTCTNACTTGGACTCCAAATGATCGTGAGGTGCATATATTTTTCTTACGTGGAGGGTAAGTATCGATTGAAAAGCATGATTTTTCTTTGAGTTCATTTTGTAGTCTTAACCCCATAATAGTCATTTTTTTTAAGACCCACTCTTCATTAAGCTGAGTAAAATCATAAGCTGTCTTGATCCCNTCGCTGTTTAACATCCTTGAATACCGAGAACCAATCCCCCATATTTTTGAAACAGGCAGGTATTCTAAAATTTTATCAGACCCCGTTAGTACATATACTCCTTCCTTAGTATATCTTTTTGCAACGTGGTTAGCAATTTTTGCAAGCGTTTTTGTTTTCGCAATTCCAATTGAAATAGGGATTCCGGTATGCTTTTTGACAGTTCGTCTCATTTTAGAGGCAAGTTTCAGATAGTCTTTAATACCATCAAAATTCATGAAGGCCTCATCAATGCTATATATTTCAATTTCTGGAGACATATGATTAAGTAGGGACATAACTCGACTTGACATATCACCATATAAAGCAAAATTTGTAGAAAAGACATATACATTATTTTTTTCGATAATATTTNTCGCTTTAAATACAGGTTCACCCATTTTGATTCCAAGAGNTTTCGCTTCATTACTTCGAGCAATAACACACCCATCATTATTTGAAAGAACAACAACGGGTTTATTTTTTAACCCTGGGTTAAATACTCTTTCGCAAGAGGCATAAAAATTATTGCAGTCGGCTAGTGCAATCATCGATGATTATGAATAGTATGTGTCACAACACCCCATACCTCAAATTCTGTAGACTTTGTAATTTTAATATCGGGGTAATCACCAAGATCCCCTTCTGCNCTAAGGCAGATTTGTCCATTATTTNCAAGATAGCGTTTAACCGTAAACTCACCATTTACAGCTGCAACCACAATATCATTATTTTTTGGTTCTAATGATTTATCAATCACAAGTAGATCATTATCGCTAATGCCAGCCTTTTCCATCGAATGGCCTTTTGCAATAATAAAAAAAGTTGCTGCGGGATGTTTTACTAGNTATTTATGNAGATTTAGATCTACATCAAGATAATCATCTGCCGGTGATGGAAAACCTGCTGATACTCCACCTTCATATATATGGAGTTTTTTTAAACTTTCACCTTGGATGGAATAGAATATGATTTGTTCTTTTTTAGTTTGAGTTGACATAACTATTTCTTTTTTAATCCTTTAAGGTAAGNGTCCTTATGAGATGGGTCCATCTCGGATAAGCGATAGAGNATATCTGATTGTCCTAATAGATTGAGTCGATGTGCCAGTTTATCATGATGGGCATTCAAAAAGTAGAGAGTCCGCCCTGTTGGAAATTGGCGGAATACAATTTCAAGTCCTTTTAACATGAGTTCGAATTCCTTTAAAGCATCTTCTGGTTTTCCTTGATCAAAGAGATCCATCGCTAAATAATAAGCAAAGCGCGCTTCCCGGAGGCCTTTATTTCCTGTTACCTCTTTCAGAAGTTGTACCCGAGATCCCCATCCCTTTGGAAAATCAGAAGCCATCCCTCTCAAGCCGATTTCTCGAGCCTGATCGTACGCATGGTTTCCGCCGTAATAATTATACGTATCCATATATCCTGCCAAAAGAGCATAAGCGTAAAAAGCCAAAAAACTTCCCAGTGGATCAAATATCACCGGATCGAAATGGATGGCGCCTCCGGTNCTGTAATAAAACTGGACAGCTTTATCAAAATAACGAATGTCCATTCCATCAAAAATGAGAANCTGGGCATGGAATGTTTTCAGTCCGCCTCTTTGGGCCACACCTTGGAAGGCAATAGAAATATGGAGAGGAATTTTGAGTCCTTGAAAATCTCCATGCCAGATTCTTCCGGAAAAAAAGCGAGCTATTTCATCCTTTAGAGAAGAAATTTCCTGACGTTCACTGTCATGCAGAAGTCTATCATCCACGGAAACATCCACTTTCCCGAATTGCGCATAAGAAAGGGCCAAGGACAAGACCAAAGTGAGGATTATTCTCATGGTTGGAAAGTAAGGGATATCCCCCATCAAAAAAAGAACAGGATACCTCGGGGATAGGCACGGTAAACTTGTGCGGTTNAATATCAATCTATAAAGGTGTAACTGTATTAACTCTCTACATTATTTATGTTAATTTCTAGGATGGCAAATATCCAGCATTTACTCGACACACAACCTGAACCGCGTTACACCCTCAAAAAAATCGGTGAAATAGCTGAAGCCAATAAAAAAGAAGCCTATGTAGTAGGAGGTGTGGTACGTGATCTATTNCTGGATCGAAAACTAAAGGAAATTGATATTATGGTTGTAGGAGATGGGATCAAATTCGCCAAACTATTGNGTAAAGAAATGGGNATTAAAAAAGTGGTNNCATTCCCAAAATTTTCCACCGCNCATATTCCCAGCNAACCCATACCAATCGANGTGGCTGCCGCTAGGGAAGAAACCTATAAATCTGATTCACGAAAACCAAAAAAGGTGATATATACGGATTTACCTGGGGATTTAGTTCGTCGTGATTTTACCGTAAATGCGATGGCAATGAGTTTAATACCAAAAGAATTCGGTGAACTCCATGATCCCCATAATGGTGTCCAGGACNTAGTGGCTAAGCGATTGGTTACTCCTTTGGATCCGGATGAAACATTCTCAGAAGATCCATTGCGAATGATACGAGCGGCNNATTTTGCGGCNAGNCTTGATTTTCAAATCGAAGAAAAATGTTATGAATCCATGCAGCGCCAAGCAGAAAGGATTCAAATTGTTTCCCAGGAACGTATTACGAGTGAATTTACCAAAATATTATCCACAGCGAAACCATCAGTAGGTTTGATTATCCTTCAAAAGGTAGGGCTAATGAAACACATTTTTCCTGAAATCCATACCATGTACGGTATANATCAAACCGGTGAATGGCACCATAAGGATATTTTCTATCATACN
Organism: Fidelibacterota bacterium; assembly: GCA_002716525.1. Taxonomy (GTDB): domain Bacteria; phylum Fidelibacterota; class Marinisomatia; order Marinisomatales; family TCS55; genus TCS55. The sequence continues at coordinate 2,857 of PBBH01000040.1, read as the reverse complement.
ATGCAGGTAGTNGATAATGCTGCAAATTTGTCCAATAAAATGGAGNTGAGATTTGCAGCCNTGGTNCACGATATTGCNAANCCAAAAACCAGACAGATTGATTCTCAAAAAGGATACACCTTTCACGGACATGATGCTGTAGGGGAAAAAATGCTGAATCAAGTGGCCAAGCGAATGAAGTTATCCAATGATTTGAAGGATTATCTTAAGAAATTGACCTTACTTCATCTACGTCCCATAGCTCTAGCAAAAAATGAAATTACAGATTCTGCTNTACGGCGTGTGATGGTGGCNGCTGGTGATGATCTCGATGATCTNCTTACCTTATGTCGGGCNGATATCACCACTAAGAACCCNCAGCGAATAAAGAAGTATATGGGGAATTTCGAGCGAGTAGAAGNAAAAATGCAGGATGTGACCGAACGGGATTCTCTCCAAGCTTTCCAGTCTCCGGTTCGCGGAGATGAAATCATGCGTGTATGCGGGNTTTCTGAGGGTCGCGTNGTTGGTCAAATTAAGAATGCAATTGAAGAAGCAATATTAGATGAAAAAATTGACAATAATTATGAAGCGGCACTATCGTATTTTATGGAAATAAAAGATGGCATAATGNCTGAAAGTAAGCGNNGATAATGAAAAANTATTATTTCATTTATATTATACTGTATTCTTCAATTTTAATNGCGCAGGATATATCCGGTTCGATTAAGGACCGTATTACTGATGCGTCTTTAAGTGGTGTGAATATTACTATTCAGAACTCTGAATATGGNGNTTCCAGTGATGANCTTGGAAATTATGTATTNGACATANCTGATTTTAANAATGATCAGNTGGTCAANTTCCAGCATATTGGTTATGAAGAAATATTTATCAGGGTAGATAGTCTATCAAAATCACCCCATGTGAGAATGATGCCCAGAGTGNTCCAATTTGAGACCATTGAAACAGCTGGGAATAAACGGAAACCTACCATTGAGAAAGATCTTCCTCAAACNGTTTCGATCATCCAGTCAGAGGAATTTGAATTAAGAGGTTATACAGATGCAGGAGACCTCNTAGGAACNGACCAGAGTATCCAAGTGGAGGAATCCCTTAGTGGTCGAAAGACCATATCTATCCGTGCCGGTAATGCCGATGATGTATTAATTCTATATAATGGGATTCGTCTCAACCGNGCCTTTGATAACGTGTTTGATCTTTCTTTAATTGATATGCAAAATATTGAACAGATCGAAATAGTAAAGGGGGGNCATTCAGTTTTGTATGGNCCTGATGCTTTTTCTGGCNTAGTGAATATCGTCCCAAGAAACACNAAGAATAAGTGGTTCAAATTTTCCCAACAGTTTGGTAGTTATAAATCCGGATTTTGGAACGCCAATGGACAGGTGCGTGTGGGCGAATTTTTCACTTCCATTAGTCAAAAGCGGGGTAGCTACCGTCGCCAGTTTGATGAACTTGACATAGAGTCCGGAGGGTTAGTTTCGGCTTTGAATCATACTTCAGTAGATGTGAATCAACAGATCAATCGGGGTTGGGTATCTGGAGGTTTTGACCTTAACCTAGCTCATGATAAACAAGCTTACGATAACAACAGGGATAATACTGCGATCAATTCGACTAATAACCTTTTCGGTTTGCGATATACCGGTTTGTTGGGGCCTCTAGGTGAAATTGAATTCGGCTATGGTAATCACAGTTTTTCCGAGGTCCAAGGATTAAACAATTTTGCTGGGATGATTTCTCGCAATTTGGATCACAATTCTAAAAAATTTGAATCCAGAAAGTATATCAATTTGGACAAATTGGAATTCATGTTCAGTGCACAAATGGAGAAATCATTTTTGCGGTTTTGGGATGATCGTGCCATGAGTGATGTGACCCAGATTGGGTTGAAAGGTGCTGACCTGAATCGGAAACAATTTGGATTGGCCAGTGTAATTAAGCTACACAGCAAGGGAGATGAGGAAGGCCGTTGGCTCACGGATCTGGATATGAGTATACGGCAAGATCAGGTGCAAGACAGTAAATCCCGGTTGATTTACCGAGGTGAACACCAAACAGAAAATGACGGTAAAGCATTCTTGGATTTTGGGGAGAATGATTGGAAACATACTATTGTTAAGTTTTCAACCATTGCATCGCGACGCCAACCCAACCAAACAATTGGATTCTGGATGACTACCGGTACTAATGTGAAGTTCCCAACCCTTCAACAGCAAATCAGCCTCACAGATCTTCCAACTGAAGGACAGACTGCACTTTTCCCGGAAAAAATGAAATCATTGGAAATTGGGGTCAGGATAGTCAATAAACCGAAAGGGATCCCCGATATTGATCAAATCGAATTCCAGGGGAGCTTTTTCAGAAATGACTATACCGATAAGATGCGGGTGACCTATTTATTGGGCATGCCAGTTGGGTACTATGAAAATGTGGGTATAGCTGACATGGTCGGCTATGAAGGAAATGCGAAGTTTAAATTCTACAATGGCCTCATGGTGGCTGAAGCCGGTTTCTCAAAATATAATGTGTCTGATCTAAGTGTATTTCCATTCAAGTCTACATCTAAGTTGACAGGAAAAGTCACAGGGGAATGGAAATCCCTTTCTTTTGGATATCGTTGGTTTAGAGAAAGCGAACAAATTGGATGGATTCTTTTGCCAAGAGAAGGATTCAAAGAGATTGAATTACCAAGTTTTTCAAACTATGATTTAAGCATGACCTTTGATCTTAATGTGGGGCCGGTAAAGGGACAACTTTCCTACTCCGGCAGAAATCTGAAAAAAAACGATACAACCCTGGATGGACTCTTATTGAGAGATACACGTAAATACATAACCTTTAGCGCCGAATT
>PBBH01000039.1 GCA_002716525.1 Fidelibacterota bacterium | reverse complement strand
AGCAACCCAGTCAGAATTGGAAGACCTAATCCCCATATTCCGTGCCGAACTGACGCCTTTGTTGGGCTGTTGAAGTAATCTTATAGATGGAAAATTAGATTGGATATAATCGCTAGTTCCGTCCGTGGAACCATCATCTACAACAATGATTTCAGAAGGAAATAAAGTTTGATTTAATATGGAATCAATCGAACGACCAATCGTCTGTCGCCGATTGTAAGTAGGGATAACAACAGAAATATTTCCAATATTATTCAAACAGTTTCTGAGGATATTTTCCGGAATTAATCAGTTTTTGTATTGCCTCAACCACGTAGGGTTTATCCTCTTTATATGTTACACCAAACCACAATGAATCACTGCGCAGTACTTGTACAGTTTCCCGACCATTTTGAATGAGATCATTGATTACAGTAGGAATTAAAAACTCACTATCTATTTCCTCGCCTTTTTCATTGAGAAAATGAAGAAACATTTCCTTTAGATAATTGAATATAACCGGTGTAAATCCCCACATATTCACGGACACCGGTTCTTTGCCCTCCCATTCAACACTACCTTCAGAAGTAATACAATTATCAATTTCCCGAATATTGTTTGTTTCAGTAACAGACGAAAGTTTACCATTAATCACTTCGCAGATACCACGGGTAACACCTCCAAAGGATGATAATGTTTGATTAAGGTGGTAAGCTACCATGCTGAAACCATCATTACCGTTGGTGTAAAATTTCATTAATTCCTGGAAAGATTCTCTTCCATAAAAATCATCAGCATTGATCACACAAACTGGTCCATTAATTTGGTCTGCAGCGGATAAAATAGCATGACCCGTTCCCCATGGCTTTACTCTGCCCTCAGGACAAGTATATCCATTAGGCAAATCATCGATATTTTGATAAGCATAACCCACTTGAATTTTCCCAGTGTATTTAGCGGTGATTTTGGATTTAAAATCATTCTCAAAATCCTTACGAATAATAAAAACGACTTTATTATACCCCGCTTCGATAGCATCATATACAGAATAATCAATTATCGTTTCACCATTAGGCCCTACTGAATCTAACTGTTTTAATCCGCCATAACGGGAACCCATCCCTGCTGCCATAACCATTAATGTAACATTATTCATTGATTCTCTTTCAGTTTGGAATAATATGTTAAATAAATTGATATTATTTTACGGTACTATACTTTCCATGAAAAATAAAAATAACAAAAAAAGTTCCTGCAATGGATGTCATGGCAATTGCGTAAGTGATACTTCAGCTGGTTTTAATATTTCTGAAAACTTTAAACGTTTTAATCAAAAAGATGAAATTTTCAGTCGATCATTTTGGGATGATCAAATCCATTCTGAAAAAACAGAAAGGTTTTACACATCCTACCGTAAGCCCCTTAAAGAATGGAAAAAGGTAGATGGATATCAACACCGTGATTTTTCGATTCGCAATGCTGCATGGCACGTAACAGATTTTTTTGCTGAACGATTGGAAAAATCCCAGGATCGAAGAGAAGGATTTTTGGATTTTCTAACCGCACACAGACCATCAGCAGCTCAATCCAGAGATATACCCGATCCTTTGGAAATGAGTAGGGAAATCAAACACGTAGCTAAACTCTTTGATGCTGACCTTTGTGGCATCACCTTTTATGATGAACGATGGACGTATGATAAACGGTTCAACCGAAATCAATTGAAAGAAGTTGAGATGGACCTGCCTGATAGTATTACAAATACCATTGTTGTGGCCCACGAAATGGATTATGAACTTCTTCGCACTGTCCCATCAGCTCTGAGTGGAACAGCTACAGGTGTGGGCTATTCCCGAGATGTAACCACCCTTTTAGCCCTTGCACAATATATTCGTAATCTGGGTTATCAAGCTTATGCGAGCATGAATGATACTGCTTTATCCATTCCTATGGCTATCCAGGCAGGTTTAGGTGAATATGGAAGACATGGATTACTCATAACTAAAGAATTTGGTCCTAGGGTTCGCATAGGTAAAGTTTTCACGGATCTGCCCCTAGCTCATGATAAACCTATCAATTTCGGTGTTGAAAAATTTTGCAGTATATGTCGTGAATGCACCAAAGCCTGCCCTCCAGGAGCCATTGATGACGGCAATCAATTAGAAACTATTTATAATCAATCTAATATTCCTGGTATTGCGAAATGGACTACCGATGCTGAAAAATGTTTCGATTTTTGGGTAAAGCAGGTCACCGACTGTTCTATTTGCATTCGTGTCTGCCCCTATAATCGGAAAATGCCAAAATGGGCATTCAAAACTTGGACAATGTTGATGGCAACACCCTTCAAGCGCATAATTCTTTGGATGGATAGAATTATCGGACAAGGTAAAAGGAATGCGCCTTCCAACTGGTGGAAGGGCCATTAATTATTAATTCAGTTTTGTCCCTTCATCTGACTGAATGATATAAGCCTTTCCTCCAACACTTTCAATCGCTTCTGCCACTTTTTCAGGAGATTCAGGTGAATATGCGAACATGCATCCACCACCTCCAGAACCATTGATTTTTCCACCCAAAGCACCCGCATTAAAAGCTGCATTCAGCATGGATTCTATTTTTGGCGTACTAACACTTAATACATCTCGTAATACCTGATGATGATCAGACAACAACTGACCAATTAATATATGATTCGGTTTATTTTTTTCCAATTCAGGTAAAGCATTTTTTAAAATATTTTGATTATTAATTGTACCATCAAACAGCATTTTTTCTTGATCATCCAGAGCAGAAAGATCAACATTATTATTATAGCTATTCAGGTCAAATGTCGGATTTAATTTTTTTATTTTTCGGATGATATCCAACCGCAAATTTCGACAACGCTGGAGAATTCCCATTGTATCCTTTTGTTCACATGAATCTCCAAGTACAAAAGTGCCCAAATTCAAATTTAATTTTCGCATATAAATTTTAGGTATCGATTCAAGGTAGATCAGGTATCCCATAGCAACAGAATATTGGTCCATCATTCCACCTGGCTCGTTAAATTCTCTCACTTCAGCGTTATAGGCTAGTTCACCAATCTTTTGCTGATCCCAATCTGCTGGTTTATCTGCTATGTTACATAAGAATTTTACCCAACCGACCATAATCGATGAGGAGCTTCCAGTACCGGCCTGAATGGGTATATTGCTAATAATCTCACATTCGAATCCTGAAGTAAAAGCAAGACCTTCTCTTTGGCAAATTTTGATACCACTTTTGAAATAGTCTCGAGGTTTCGTGTAATTCAAATCATTTAACGAAAAAGATTCAGTCTCACCCAAATCAGGCTTATGGATAATGACCTGTTGATCCTGTCTTTTATTTCCCTTTATAATGGATCTTAATGATATCCCCATGGAGATGACGGGTAAACCCAGGTAATCCTGGTGTTCTCCAAATAGACAAATTCGGCCAGGGGTACTTACTTCCACAGTTTTAATAAACCATATGATGAAGCAGTACCTAATCCGCATATCAACAAACCAGAACCTGTTTGACCATATATTAACTGACCTACTCCCAATAGGAATCCGTATACAGCCATACAACCTAAGACCATAGATAAAATACCCTTTGGTACTGGCCAGGGTTTACCTGATATGTCATCAGAATATTTTACCCAACCAGGGCCCCCAGGATTCACTTTTTTTACAAAATTCCGGAGAGTTACCTCATCATCTGGAGGCGTGAAGTAAGTTGCAACAACCCAAACAATTGTTGTTAAAAATGCACCAATAACAATTTTTTGCCACCCTTCCAGACTAGATTCACCAAAATTAAAATAACCAGCAATGATGATTGAACTAACCATGGCTACGATTTCGGTGTACGCATTAATCCGCCACCAGAACCACCGAAGGATATAGATGAGCCCTGTACCAGCGCCTATCATTAATAATAAGGTAAAAGCCTGACCAGCGCTTGTAAGCATGAGTCCAAGTCCCCCACCTAAAATAATGGATAGTACAGTAAATAACCGTCCGATCTGGACCAATTGTTTTTCCGATGCATTTTTATTAATAAAACGATGATAAAAATCATTCACCAAATAACTGGCACCTAGGTTCAACTGGGTGGACATAGTACTCATAAATGCGGCTATTAGTGATGCTGCAACCAAACCTAAAAGACCAGAAGGTAATAGAGTAAGCATGGCGGGGTATGCTACATCATGTCCCAGTTTGTCGGCAGATAAATTTGGAAAAGCTCGTTGAATATCTGCTAATTCAGGAAATACGATAAGTGACGAAAGAGCAATCAAAATCCATGGCCAAGGGCGCAACGCATAATGAGCCACATTAAATAAAAATGTGGCAGCTACTGCATTCGATTCATCCTTAGCAGAAAACATTCGTTGCGCAATATAACCACCACCACCAGGTTCAGCGCCAGGATAATAACTGGCCCACCATTGTACGGCTAAAGGAACAAGCATTACCGGCACCCACATATTGGGATCAGAAAAGTCTGGGATCAATGCAAGCTTATCCGATACATTGATATGGGATATAAGATTAGACAGGCCACCAATTTCCGGCAGATCCAATATGTAAAGCATGGCCCATACTGAACCAATCATGGCCAATGTAAATTGAACGAAATCCGTAATAATAATTGCTTTAAGTCCGCCCAACGCAGAATAAGCCAACGTAATAGAACAGGCAATGGTAAGCGTCACCCACCCTGGCCAGCCTAGAACAATTTCACCAAATTTTACTGCAGCCAAACTTACTGTAGCCATAACCAATACATTAAAAACCAATCCCAAATATAATGCACGAAATCCACGCAGGAATGCAGCAGCTTTTCCACTGTAACGGAGTTCATAAAATTCAATATCTGTAAGCACGCCGGATCGCCGCCATAATTTCGCATACACAAAAACGGTAAGCATACCGGTGAGTAAAAATGCCCACCAGGCCCAGTTTCCGGACACACCATTCTGCCGAACGAGATCCGTCACCAAATTCGGTGTGTCCGTTGAAAAAGTCGTAGCTACCATACTCACACCTAGAAGCCACCAGGGCATATTCCGNCCAGCTAAAAAGAAAGATTTCGTATCTTGACCTGCTTGNCGTGAGACCCAAAGTCCCACCACGAGTGANAGNGCAAANTATGCCGCCACTATGGTCCAGTCNAATGTAGAAAGTGTCATTAATAATCCTCATTCAACCCAAAAATGGATTGATTATTTTTCCACTTCCCACGTGTAAAATCAGGAATTTTTACGGAAGCACTATTTAACATTATCGATTTTTCTGATAAGGGAGANATCACGCTCATNCTGACTGCATCATAAACATCGATCACTGGTTTCGCATCTCCCTTGATTGCTTCAATAAATGCTCGAGCAATAAAGAAATCCATACCACCGTGGCCTGCGCCAGCTGCCTCATTTTCAAAGCGCTTCCATAATGGATGATCATACTTTTTTAAGTATTCCTCATCTGATTNCCAACGATGGGCCTCAGGGCTCATNCCCTCAATATAAATAGATTGATTATCTTTCATCCATATTCCCTGAGTCCCCTGGACACGAAAGTTCAAACTATATGGCCTGGGTGAATTAGTATCGTGNCTCAACATGATTGTTTGCCCGTTGGCGCATTTGATTATAGTGGTTACAATATCACCCAACTTAAATTTTACTTTTGCATTGGGGTGCTGCTCTCCACCATTATCCACAATATACTTATGGAGTCCCCGAGTTTGTGTTGCNGNTGAAGACAGATGAAGCATCCGATTCCCTCGATTAATATCAAGCATGGGGCTCACGGGTCCNANACCATGAGTNGGATAAAGNTCNCCGTTTCTATCCACAGAATGTTGCGTCCGCCAGCGGGCCTCTGAAAATCCTTTTTCTCCAAATTCCACACCACCACCATAAGCGCCATTTCCATCATTAAATTTGACATGGCGGAGATCATGTTGGTATCCACCCTGACAATGGAGCAATTCGCCAAACAATCCCTGGCGTACCATATTCAATACNGCCATGATGTCCCTTCGGTAATTCACATTTTCCATAATCATGCATAGTTTGCCGGTTCTTTCTGATGTATTCACCAAATTCCANCACTCTTTGACCGTNAGGGCTGCAGGTACCTCCGTTCCCGTATGGATATTGTTTTCCATGGCGGCAATGGCCATAGAATGGTGCCATTCCCAAGGTGTAGCAATATAGACACCATCTAAGTCTTCATTCGCTACCATATTCCTGAAATCTTCTGGTCCATCCTTATAAATNTTTGGTGCNGGCCGACCTGCTTTTTCAAAAACAGCNAATACCATTTCNATCATGCGGTCATCAATGTCACAGATCACAGGAATATCAATNTCGGGACGATCCAAGAAAAGGCGAGCCATCCATTGACCTCGNAATCCTGTACCTATGATCCCTAATTTGAGTTTCTGAGATGACATCCCAAATAATATATTGGGAATCATGGTTGCGGTCGCACCGGCAATAGCTGTGGTTTTGATAAAATCTCTTCGGTTTATCAAATTTTTCATTATTTCTCCAAATCAGTTTAGTTTAATTCACTNTGAATTCTATTTGATCTTCAAATCGNTGCCCATCACGATAACCTGTTGCAATAAGCCTATTTTTACCTTTTCTAATAGATATATTTTCCCAAATAAAATGAATAGCGCTCCTTCCGGTCTNGCCTTTACCCAGNGTTTCACCATTCAAAGAAAGGTCATAATTATCCAAGTTGCAGTAAAGAGAAAAATCCGTATTTGGTCCTTTTCGTTGGGTCAATCGTCGGTTCGACAGGTANAGGACAGGCTCTTTAGACCAATTGGCTTTATACCAATAAAAGGCATCCTTCCTTATTTTTCGATCATAGGTAACGAGNCCNTTATGGTTCCGCCCTGGGATACCACCCCGGTTCCAAAGGGGTACAGTAAAATCAAACATATTCCAGACATAAGAACCCCAGATATAAGGATACTTTTTAATAATCGACCATTGNACTTCATGCATATTGGTTTGATACGCTTCTGGGAANAATTGGCCATTAACCGGATCGGGCCTATCAGGTAATCCNTCTACCTGGTGATTTACATTTCCTCCGCCACCGTATTCTGCAATGGAAAACAGTACATTTGGCTTTTCAATTTTTGTATTCAAGATCCAATCTTCAAGTTTNGATGGATCTGTACCACCATACCAACCNACATAGCGATTAATGCCNTGGAGATCACCNTGATAGTTCATGGGCCGATGGAGATACCCATANCCGCTAGTAGCAATCGTATAACGATCCGGATCCAGTTCTTTGGAAAGTCTGTGCAGTTCTTTAGTCAAGGTTACCTGCGCATCTTCTTCTGAGTTTGCATAAACCTCGTTATGCATCCCCCAGGTAAAAATAGACGGATGGTTATAGTTCTGNAGAATCATTTCAGTCATTTGCTGGGTGACATTCGGTCCTTCAGGCCCCATCCATTTCCGAACCATGGGGATCTCTGCCCAAATAATAAACCCTAATGTATCAGAATAATCATAAACATATTCCGCCTGTTGATAATGAGCCAATCGTAGGGATGTGGCACCCATCTCGTACATCATATCAAAGTCTATCTGATGTTGCTTATCTGACAATGCNCTACCATAGTCCTGCCACTCCTGATGACGACATACACCGTACAAACGATAGGGCTCCCCATTAAGAATAAATCCTTTTTCCTTATCAATTACAAATGAGCGCAGACCCAANGGTTCATCNACACGATCAATGATTTTGCCATCCTGGATNATTTCAACCGTCAGTTTATACAAGTAAGGATCATTTCGTCCATGCCATAGACGTGGATTATCTATAAGTATTTTCTGCTTTATTGCTTGATGATGGCCTGGATTCAATCGAATCGATTTTGAACTATTCGCAACAATATTTTGTTCGCGATCATGTATCGTAGTTTTCAAAACAATTTTTTGTTTCTGATCTGTATTATTGTCCAGTTTTGTCNGCACAATGATCTTGGCCTGNTTTTTTGATATATTTTCCTGATTAATATATATGCCTGAAGANGCGAAATCAGTAGTTGTGATATGAANAGGATTCGTAATGATCANATCNACNGGACGGTAAATCCCACCAAAAACCATAAATAAAAAATGGTTAATGGGTACAATATCAGGACGTTCTTCATTATTAGCTCGTATTAAAAGTGTATTTTCTTCCCCAAACTTGATATTATCAGTCAGGTCATAGCAAAAAGCACTGTACGCACCTTGGTGGATACCAACTAACTTCCCATTAATATATACATCCGCCACCTGACCAACACCTTGAAAACGAATGTAAACCCGCTTTCCTTCCGATTCTTTATTTAAAACGAAGTTATTTTTATACCAAGCAGTGCCGGCATAATAGTCTTCACCTGATTGAGCATCCTTATTATTCCATGTGTGNGGAATGGATACCGATTGCCATTCAGTATATTTCATTGCTTTGGAATAAGACAGGTTTTCCAGAGCAAATTTCCAGCCATTATTAAATGGTTGTACTTCACGACAAAAACCAAGTGTGATTAGTAATACAATTGAAATGGATATCTTTTTCAAAATGATTCGGTCAATTTAACTACCGGAGAATAAATCCACCTTTCAGCGGATCATCCGGATTAATCCAAAATGTATTCTTCCCAATAATATGGGCATTCCCGCTTACTTCTGGTATCACAGCATCATAGGGCCCAAAAGATGTGGATTCAGCAACCTTTACTGTAAAAGTGGAACCAATAATACTTTCAATCGTGATGGATTCACCAACATCAATTTCACCTCTTACATAATGAATGGCCGCACGGGCACTTACACCGGTTCCGGTGGGACTCCGATCTACTTCACCCTCTGCAAATATGCAAACATTCCGGCTATGATGGTTTGGGTCCTTGGCAGAACCGGTAAAAATCGTACCATAAAGAAAATTCATATCTGGCTCTGTTGGATGGGCCATACTTACAGCATCCATTACCGCATGTTTGATCTTTTTTCCCACATCGACTAGTGCATTATAGTATTCTTCCGTACAATCCAATCCAACCTGATTTACATCCACAAAAGCATAAAAAGCACCTCCAAAAGCCAGGTCATACTTTATTTTCCCAAAACCTTGAACATCTACTTCCGCATCGAGAGCTTGGACAAAAGAGGGCACATTTTGAAACCGTACTCCAGTGACTTCATCGTTTTTCACTTGTGCAAAAGATTGGATAAACCCTGAAGGTACGTCCATTTTTACTTCTGTTTCCGGCTCCGTCATGGGAATGAGTCCTGTTTCTACAATAACTTTTGTCAAAGCAATCACAGCATGACCACATCCCGTTGAATATCCTTCATTATGAATAAAAATCACTCCAAAATCTGCACCAGGGGTATCCGGTTCAATAATGATAGCACCATACATATCTGCATGGCCACGAGGTTCCCACATAAGTGCTTTTCGAAGATCATCATGATTTTTTTGGGCATGAGTTCGTTTTTCTAGCAACGTCTCACCGACTAAGTCAGGATAACCATCTAAGATAATCCGCAACGGTTCTCCACCTGTATGGGCATCAATCGTTGTAATCTCCTGACAACTATTTGGAGGAGACCAGTTTTTTAATTTAGAAATATTAATCATGCTTAAGATAAAAATTATTTTCCGGTATCGGCATCAACTCAAATCCAGGGCCCGACCACTGTACATGTAGATATTCCTGGCCACCCCGTTCAAAAAACTGAACCTCAAAGGGATGTCTCCCTTTTTTTAACTCAATTGATTTAGAAAAGGTTTTACGGCTATGGAGACCATCGTTATCCACAAGGATTTTGTGATTGATCAGCAATCGTGAGCCATCATCTGAAGTGGTTTGAAATTGATAAACACCATTTTTCTTGATATTAATATATCCTGAGAAAATATAACCGAAGTTATCTTTCTCTTTGCTATCAAATGTAAAGTCATATACANTTTTTTCTCTATTCGGATTTGTCATTACCATNTCATTCAATGTATCCCAGGCACCTTNATAATATTTTCTTATTAATCCATTTTGGTCTGTTAAAAAAACTACTGGAATAGATACAACTGCACTTGGTTGATATCCTTTCATATAAGCCTGCACTCTAAGAACTGTGTTNTTACGAATGAAAAAAGGCNTTTTGTATTTCTTCCCCTTTTTAGAACTCAANGGCTGATTATCAAAACTATACCTTAAAAGCACCCCAGGATTATTTGCATCAAGATTAACTTTGGTGTTAGATCGAAAAGTTGGGTTTTCTNNAATGNTTATTTTTGGTTTTTCTAAATAAGGCATCACGGGNATTTTAAAAGTATATACAGGTGAGTCAAATTTGGATATTTCTGAAAGATCAATCCGTAAACCTTCATCCATGTTTTCCCAAGAAAGTCCCTGCTCTTCTCCCAGTAACTGTATAGGTTCATCACCAATTGCTTCAACACTCGGCAAAACCAATTGTTTTTGAGNAAGATTATTGACAAANGCAAAGAGTGTTCGTCTATCCTTGGATAGAGTAAACTTAACTTCGCCGTTATTTGATCGAGTTATTCGGTTAACCGTTGTACCATAAATAGCTTCACCATTATTACTCAACCAACTTCCTATATCCAATAATCGATCAGACATGATCTTCGGGATCGTTCCATCAGATTTGGGTCCAATATTCAATAAGAGATTCCCCCCACGGCTTACAATATCAACCAAAAGTCGGATCAGTGCTTTTGATGTCATATAATCTTCTGGCCCTTCATTTTGATTGTAGCCAAATGACATTCCGATCCCGCGGCATTCCTCCCATCCTCGTTCTATGAATTGNTCATTTAAAGATCCNGANTTAGGGTCNTATTCAGTGGAATAATATCCGCCGTGTGTAAAACGCGTGTCACTTCCCCAACGGTCGTTCACCACCACATCCTTGGGTGCATTTGATTCATTATACAACCAGGATAAGAATTCTTCACTNCTCCATTGGTCACTACTTCGATCCCATTCACCATCAGAAAAAATGATAGACGGCTCATAACGTTGGACTACATCCTTGAATTGAGGGAGCATATAGTTATCCACATATTTTTTTACATCAGCTGGATAAAGCGGATTATCCCATTCATACAAGGAATAGTAAAANCCCATNTTGATTCCGGCTGACCGCACTGAATTTGTGAGATCGCCCAAAAGATCCCGTTTGGCTGCCGATTCAACTGAATTATATCCATTGCTTTGCGGGTTGGGCCATAGACAAAATCCGTCATGATGCTTGGAAGTCAANACCACATATTTNGCTCCTGATTGTTTAAATAAATNNGCCCAATCATCAGGGTTNTACTTTTCCGTTTTGAACATATTAGCAAAGTCACGATATGGGAATTCCTCGCCNAATTTTTCCTTATGGTANGCNAAGCGCAGAGNATCTCCATGATTGATNCCATTNAGATACCACTCNGCATAACTGCCTTTAGGCCCCCAGGCCGGAACCGAGTAAAGNCCCCAGTGNATNAAAATNCCAAACTTNGCATCTTTGTACCATTGAGGNGTTGGNCGGGAATCAAGAGATTCCCAATTGGGTTTATAAGTCTGNGCTGAAAGAATTGAAATGCAAAAAAGTATATANAACCANNGCNNATNATTCATTTATTCCACTTCTTTTTTTAAGAAGANNCCATAGTTAAAAACAAATATATCCCTACTGTGACNCACATGATTGTAAAAGATACTTTCTTGGCNTGGNCCCANGGTTTCATATCNACCGGTGCAGGATCCCGNTGNTCACTAATTGCAATTTCTTCTGTTGTTTTTGGCTTCACCTTCCCAATAATCAACATGACCAGAATAGACGCAATCAAACTGATGAAATACCCATGAAGGTAATGAAGATCACCGTCTTCATTAGCAAAAAAAGNAGGGACATCCTTNATATTTACAAAAGTGAAGAATGCGTAAAACGCCATGCCAACAATCATACCGATCTTTGCTGCGATTGCAGGTATANGTTTNGTGGTAATTCCCAATAGAAAAATNCCAATGATCGGAACNCTGTATAACCCATTCACTTGTTGAAGGTATTCAAAAATAGACTGCATTTGGTCCAGCATGGGTGCGATAAGGATGGATGCCACAGCTAANNCAATACCAAACTTTTTCCCNACNGATACAATCTGAATNCCATTTGCACTTTTATTAATGTANCCTTTGTAAAACTGTAAAGAAAACAGTGTGGAGGCGCTGTTCAACGCTGAATTAAATGAACTTANAATAGATCCCATTAAAACGGCTGCAAATAGACCCAATGACCAATCCGGGAGAACGTGACGAACAATNGCNCCGTATACCTGATCTTGTTTCCCAATTGAAAGGTCCGTCATGTGAAGTGCAATGATACCNGGCAAACATAATATGANNGGNCCAACCAATTTCATGGCTGAAGCAAATAAAACACCTTTTTGGCCTTCTGCTAAACTTTTAGCGGCCATGGCCCGCTGAACGATAACCTGGTTNGTGGACCAGTAAAAAACCTGGATGAACATCATTCCGGTTAATAATGTTGGCCATGGAACGGAAACTACATTACCATCCACATTGGTTTGGGTTAAAACAGCCAAATACTCTGGGTTCTTGTTACCCAAAACTGCTAGTCCCGATAAAAAAGATCCATCTCCTAAGGAAACCAGAGCCAANAATGGAATAGAAAGACCACCGATAAGTAAACCAATACCATTTAAAGTATCACTTACTGCCACAGATTTGAGTCCACCAAAAATTGCATATGAACTACCCAAAATTCCAATAGTTGCAACTACAAGTAATAANGGCAAGTTCAAATCAAACATACCAATCAGTGCAAGCGAACCAGTATATAGTACAACGGGTAGCAGNACTGTTACATATCCAAATAAAAACAATCCAGACACCATGGATCGTGTGGTCTTATCAAACCGCTTTTCAAGAAAAGCTGGTGTAGTGGTAAATCCACTGGCCAAATATCTCGGAAGAAAAACTAATGCCGTAGCTATCATGGCNAATGCGGCCAAAGCTTCCCACGCAACACCCACTAACGCTTTATCACCAAAGACTGCGCCGTTTAGCCCTACCAATTGTTCTGTTGATAAATTGGTCAACAACAATGAACCTGCCACCACTGGCCATGCCAATGCGCGACCGCCAGTAAAATACTCTTCTGTGGCNTTGTCCGACTTTTTCATTCGCCGTACAATTTGGTACGTGAAAAAAGCCACCGAACCTGTTGCCAATACGAATGAAATGCTAGAGATTGTATTCATCTTTTTTCTTTTTGATATCTATTACAGTCTACAGTCAAAACAATATNGTCAATAATTTTTATGTCCAATTTAAGTTTTCCGCGTTTCATTTGAGCCAGAGGTGTTAGTTTTTTTGCTGCTTATAAACGCGAACATAATCCACTTTCATATCTTGCGGAAATACAGTTGTATTATCTGGAGCTCCGGGCCAGTCTCCGCCCACGGCAACGTTAATAAGTAAGTGAAAACGCTGGTTGAATGGCCATGTTTTAAAATCATTATTATTGTCATTTGTGAATGTGAAATATTTTGTATCATCAATAAAAAAATCAATGCGNTCTTCATACCATTCAATTGAGTAAATATGAAAAGAGTCCNTAACATCAGAAAGCATTATTGTCTTTGTCCGCTGTGTGCCAATTTTATGATTATACGATTCTGTGTGGACCGACCCGTGGACTCTTCCCTCATCATGACCNACATGCTCCATTATATCAATTTCACCACTTCCAGGCCACCCTCCATAAATCCAATCTGTAGGCAACATCCAAATAGCGGGCCATATTCCTTGCCCCAAGGCAAGTTTGGCACGAACATCTATGCGACCATATTTCCAATCTCCTTTACCAGCTGTACGTAATCGTGCAGATGAGAAATACCTGAGGTTGTTTGCATCTCCGATACCAGAGGGCTCGAATTTTGCGCGAATATGAAGCATACTATCTTGTACAAATGAATTGGCTGAGTCATTGGTATAATATTCAAGTTCGTTATTTCCAAACCCNTGACCACCAATCTCATGAGACCATTTACTTAAATCAAGAGNACTGTCATTAAACTCATCTTGCCATATAAGATTCCACCCATCACGGTCCCATTCATTGGATAAATCAATTTTTTCTGCCTGATCATTCGTTGAACATGCAATAAGATTAAAAATTGCAAGCCAAATTAGTCTCATTTAATTAAACTCATTTTTTTTAATTGTACGGCCGTTTCTGTTTGCATTCTAACAAAATAGATTCCACTACTAAAATCGTTTCCATTCCATTTAATCAAATGGCTTTTATGAAGTGGCTTATTTTCAACTAATATATCAACGCGTTTACCATGAATATCGATAATATCAATTGTGGCATTCATGGCATATTCCGCATAGATAGGAATGGTTACGTAGCCATTAAAAGGATTTGGATATGCAGGTAAAAGTTTAAAATGCTCAGGTATTTCTCCTGGATTGGCTGATATGCCTAAATTATTTTTGAATACCCTGATATAATCAATTTCCATAGCACTTTCATTAAAACTTGATTGAATATTTGGCTGTATAGCGATATTTAATAATAAATACATTTCGGAATTAAAAGGCCAAGTATCCGAATTTTTTATTTCAGGATTATAGGTGTAATGAACATTTCCATCCACACTAAATACCATTTCCTGTTCAGACCAATCAAGCGTATATATATGGAACTGACTTGAGGCAGTGGATATATTTTGTCCTCCTAAATTGACCGTATTCCCGTGACTCGAAGGGGTGTGAATAGCACTTTGAACATAATTTTGTTTAGAACCCCAATGTTCCATTATATCCACTTCACCACAAGCAGGCCAGGAAGTGGAGCCAAAGCCTTTGGTCTGCCAGTAAGCCCCCCGCTCGTTAATATTCTTTCCTAACATCCACATGGCGGGCCACGTTCCTACACCTTTAGGAAGTTTTGCTTTTATTACCACGCGCCCATAGGTAAATGCAAATTTCGAGTTTAACCTTGCCGATGTATATTGTTTAGTGTGCCCCTGATCGGTATAGGTTTCTTTCTTCGCAACGATCTTTAAGGTACCATTACTTACATAGGAGTTGGCTGTACGGTCCGTATAATGTTGTATTTCATTATTATACCAACTCCAGCCCGTTGGTAACTTTGTTTGATGGAACCAATTCACTGAACTAATTGGGCCACTGGAACCATTAAACTCGTCAGACCATACCAATTGCCAATCTTGAGAAAATCCAAAACTCAGTGTGAAAATAAAAAACAGTGAAATATTTTTTAGACCACTAGACATCAAGAAAAATTTGTTAATTAATTGTTGAACCATAATCTATATAACTATCATTCGTAAAGGATGGAAAAGTGGGTACTATCACCGGGTAAGGTACATTCCCTTGAGTCACAAACATGTCTACGCTTGATAATTCTATTGATTCAAATAAATTCATATTGATTGAAATTTTTGGGCTGTATTTATTTTGTAGATTATCAATGATTGGCTTCATTAGAACATATTGGACACCACTATCTGCTTGTGTGCTCATACATAGCTTTGCGGATTGGAAGGCAG
>PBBH01000038.1 GCA_002716525.1 Fidelibacterota bacterium | reverse complement strand
TTGAAATCCAACCGGCACCATTTAATACTGATACATTGAGTTATTTGCGTGATTAAATAAAGCTAAACATTATGAAAATGACCTTACTTCTTTCAATTTCCATTCTTTCAATTATTATTAGTACAACGTTGCTTATAGGTAGCCACACGCTTGAAACCATTAAAGTGGGTGATAAGGCACCGGATTTTGTATTGAAAGATCAGGATGGAAAAGTACATAAACTATCTGATTATCGTGGACAGCGAGTTATTGTTTATTACTTTCCTAAAGCGGACACACCTGGATGAACCAAAGAGGCGTGCGGGTTCCGCGACGTATACGGCGAATATAAAAAAGCAAAAATCATCGTTTTTGGTATCAGTTATGATTCTCCAAAAGCGTTAAAGGCATTTAAAGATAAATATGTCCTACCATTTAATTTTCTTTCTGATAAAACTAAAGAAGTCTCGAAGGCTTATGGTGCTGCAGGTAGGGTTTGGCCGAAACGAATGACTTTTATTATTGATCCTATGGGAAAAATTGAAAAAATTTATGAAAAGGTGAATGTAAATACTCATGCGGAAAAAATTCTGGATGACCTTTTGGCAAAGGAATAAACTTATTTTTATGCTTTGGTCCGGTCTTTTATGGGGCCAGAGTTCTCATCAAATATATGGTTTTATTACTGACAGTAACTCTGGTGAAGTGCTGATTGGGGCTAATGTATTTATTAAAGAAACTGGCCAGGGTATGGCTACAGATGTTAATGGATATTATGTCCTTTCAGAAATTGAATTGAATGAAGCGACTCTGGTGGTATCCTATGTGGGCTATAAACGCTTTGAACAGGTAATTGATTTTGATATTACTTCCATAAATCTTGATATAGCATTGGAGATTGAAGCGGTTGAATTTTTTGAAGTCGATGTTACTGCTGAAGAAATTGAACGGCTGAATAAAATCGAACCCAGCCGGATTAGCCTTTCACCAAGAATGCTTAAGTCGCAGCCTGCATTGGCGGAACCGGATTTATTTCGCACCATCCAGTCCTTACCAGGTGTTCTTACCACTTCTGAATTCAGTACTGGATTAGTTATCCGAGGAGGAAACACGGATCAAAACCTAATTCTTCTGGATGGAATTACAGTATATAATCCTTCACATTTAGGAGGCGTATTCTCCAATTTTATTGTGGATGCTGTAAAAGAGGCAGAATTAATTAAAGGTGGTTATAACGCTGAATATGGAGGAAGATTATCTGCTGTATTAGATATACGGAGCCGGGAAGGCAATCGCAATGAATTTAAAGGTAAAACAAGTGTGTCTTTACTATCAGCGCACACAACGCTTGAAGGCCCATTCTTAAATGGTGCCTGGCTGTTTTCAGGTAGAAGAACTTATTTCGATCTACTCCTACCAAAGGTGTTGCCAGCAGAAACAGCTGAATTAATACCACCCTATTATTTTTACGACATCCAAGGTCATGTATTTACGGATTTGAATGAGAAAGATCGCATTTCATTTAGTTTTTATAATGGTATCGATGACTTTTTGTTTAATGATTTTGACCTTAGTGCCTTATGGGGCAACCGGACGGGAAGTTTGGCCTACAGAAGAGTATTTAATGAAAAACTGATTGGCAATTTTCTTTTTGCAAACAGTCAATTTTTTACCAACTTTAGCTTAGGTGGGAATGCTGGAATAAATAGCGATAATAAAATACAAGATGCCAGTTTTTCTGCAAACCTGTCCTTTTTCTTAAACCAGGATATCAATTTCTTTTTTGGCGGACAATTAAAAAAATTAGATATTAGTTATATCAACACTTTTGGTGATAGCACCGACTTCGATTTAAGCACCAATTCAAACGAGGCAGCTGTATATACAAAAATTAAATGGAAACCAAATTTAAAATTTATTTTGGAACCCGGGTTAAGGTTAAACACATATAGCGGACATAGCCAGAGTATATATCCTGACTTTCGGCTGGGGATGAAATATATTATTGATGATTCGAGATTTATTAACCTGGCCATTGGAAATTACCATCAGTTTATTGAAACGTTTCAGGATGATTATAACCCCAATATTTTAGATAATTGGGTTGGTATCGATGATTCCGTTGAGCCGGCTAAATCCACTCAGTTTGTATTGGGCTATGAACAGTTTATTGGCCGCGACTATAAGCTGCAAATTGAGGGTTATTATAAAGATATCAGTAATATGTTAACCTTTCAAGAAACACGTGCATCCACTGATGGGAGAGTCTCCGATGAAAAACTTTCTGATATTCTTTCACTAGCAAATGGATATGCTTATGGGTTGGAAGTTTTCGGGCAAAAAACAGCAGGAAGGTTATCTGGATGGGTCGCTTATACGTGGTCTGTGAGTCGTAAACAAATGAATCAGATGGAATACTTCACCAATTGGGATCGAAGCCATGTATTGAATGTGGTTGGAACTTACCAAACTACTAAAAAGTGGGAATTAAACTGGAAATGGACCTTTCAATCCGGGCAGGCCTTTACACCTATTAATGGATATTTTTTGGAAAACCTTCCGGGTGATCCAGAACTAAGTTACCGTACAATACCTGGCGCTAGAAATGGCGGACGTTATCCGGTTTATCATCGATTAGATTTAGGAGCTGTACGCCATTTTAAAATTCGAAATACCAAATTTGATTTATTTATTCAAATCATTAACACATATAATCGAAAAAATGTTTTCAGATACATCTATCAGCTTGGAAATGTGTACAATGGTGTAGATGATGATGGTGACTGGGATGTAAAAAAGCATGATATTAATAAAAACGGGCGGCCTGATTTTGGGGAACCCAATGTTGACGAGTCTGATGAAGGTAGAATACAAAGATCACAGCTGAATATTTTTCCAATTATTCCCTCAATAGGTATTTCATTTGAATTATGAATACTCTTAAAAAATTATCTGTTATTAGTATGTTGATCTTCCTGGGATGCAATATTCAAGATGGGGACGAACCTTATGAAAAAAAATTCGTTGTTTTTGGCAATATTCAGGCGAATCTACCGATGGTAGATACACTTTTTGTATCACGAACAGCTTCCCTGGATGAAGAAATCGATGCAGATGAATTATGGATTGCGAATGCAAATGTGAAGATCTCAAGCAAAGACGGAAATGAAATTGCTCACCCAGTTACAGGTAAACCGGGACGGTATCTCACGAGGAAAGATTATGTTTACCGGCCCGGAACAAAATACAATTTAACTGTGGAGGTTGATGGAAAAACGTTAACTGCTGAAACAACTACACCAGAAAAAATGGAAATTGGCTCTATAAATAATTCCAATTATCAATGTAAGGAAGAAAGTATTCCGGTAACATATATTAATACGAATAACGCAAAAATGACGGCAGTGGGACTTATTGCAACCGGCACTATCGATACGGTTACCTATCGGTCGGGGGAGTGTTTTACTGCTAGTTTTGCTTCATATCCGCTTTTTAAAATTGATTTTAATGTTGAAGATTATAATACTGTACGAATTTTAACTTTCGCATTGGAAGCAGCAGAAAAAGGTCTTGAGCCCGAAGGTGAAGATTATAATAGTAATGGTTTTAGAGATAGTACATTTATTAATTTAATCTATGATACAACCCGAGTGTACCAGTTGTGGAAAGGTGCTTATTTTCGTGATGAAAATAATAATCCATACCGCCAAAATCCGTTTGTGTGGACAGTTGAAACTGCGCCCGTTAACATGAGCTGGCTGTTTTTTAATTATTATGGATTGCAGTTAATTACCGTGCAAGCAACAGATAACAATTACTTCGAATATCTTAAGGGGGACCCGCTGGCGCAGAATATCTATACAATGCCAAAGTCAAATATTGATGGGGGTTATGGTCTATTCTCTTCGACTTATGCAAACTTCTTTTTCGTCTATTTAAAGCCAGAATAAAAGTGAAAAAAACTATCTTCTTCTGTCTGCTGATTTTTTCCGGATGTGGCCATGAATTATCTAAAAACCCCAAAGGATTAAAAACGGAAAATATAATCCTGATTACCTTAGATGGTGTACGTTGGGAAGATTTGTTTTATGGCGCCGATGAAAAAATTGTTCTTGATACCTTGTTCGTAAAAGATGTTGAAGCAACTTCTGCTAAATATTGGTCTGAGGACTATCGTGAAAGACGAAAATTAGTTTTCCCTTTTTTTTGGAACATGATTGGAGAACAGGGTCAAATCTATGGGAATAAAGAACAGGGGAGCGTCATGCGATTGACCAACCCATATTGGTTTTCCTACCCAGGATATAATGAATTGTTAGTTGGCTTTAATGACGATAGTGTGAATAGTAATGAAAAAGAATGGAATCCAAATATCAATTTGCTTGAATTTTTGGATCAGCAGGAAGGTTTTGAGGATCGTGTGGCCGCATTTGCTTCTTGGGATGTGTTTGACTGGATTATCAATACGGAAAGAAATGATTTTACTATTAATTCTGGCGGGTACCCATTTTATGATGAAAAGCTTACCCCAAAACAGCAGTGGCTCAACACATTTATTGAGGATGTCCCCTCTCCATGGTATGGCAGTGCTGTACGTTGGGACGCGTTTACGTTTGAATATGCCTTTGAATATTTAAAACTGAATAAACCTCGCTTCTTATATATTTCTTTTGATGAAACGGATGAGTTTGCACATCAAAGAGAATATGACAAATATTTAAATACAGCCAACCGGTCCGATGGTTATATAAAAGCGATTTGGGATTGGACGCAATCCAATGAAATGTATCGGGGTAAAACAACCATGATGATAACAACTGACCATGGTCGTGGAAGTTATGAAAATGGTGCCTGGGGTTCACATGGCGATGGTGTGCCGGGGGCTGAATTTCTATGGACAGCCATTATTGGTCCGGATACGCCTGCAATTGGTGAAATGACCAATACTGATACGATCGCTACCAGTCAATTGGCTACAACATTAGGCTATCTACTCGGCTATGATTTTATCAGTAACCAGCCCGTTGGTCATGTAGTTGATCCAATGGTTGGTTTGATAAAATAGACTATTTTATGGGGTACCTACCCCGTGAACCCATACCAATTGCCCTCCTAGGTAAGCAGTAAAAGATACCATACCAACCAAAAGAACAAGGAAGGCCAGCGCCAAAATATCTACCCTACGGTCTTCCATATTTTTAAAAAATAAATATATCCAGACTAGAAAAATGGTGAT
The DNA here is from genome assembly GCA_002716525.1 of Fidelibacterota bacterium. Classification (GTDB taxonomy): domain Bacteria; phylum Fidelibacterota; class Marinisomatia; order Marinisomatales; family TCS55; genus TCS55. Next base: position 34,040 of record PBBH01000038.1, on the reverse strand, counting down.
GGATCCCCATGTAACTATATTTCCCATCAGTTCGTGGCGATTCATTATTTCTAGGATTTCGGTGGAATATCCTACTTGACCAGCACGGGCGGCTTCCTTTTCACCCGTAAGTGCTGAAAAAATGGAAAGGGCAGCTGAGAGGCCCAAAAGCCAAATGCCAATGACGCGGCACATCCAGTTTGGTCGCCAAAGTTGTATTGCATGAAGAATGAGAGCTCCATATAAAAAGGCAATGGGGAAGTGAACTAAAGCAGGATGAAGCGGAAAATTCATCTGTCGAAATTAAAATAAACCTCCCGTGCTTTACAGTGGAGATTTTTTGTAGCCCGTAGGGGAATCGAACCCCTGTTGCAGGAATGAAAATCCTGAGTCCTAACCACTAGACGAACGGGCCAAATAATCTAATTTTTCTAAATTAGCGGTGGCGAAATTATAGAGTGGTATATTGAAGCCCCAAGCCAATTCTATAAATCGGCTGATACGTCCAAAGTATCCAGTAGTTTGCCGGACTGATGCATTTCCATGGCGATGTCCGCTCCGCCAATCAGTTTACCTTTTACAAATAGTTGGGGGATGGTAGGCCACTCGGATTGTTTTGAAAGTTCGACACGGATCTGAGGATCTTCTAGAACATTTACATCCTTGTATTCCACTCCATAATGATTAAGGATCTGCACTACTTGGTTGGAAAATCCGCACATGGGCATTTCTTTGGTACCTTTCATGTACAGGATAATTGGATTTTCAGCAATATCATTTTTGATTTGTTCGGATAATTCCATATCTGATTCCTATGTATTGTGTTGAGCCCATTGAGTGGGCGAATAAGTTTTTAGTTGCAGTGCGTGAATCTCCTTTGTCATATGATCCCCAACAGCTTGGTAAACAGCCTGATGCTGTTCGACTAAAGATAATCCTTCAAAGCTATCGCTAATCACAATTGCACTGAAATGATCCTTCGTTCCGGTTGTATCCACCACTTCAATATTTGCACCAGGAATACCTTCCTGTATTAATTCTTTTACGGCTTCAGGGTCCATGAATAAGTCCAATTTTAGAAGCGGAAATTACAATGATCATCGCCAATTATTTTTATAATATTCTATAATTATGGCCATAAAGAGGGCTGTAAATTCTGCAGATATTTTCAACTTCAATGCTAAAAATTTAGGCAAAAATGATACTGTATTCATGGAACGTGAACGGCATTCGTGCTATTGAGAAAAAAGGATTTTTGGATTGGCTAGATGAAGTGCAGCCTGATGTACTTTGCCTCCAAGAGACTAAGGCCCGTATGGATCAACTGGGCTCATCGCTTATAGAGGACCACGGCTATCATACTTATTGGCATTCGGCCGAAAAGGCTGGTTACAGCAGTGTAGCTACTTTCTGCAAGGAAGAACCTCACTATGTCCAAGAAGGACTGGGAATCGATCGTTTTGATGCAGAAGGCAGAGTTCTCATAACTGAGCACGATAACTTTTTACTATATAATATTTATTTTCCAAATGGGCAAAAAGATGATATCCGTCTTCAATATAAACTCGATTTTTATGATGAACTTTTACCTATTATTAATGAACATGTCGATAATGGAACCAATGTTGTTGTAACTGGCGACTGGAATACAGCCCATCATGAAATTGACTTGGCCCGTCCAAAGGAAAATGTGAAAACATCTGGTTTTATGCCCATTGAACGAGAGCGGCTAGACGCTTATGTTAATAAAGGATGGGTTGATTCTTTTCGCCATTTTCATACAGAACCAGACCGATATAGCTGGTGGACTTATCGGTTTGGGGCAAGAGATCGCAATATAGGTTGGCGCATTGATTATTTTTTCGTGAATGAGGAGTTTATTGATCAACTACAAGATGCGGATATTCATAGTGAAATTATGGGTTCGGATCACTGTCCCATATCACTGACCTTAAAGAGTGAAGGTATTTAAGATAATTTCAAAATAATCGGAGATCAATTAACCAAAATTGGGCAAGTCATACAATGGGCACCGCCATTTCCTTGCCATAGTTCGCTTGCCGGAAAACTGTCCAGTACCCATCCGCGAGAAGTCATTCCCTTTAGAATATCACCATCTTGTTCGAATCCAATGGCTTTTTCAGATCGGACTGTTACAACAATATTTAGATAACCTGCGTATCGGTCATCACTGGAAGCAATAATGCAATCAAAACCACGCTCTTTCAAAAAGTCCATAAACATAATATTTTTGAACCCAATCTTCCCATCTTCATAGAGTCGGCAGGGAAATGTTTCAAAATTTTCGGGCCAAACCAGGCATAGTTTTTTATCAATAACCATAAAACTGCCATCAATATGAATGGACCCTTTGGGGACAGGTACTTCAAGATAGTACTTCACTTCTTTTCCTAGTATCATTTCTTTCAACATGCGGGTGCCCGTTTCATTAGCGCGATCACATACTGATACTGCGCAAGTATCTTCATCGATAGGCTGTACACCACCACCTTCTATATATCCTGGGGGTTCAACAATCCCCTTAATCGGTACACCCAGTTTTTCAAAAGCGCGTCCAACAATAAATTGATCTCCCCAACGGCTTTTAATTTTGGGGCTCATTAAATAGGCACCATGATTAAAAACTACAGCCAGATCCCGGGTATAGGTCATATTGGGTCGATGGTTTATATATTCAATTGCATCCAAATCATCCTTTAATACATCTGTAAGTAGAATGGTTTCGGCGCCATGATTTTGAAATTTTGATAGCATTATATCGTACTCATTTACAAATGTTGCTTTATTAACAGCTCTTTTAAAATTGAATTCTGTTTTATTGTCTTCTGTCACTTTATCTAATTCTATTCCTGGTCGGTGCATCAACACACGTTTTAAGGAACCGTAACCGTTAGAGACACCAAATAAACCCATGCTATTTCCTTTCTTTAAACCAGAGGTAAAAAGGAATACCTATGGCAGTTAATAAGATACCAATGATCGTATCCTGAGGACGGTAAATAATGGCAGCGAACAAAAACCCTAATATTGTGATAATAAATAATATGGGTGTGACTGGATAAAAAGGCGTGTGATAATCTTGGGGTTTTCTATCGATTTTTTTTCGAAATTTGAAAATTGATGCAACAAGCAAAATATTAAAAAAATGGTTTGGTACAACGAAAAAATTTACAATCCTGCTAAATGATTGTAAATAAATCAATGCCACGATTGAAATAGCGCCCATAAATAATAATGACCCGCTTGGCGCACCTGTTTTGCTGTTTACTTTCGATAGAAATTTGAAAAGGGAAAATTTTCCGGATGATTGAAATTGTGCACTCATACCATAAATTAGTCGGGGGTTGGTCATAATTAAACCGCCAAGGGCACCCAAAATTGATACCATCAAGAGTATAGAAATAAATTTTCCACCAATCATGCCAAAGGTCGCCTCTGCAACTTTGAAGATAGCCAGTTGATTACCTCTACCCATTTCACTAAGTGGGACAACCCTCAAGTAGGCATAATTGGTAATAAGGTAAAGTAGGGTTATACCAATGATGCCAATGATAAGACCAGCGGGTATATTTTTTTTGGGATTTTTAACTTCTCCAGCGGCATGAATAATATCAATCCATCCGTCGTAGGTAAACAATACCACTCCAATACCCAAACCAGTTAAACGAAATAATTGAAGGATACCGCCTCCACTATGCTGTGACTCATTTAATGTGGAGTCCAGAAGGGGTGTGGCGTCCACAAGAAAAATGCTCATTACCACAATAAACAGCAATGCGGACACTTTTATGGTTGTTAATAAAATTTGGGTCCAACTGCTCAAGGATACGCCAACAAGGTTAATGCCAACAAAAAAAATTATAACGGCAATACCAATGGTCACTGGTTCAACGTTCCAACCGGAAAATTCGGGAAAGAATTCTCCAAATAAAATAGCAACTGCGGCAATAGAGCCCGGACCAGAAACCCACATATCGGTCCATACACGTAAAAATCCTAGACCATCTCCCCATCCTTCTTTGATAATAAAATAATCTGATCCGGATTCAGGGTAATAAGTACAAGCTTCAGCAACTGATAAGGCACCACATAGGATAATGAATCCGCATAGACCCCATAAAAAATATACCTGCCAGGATTGGGTCGCAACGAGGGCCAACTCCTGCGGAGTATAAAAAATACCAGATCCCATCATGTCACCCATAACAATAGACAAAACCGCTGCCAGCCCAAGCTGCCTTTTTAAGGAATGATTCATGTTTTGTATAAGGTCATTAGGGTGCTGGAATCATTAAATCCACAGCAATGGCATCTGCGAAGACAAAACCTTGAGGCGTTAGTTTCAAACGGTTTTCACCCAGTATATAATAATCTCCCCATTTTGATTGATTACGCTCAATAGCCTTGTTTACCATATTTATATAAGATTTTGGAATTTGATTGAGGTTTATACCATTTTTGATTCGCAGCCCAAATCCAATCATTTCATTTGTGCGATCTATATCCGATAATTCGTAAATATCTTGCCGAGGTAGTTTCCCCTCTCCCAGCATTTTAATATAATTATCTAAATTGCGTACATTAGCAAAACGGTGTACACCATCATATCCGTGAGCCGAAGGTCCAAACGCCAAATATGGATCAATCTCCCAATAATGGAAATTATGTTGGCAGTATTTCTCTGGTTTTCCCCAATTGCATATTTCATATTGTTCAAATCCACTTTCTTTCATCGTTGATTGGGCACATTGATAAAATTCTGCGCTTTGATCTTCACTGGGCATACTAACTTCTTTTCGATTTACATATTGGTATAATTGCGTTCCTTTTTCAACAGTAAGGGAATAGCAGGATATATGATCCGGTCCCATTTCCAACACAGACTTCAGATCGCGCTGCCAGATTTCAAATGACTGACCAGGAATATTAAAAATAAGATCACAATTGATGTTTTCAAATCCGGCCATTCGTGCTATTTCAATTGTTTGGATTACTTCATCGGGGCCGTGGTTCCGGGTGAGGAATTGAAGCAAATCCGGTTCAAGCGATTGGACTCCAATTGATATACGGTTTACGCCTAGATCATGAAATGCTTTTAATCTTGCTGCAGGCGCTTCGCCTGGATTAGCCTCTAATGTAAATTCTGTTACATTGGATAAATCAAATTTGTTTTTTAGTGTTTGTATAACTTTTTCTAATTGATCTGGCTGAGTAAGACTAGGTGTTCCACCACCAATGAATATTGTATCGATAATCCAATTGTTGGTATCCGATTTGCATAATTCAATTTCCTTAATTAGTGCTTTGAAAAAGGTCGGTATAGTATCTTCTTTGTCTGCTACTGAATAAAAGTCGCAATACATGCACTTTACCGTACAGAATGGAATATGGATATAGATGCCAGCCTTAGGCATTAGCCGGACAGAAATATTAATCAGCTAAACTGTTTAGATCATCCCGGATCAGGATGAGGATAGCCGATTGAGGAACAATAAGATAGTCTTCATTTTCTATCTTGACTTCAATCGATGCCTTATTCAAAAATAAAGCCACGTCACCTAATTCGGCCTGTGTCGGTATATATTTTACCGGTGAACTATCACTGGCAGACCATGGTTCATCTAGTTGATCTTCCGGGTTACCCATGGGAATCCCAGGTCCCACTTCAACCACTACGCCGCTTAAGATTTCCTGTTTTTCAATGACGCTAGGTGGTAAGTAGAGCCCTGCCTTTGACTTTTTCTCGCCTTTATCGGGACGGATCAGTACCCGATCACCTACAATCAGTATTTGTTTGTTTTTACTTTGCATCGAAGAAATTAGGGGAAATTAATGAGTGTGAGCAAGCCCAAGGAAATCATTGTAACATATCAATATAGACACCGAAATTTTTGAATGGAAGTCAATATAAAGATTATTGAAACAACGGATGAAAAAGCCGCTGTATTGGCGATTCGAAGAACTGTGTTTATTGAGGAACAAAATATTCCTGAATACATTGAAATCGATGTAAATGAAGAAAAAGCAAATTATATTCTAGCCTATGTGAAGGGCCAACCGGTGGGAACAGCGCGCTGGCGAGAAACCAAATTGGGTATAAAACTCGAACGTTTTGCTGTTTTACCACAGTTTAGAAGTTATGGTATTGGAAAAAAATTAACACGATTTATACTAAATAAAATGAATGGTCAAAAATCAATTTACCTGAATGCCCAGGAATCCGTTATTCCGTTTTACAAAAAATGTGGATTTCAAACGGTAGGACCTAAATTTGATGAAGCAAATGGAATTTCTCATCAAAAAATGATATATCTTGAGAGCGAATAGGATAAAGCAGTCGTTTTTCTGTCATAAATTTCCTCTTATATTCTGTTTAATCTCAATCATTCAAAAGCTGAATAAATAATATCAATGTCTGGTTCAATTTATAGGCGTATGGGACAGTTATTGTTCCATTTTTGGCCTTATATCTTCATTTCTTCTCTTGCGGCAATAGTTTTTGTTTTTTTAAACACTGCCTCAATCTGGCTCACAGCATCCTTAATTAATAATATTCTAGCAGACTTTGATAAAATTGTTCAAGCTCAGGCAGAGTGGGCTGGAAAAGCTGGATTAACACTCAATGAAAAACTAAAATATTGGACAAATGTGCTGATTCTTAGAGAAACACCTTTGGAATCACTCAAGATTTTATGCCTTTCCATTCTTACCGTATTTTTTATTAAAAACATTTTTCTATATATTAAAAATATTTTACTGCGGATAGTAGAATTGAAACTGGTAAAAGAAATCCGGGACAGATTATATATACATATTCAAACCCTGTCCCTTGGTTATTTCAATAGACAGCATAGCGGGACCATTACCTCTATTGTCATGAATGATGTGGAGCAGTTACAAACTGCCTTTGCAGTTGTTTTTCAGCGCTTATTTGTTGAACCAATCAATATTCTAACTTTTGTTGCTTTGTTATTTATTATTAGCTGGAAGCTAGCACTGATTGCCATTATTATTATTCCCTTAGCCGGTATTGCCATTTTTAGTATTGGTCGCAGCATTCGCAGGAAATCACGCCGTACGCAGGCTAAAATCGCTGAAATAATGCAGATATTAACAGAAACAGTTACCTCGATACGAATTGTGAAAGCATTTGTAAATGAAAAGGAAGAAGTCAAAAATTTTACTAGAGAAAGCAAACACTACTTCAAATTGCTTTTGAAAAGAGCACGTCTTGATCTTATTGCCGGACCAACAACTGAAACTTTTGGGGTAATTATTGGTGTTGTTTTACTGTGGTACGGCGGGATGGAAGTATTAGCTCAAAAGGGCGTCAGTGCGGAAGATTTTATTCGTTTTATTTTAATTCTCTTTTCGATTTTAGGCCCTATCAAACAACTTAGTAACGTGAATCTAAAAATTCAAATTGGCGCTGCCTCTGCTGAAAGGATTTTTGGATTATTAGATACGCCACCGGAAATTGTAGAGGATCCTGATCCAGTTGAATTAGATGTATTTAATAATGCGATTGAATTTGATCAAATTCATTTTGAATATAGTGATGCGGANGAGCGAGTATTGGATGGAGTAAGTTTNACCATCAAAAAGGGCGAGATTGTCGCTTTGGTAGGTCCAAGTGGATCTGGTAAATCTACAATAGCTGACTTGATACCACGTTTTTTTGATGTTTCCAAAGGAGCACTGCGAATTGATGGAAAGAATGTCCGAAAAATTAGTTTCAGTTCCTTAAGGGGCAGTATGGGTATAGTAACACAGGAAGTGATTCTTTTTAATGATACTATTCGAAAAAACATTGCCTATGGCCAGTCTGATGTAACTGAAGAAGCGATTCAAAAGGCTGCTGAAGCTGCAAATGCGCTAGAATTTATCAAACAAACACCTGATGGATTTGATACACTTATTGGAGAACGTGGTGTAAACTTATCTGGGGGACAAAAACAACGTCTGGCTATTGCGCGAGCTTTGTTAAAAAATCCACCAATTTTAATTCTGGACGAAGCCACATCGGCATTGGATACGGAATCAGAAAAAATGGTGCAGAAAGCGATTGAAGTTTTAATGAAAGATCGTACAGTTCTAGTGATTGCTCATCGCTTGTCCACGGTACAAAATGCTGATAAAATAGTTGTACTGGACAAAGGAAAAATTTTGGANGTAGGTTCACATAACGAACTATATGAAAAAGGGGGANTATACAGNCGTTTATATGACATTCAATTTGACTAAAGAATAATAATGGATAAAAAATTAAATATATTTTTCAGTAATTCGATTTCGGCCCATAAGTGGGGCGGTGGAGAGAAATGGATGATTACGGCTGCCTGTGGTCTTAAGGAGCGTGGGCATGAGGTGACCTTATCTGGTAAAGCAAATTCCATTTTATTAAGCAAGGCTGAAGAAGCAGGTCTNAAAATATTACCGTTGAACATTTATGCAGATTACAACCCCTTTAAAATTTGGTATACAAAACGCATTTTAAAGAGGGAAAAAGTGGATGTGATTATGCTGAATTTAAATAAGGATATTCGTGTGGCAGGGATCGCCGCCCGTTGGGCCAAAGTTCCGGTCATCATCGCCCGGAATGGGATTCAGCTTTTTTCCGATAAGTGGAAGCATAAAAAAACCATTGAATTGGTCGATGGTATTATTACTAATTCTGAATCGATTCGTACGGCGTACAATAATTTTTCTTGGATGCCCAAGGAAAAAACAACTGTGATTTATAATGGGTTAAAAATGAATGGAACTATTATTGAGCCGGCGGATGTCCATACAATTTATAACATACCGAAGGATCGCCTGATTTTTGTGGCAGCTGGACGTTTAACCCGTCAAAAAGGTTTTGATTTATTAATTGATGCTACAAGCCAAATGAATGGTACTTCAAAGCTATTTACAGTATTGATTGCGGGAACTGGTAAAGATCGCAAAACACTTGAAAAACAAATTGATAGAAACAANCTAAATGGGAATGTGAAACTAATTGGTTTTCAAAATAACCTTTCAGCCGTAATAAAGGCTGCTGATTATGTTATCATGCCCTCCCGACAGGAAGGGATGCCAAACGTTGTGATGGAAAGTATGGCTCTTGGAAAGCCAATTCTAGCTGCCAATGTGAATGGAGTATCAGAATTGATGGCACATCGTAAAACAGGATATATTTTTAAACCCATGAATGTAAATGCAATTTGTGAGGCAATGCATTTTGTATTAAATCAACATGGCAGTGATGAAATTTCAAATTGGGGAGTAGCAGCCAAAAAACAGGTGGCTGATCATTTTACGTTGGGTACAATGATCGATCGATTAGAATCCTATTTTTATGAGCAATATGGCCAATCCCATCGTTAGCCAGGCTCGATCTTTCCAGGAAAATCCAAGACATTATCCGCGAAAACTGCAAGTTGGAGTTTATAATTTTTTCTCCAAACGAATACCCTATAAGCCACTTCCGGCTAATCCAAAAAAAATTCTGGTTCAAGCACAAGAAAAAATTGGTGATGCGGTTTTATTGTTTCCCACCATTAGTGGATTACGAAAGCTTTTCCCTGAATCAGTAATTCACCTTCTATGTTCAAGGATAAATGAGCCGCTTTTTCAATCAATTAAAGAAGTTGAAAAAACAATGGTCTACAGATCTGGGCGCCAATTTTGGAATGCATTGAAAGAAACAAAATATGATTTATTTTATAATCCAAAAGACCACCCATCAATTACCGCCTTTAAAATTTCAAAAAATGTTAGGGCAGATGTGAAGGTATGTATCGCCCATCGTCGAATGGAACAACATTACAATCATGGATTGACCTTGAATAATACTTATCGAATTTTGGAAAAAAATTCTATGATCCTTCGGGCTTATGATCTTGATTTTATTGTTAAATCATTTTTTCCCAATACTGAATTGAATAGTCCAAAAAATGAGAATCAAATTTCAATAAATTTATCTTCTGGAAGTGAATTACGGAAATGGTCATTAGAAAATTGGATTACATTAATTGCTTTAGTCTTAAAAAAAAATAAGCACTTTCGGATAAATCTATTTGTGAACGGCAAAGATTTGCATCTAGCAAAGCAAATCGAAAAACAATTTAGTTCGGCAATTAAACTGATCCATCCCTTGTATTCGATTCTTGAAGCAGGGCCAATTATTCAAAATTCAAACCTGTTGATTTCTCCTGACACGGCTATGATTCATATTGCTGATGCTGTTGGTACGCCGATGGTAGGTTTATTTTCAGGAGATGACCGTAATGTAAGAAGATACAGACCTTATTGGGTCAAATATAAAATTCTACAATCGTCAACATTATCCATTCAAGGTATTGAACCCAATGAGGTTTTCAATGCTTTTGAAGAATTGATGAATTAGAGCCAAAGATGATCAAGGTTCTGTTCGAAAATCATCATCTTTATTATTTACCCCATTTCATCCCCATAATCGATGAAATGAAGCGAAGAGGTGGTTATGAAATTGTAGCTTCCATTCCATTTATGATGGGAAAAAAAGAAAAGCAAATATTCCATTCCACTTGCAAAAATCTGAAGATCAAAACAGTGGATGAAAAAGATGAAGAATCCCGCATTAATGCATTAAGACAAAAGACATTTGACGTAATGGTGGTAGGCAATGTGGGCCAGCTTAAACCAATTATTCAAAATAAAACTTTAGCCGTAATGGTCTATCATGGGATTGGTTTAAAACAATCCTATTATAGTGATATTGATGAACGAATTGATCTACGTTCTGTAGAATCAGAGTCGCGCTTAAATGAACTGAAATCACATGGTCACACTAATCTGATTCTTACTGGATTTACCAAATGTGATCCTCTTATTACTTCAAATGACTCTGGAAAATTATTATTGCAAAAATTGGGGCTGGATCCAAACCGGAAAACGGTTTTGTATGCCCCCAGTTTTTATCCATCATCGCTGGATCAATTAGCACCAGTATTAGAGAAACTCAGTTATGAAACCAATGTTATTATTAAACTCCATAACTTCAGTTGGTATCAAGATCGGTATTTATATCAAAGCAAGAAAATGCAAAAACTTTCCAGTGAATATGCAAATATTGTTTTAGTNCCGCCGGAAGATTATAATATAATTCCTTTTTATTCTATATCTGATTTATTGGTTTCAGATATTTCATCCGCTATGTTTGAATATCTTTACCTGAATCGTCCTATCATTATGGCTGAATGCCTTACCNTTAGATTAAGGCACCNAATTATAAAGAAACGATTTTTAAAAAAGTTGGATTTGGTCCGTATGGAAAATATTGATTTTGGATTACGTTTNGATAAANCTGAAGACTTACCATCTCTNGTTTATCATGCTCTGGAATATCCAGAGGATTTAGAAGCGGAACGGTTATCTGCCCAAAAAAAATATCTTTATCAGTTGGACGGAAAAGCATCNTTTCGATTGGTGGATGCTATCGAAAAAAAGTTGGCTGAGAGTTTATTTTGAGGATTGGTGTTTTTTGTCCCAACTGGGTTGGAGATGCTATCATGTCTTTTCCTTTTTTTCACACTTGTAAGAAGGAAGAAACAGGCGCCACTATCCTGGCAATATGTAAATCTTGGGTAGCACCTCTTTTTGAAAATCATCCTTTAATTGATGGAATAGTTTCTTTCAATGAAAATGAATTGAAAGGGATCAGGTCAACTGGAAATGCGGGGCGGAGTNTACGCGCCCTGGAGTTAGATAAATTTTATTTATTGTCCGATTCATACCGTGCCGCTTACTTAGCNAAAAANTCAGAAACGGTNCATCGGATTGGATATCGTGGACAGGGAAGATCGGGTTTACTTACACAGATTGTTTCAAGGCCCAAAAAGAAAATGCACCGATCTCAACAATACGTTTATTTATTAAATCAATCTCAGGATAACATGAACCTTAATATNTTTGGTGTACAATTGAGTAAGGAAGAAAAACATTGGGCCAGAAATGAATTGNNACAACTCAGATTATCTCACCCTATTGCATTCTCCCCTTTCAGCATTGCATCTTCACGCAGTATTCCTCAGTTAAAGATTTTGGAAATGCTGGAAATAACTAATGAAACAATTTTGATTTTTGGTGGAAAGGAAGATAAGGCGAAAGGGAATATTTTAGTAGAAGCTTCCACAAAAAAGAACATTTACAATGTTGCCGGACATTATGGNCTCAGAGATAGTATNGCTCTTATATCACAATGCAAAGGTGCAGTTGCAACTGATAGTGGNTTAGGTCANATATCNGCTAATCTGGGTGTNCCTACCGTGTCTCTTTTTGGTGCGGGAGATCCTGAGATNACTGGACCAATTGGAATGAAAACAATAATTATAAATAAAAATGTACATTGCAGTCCCTGTATTAAAAATAAATGCTACAATCAGAATGATCCTTTATTATGTCTGAATAAAATTCAACCTGAATATCCATGGGATGTATTAACAGATCTTATGAACGATTCTAATTCTGAGTAGATTTAGAAAAATGCTTCAGGTTTTTACGGGCTTTAGTTAATAATTTTTTTCTAATATCTGAAAAAACGGCGGCGGTTTTTGGTGAAACAGGTGTATCTGAAATTGTTTCCAAATTGCCTGCTTCAATTTTATTACCCGCAAGCTGGAATTCCATTTTCCATTCCGCATCAGCAATGAGAAATTCTTTTGGCCGTTTATTTATTTGGCATTCCTGCACAATTGCAAAATCCATTTTTTCATCATAACTCAAAAGGGATTTTCCATCGGTAAATAGTCTGTAAGAGGGCGAAAGTCCAATATAGTCAAAAATGGTGGGCATAATGTCAGCGTGGCTGGTGATTTTATATTTTGAGCTCGAATATCTAGGTATATGCATTACAAATGGTGTGGATGTTTGGACATTTTTGAAAGAATAAGAATGTGCAAAACGTCCAAATTCGTTGAATTCTTCTCCATGATCACCTATAACAACAATAATGGTGTTATCCATTTGACCATTTGTTTCGATTTCATTTACTATTTTTTGAATCAGGTGATCTGCGTAATAAGCGCTGTTTTTATAGCGGTTAAAAACAAGATCCGATTCTTGTTGCAGACTTGGCTCATAAATTTGATAATGGCGCTTAATATATGGGTTAAACTTGCCGAAAGATTCAGGGAAGTAATAATTGTAATGGGTCGAATAAAACCAAAGATAGCTTAAAATAGGGCCAGAATTTTTGGTTGATTTCATATTTGCGAAAAATTCTTCGATCATCATTTCATCCCATCTGTATAAATCGCTCCGTTTTACCATGGGATGGCCCAAACCACCGCCATAACCGGTGAATTTATATACGTTATCTATTGCATCTGTGAATATGTGTTTATCCATATCCGAATAACCCAGGGCCGTTGTAGTGTAAACATCAATTTGGTAGCCCAATTGATCTAAAATAGATAATGCCGATGGCTGTAATTCCTTTTTATAGGAAGGATACCAATAAAATGGAGTTAACCCCGATAGTATACCGAAAGTACCATTTCCTGTACAATTACTGTTACTGAAATGCTGTTTACTGCTTATCCATTGATTCTGTGATTGATGAACAAAGGGCATGATTTCAGGGTCGTTCATATCATACCGTAGGCTTTCAAAAACAAGTAGAACAATATTGATATCCTTTTTTTCCGCTTTAACAGAATTCAATTGTTTATTGAGTTTGTTATGGGCAGTGAGGAATTCTGTCTCAAAATCCCAGGTGATTTTGGCTGCTTCACGTTCAGCTTCCTTCGGTGCATTTAAAATGGGCCCCCATACCTTACTCATTCTCAATGCCGTGTATGAGGGTACAGAATTCCAGTAGCGGTTTAGTTTTTTTTGATCCGTGTAATGAAAATAGGAAAAGAAAAGTTTCTCCAGAATAGACAGATAAATCAGGAATTTGAATCCGTTCCGGAAATAACTAGAGATTAATTCTGGTATGATTTCTCTTTTATTATGATATACCCAATTAGAGATCATCAGAGTCAAAAGGACCCATGATATAATGCCTATAATTTGGATTGCAATGCTAAGCATATCCGATGTTTGAACACCAAGATCTTGCATGATTCCTGTTTCAAAAAGAATTCCAAATAGCTTCACATTAAAATGATCACGATAAATGGAAAGCACTTTGGTATCAATATTGGTAAAGATATAGGTGAATACAAAAACCCCAATTGCTAGATAGCGAAAAACATATTCGTCAGATTGAAAAAGCTTGGCGATCCCTTTCGTTACAGCTTTAATGATAATGACTAAAAATAATGATGTATTAAAGGCCATTAAGATTTGAAATGCTCCCATATCTCCGCGACTTAGATAAATGGAACTATTAAAAATATATACTAGTAGTGCAAGCCAATTCAGGAAGTAGAAAATAGTTAATCGCGTCATATTGAAAGTGCCTATTTTAGTTGAAATACAGGGAGAGAAATTAAACTGATAATTTATTTTTCATCAGAAGAACTATCGGCGGTAATTTCATCACTTATGAAAGCAATCATCCTTGCCGCTGGTGTTGCGCGCCGTCTCTATCCGCTTACATACACCATCCCCAAATGCCTTCTTGAAGTCGGGAATAAGACAATTTTGGACCGGCAGCTGGAAGCGCTAAAATCATCAGGTATTACTGATATTATTATGGTGGTTGGTTATTACCGTGAATCAATTATTGGACATGTACGAGATAATTTTCCAGATATCAATTGTGAATTTGTAATCAATCATCACTATTTCGAAACAAACACAGCTTATTCACTCCACCTGTGTAGCGATTTAATAAAAGATCAGCCCTTTTTACTCATGAATGCTGACGTTCTTTACCCCCAGGAAGTATTAAGCCGTGTGATCCAATCATCTCACGATACAGTGCTGGCAGTTGAAATAAAACCCTGTGGGCGTGAAGAGGTCAAAGTGGTTGAAGGGNATCAGAATCGACTCGTGGCGATTGGGAAAGAACTGATTGAAGATAACTCNCTNGGTGAATTTATTGGTGTGGCTAAATTTTCTNCNGAATTCTCAACAGNATTTCAAAATTCACTGGATCATCTTATCACTGCTGGNGGTACAGCAGATTATTTTGAAGCAGCCATNCANCCATTAATGTCTGAGCATCCGGTTTATTATGAAGATGTTTCTGATTTACCATGTATTGAAATTGATTTTATTGAGGACCTAGAAAANGCCCGCATACTGGTCGATTCAGACTGGTTCAAATAATATTCTGTGTTTCCCGATCATCTGATTATCGATTTTGACAGCACCTTTGTCACCGTGGAATCCTTGGATGAATTGGCACATATAGTTCTGAAAGATAATCCAGAAAGCGCCCAACGCTTGGAAANGATCAGGGCGATTACCCGTGCCGGGATGGAAGGAAGTATTCCCTTTGATGAATCTTTATCAAAAAGGTTGAAATTNCTCAATATAAATCAAAAAGATATTCATGCGGCGACTATTGTTTTAGCGAAAAAAGTAACCCCGTCATTTAAACGTAATAAACAATTTTTGATGGAAAATGCACAGAATATTCTGATTATTTCTGGTGGATTTTATGAAATGATTATCCCAATTGTCTCGGAATATGGCATACTTGAAGATCAGGTTTTTGCCAATAAATTTGTTTATAAGGGAACAAGTAGGATTGCCCATGTGGACTCTCAAAATATTATGGCACAGTCCGGGGAAAAAGTCGCCCAGGCAAATGCATTGGGTTTAGCTGGTGAAATACATGTAATAGGAGACGGATATACCGATTATCAAATCAAGTCCGAAGGACCAGCAAAAAAGTTTTTTGCCTTTATTGAAAATATTCGCCGGAATAGTGTATGTGAAGTAGCGGATGTTGTCTTATCAAATATTGATGATTATATTAAATTTCTTGCTGAATAGTCGAAATTTTTTTCATCAATTTTACCTAAATTACATTTCAACTTAGACTTAATCTTTTGAATTAAGNTCGATATGCTTCAGAAAGTACTATCAGAAAAAATACCCCGATGGCAGAAGGAAATTCATTCCATTATAAATGAAAAGGGTGATGTTAAAATCAGTGAAGTGTCCGTATCTCAGGCTTATGGAGGAATGCGGGGCATTAAAGGACTTACATGTGAAACTTCATCCGTGTCGCCTGATACTGGACTGATTATCCGTGGTCATCCGTTATTAGATATTACACATATATCTCCCGCAGAAGTTTTTTATCTTTTGCTCACTGGCGATTTACCTAATGATGATGCATTAGGAGATATACAAAATAATTTTAAAACTCATCAAGATGTTCCTAGCTACGTATGGCAGGTTCTTAAANCTATGCCGCCAGATTCACATCCAATGACGATGTTGACGACAGCAATTCAAAGTATGCAGGTAGATAGTCTTTTCGCCAGAAAATATGATGAAGGTATTCCCAAAACAGATTATTGGAAATGGACACTGGAAGATGGGATACGNCTGATTGCTAAACTCCCGGTGATAGCGGCTGGTATCTACCGCATACGTTTTAGCAAGGGGGATCGCATTNCACCTGATAATTCACTGGATTGGGCAGAAAATTTTGCGNATATGNTGGGAATTGAAGATGATGATTTTAAAAAATTGATGCGCTTATACCTTATGCTCCATTGTGATCATGAAGGTGGTAACGTCAGTGCATTCAGTTCTCTAACGGTTTCTTCTGCGTTATCGTCTCCTTATCTATCTGTTGCTTCGGGTCTAAATGGATTGGCAGGACCACTCCATGGTTTGGCCAATCAAGGATGCTTAAAATTTGTTCTTAAGGTGCGGGATCATTTTGATGGATGTCCATCTCATGAAAAACTGAAACAATTTTGTTGGGATCACTTGAATAGTGGNCAGGTTATTCCCGGCTATGGTCATGCNGTATTNCGCTGCCCGGATCCGCGTTTTATTGCTTTTATGGCTTTTGGCAAAGATCATATTAAAGATGACGATATTTTCTCAATTGTTCGTGCGCTTTTTGAAGTTGTTCCTCCTGTACTTAATGAGCAGGGGAAAGCGAAAAACCCTTGGCCTAATGTGGATGCGGTTTCTGGATCACTACTTTATTATTATGGTTTAACGGAATTCAATTATTATACTGTNTTATTCAGCATTTCCCGTACGATGGGGATAATTTCTCAAATGGTTATAAACCGGGCTCTNGGTATTCCCATNANTCGCCCTAAATCTGTTACTACTGACTGGATCAAACAAAATACATAATCAAATTTGTGAACTCTCATGGGATAGTGTAGATTCCAAGAAATCAGAGAAATGAATATGAATAATGAATTTGATGATGAATTATCCCGNATGGATGAATTNGAAAAGGAATCTGACTCNCCNATAAATAAAGCATTATCCCTTGATGATCCCATTTCAGANTTAAAATTAAGNGCGCATCCNATAGTTCAAACAGGTACGAAGCTTCANTCCGTTATCANTACTCTCCGTGATCAAAAAGTTGGTTGTGTAATGGTAGAGTCCAATAATGAAATTGTAGGCATTATGACTGAAAGGGATTTTCTTCTTCGGGCTATCGCAAANGGTTTAGATATGGAAAAAGAAGTCATTGATGATTTTATGACATCCAATCCTGAAACCTTGCAGGNGGATGATCCGATTGCNTATGCNTTGAATAAAATGCATGTATTTGGTATNCGTCATATNCCAATGCTTGGNNCAGATAATAAAATACTTGGCTTNGTATCGGTGAAAGATGTTATTGCNCATATCGGTAACTATTATGCCGATCAAATTGTAAACCTACCTCCTCAGCCAGATCGAAAAGCCCTGGATCGACCTGAGGGAGGATAGTGTCCTCTTTTCTGAATTAAGTTTTTTCTCTTCACATTAATCATGAGACGGTTCATACCTATCAGTTTTTGGATGCTCTTAATGGTTGGATGTGCGTCCCACCCAACCATCAATCCCCATTTACCAGAGGCGGGTAAAGTCAAAAAAGGATATGCCTTTTCCACAGAAAATGTTTTTCCTTATTTATGGTATCGACAAGGGATATCGGATAAAAGTGAATTTGGTTTGCGCTTGGGTCTGCCTTTTTATGGTACAGGCATAGATTACAGCCGAGTACTTTATCAAAAAGATAATAAATGGGATATGATTAATCTGGCTTGGTCGGTAAACCCAAACTTTAATGTGGATGCAACCTATTACAAATTTAAGACTAAAATAGGATCTGATAAGTTTGTGAAATCCCGTTGGTGGGGTCTTAGGGGAATGATTATTTCAAATGGCATTACAAATCATACCAGCAACCGCATTGGCATATTATTTGGTATGCAACGGAACCCGCGCTGGGGATTTGAAATGGGTTATTTCCATGATCCTTCATCCATTCCAATCACAGAACTTTTTAATCCAAAATGGGATCCAACAGCGGANGGGGTATCATCTCGATTCTCCGATAAACCGATGAAAGATAAATCAACAGGGTTCCCATCGGAATATTCACGACTTACAGGTATGTCCTTTAGCATTTTCTTTGATCTCGATGCACCAAAAAAAGAGAAAAAAAAGTAGAATA
Organism: Fidelibacterota bacterium; assembly: GCA_002716525.1. GTDB lineage: Bacteria > Fidelibacterota > Marinisomatia > Marinisomatales > TCS55 > TCS55. The sequence continues at coordinate 15,469 of PBBH01000038.1, read as the reverse complement.
ATAATATCAAGAACTAAGTTATAAGTACCACTTGAGTTGTTTTATCTATGTCTTTAACCAAAACCATTAAATCTTATTTTGACCGTAGTGTCGCTTCGATTTATAATGGATCNTCTAACAAACACCCAATTATTGCACTAAATNCCCTGAAAAATATNATTGGAGATGATCGCCAAAATCCCTCCCAGCGTTTGTTGGATGCCATGGCNGTTCTAGCAGAAAAATATCCCCAAAGAAAGGANGATAANGCTGTCTTAGATACAGTAGCTAAAGAGGGGTTAGGGTACACGGTTTTTATTGCTGACCTGGAGGATGCTTGTCAAAGCGGGGATTCGTTAGCAATGGAAAAAGAAGCCGCCCGCGTTCAATGGGTTAGTGAAAATGGTCTGGCAGGGCTCGATTTACTTATTGAGGTGGCACTGCAGGATTTTGACCGCCTAGGTACATTTGCATATCACTTACAACGGGCTAATATTTTTCAGCAAGATGTAAATAATACCTGGCAATATTCCAGATGTTTGCTGAAAGAAATAGTCAAAAAATCCCTACCAGAACCCCATCCTAAAAAGAATGTCAATCCCGAATTGATAATGAACACAATATTAACAAAAAGAACCGATTCTCCAATCTCAATTTTTACTGCTGCTATCAGATTGTGGGAGGGAGAATATGTCAGAATCTCTGGATATCGCCGTGAACTTTCCCACTGGTACAGTAAGTCTAAATTTGATCATCAAATTGAAATCAATGAAAATGTTATGAAAGGTTTAGAGAATTATCTTAATAATGGCGGTAACTTTTTTATTCAAATGGCTGAAAAATTGATCACAAATCATGGATGGGAATTGCAAATCATTGAATTAGAGGCACTTCGATATTTGTTGAACAAAGTATCATCCAATAAGGATCTAGTAAATATTTCATCTTACTTAAAGGAAATAATGATATGAAAATTGGCGGATATGATCTCTACAGCATTGAAACTAGCCGTTTTGGTCTAGATGGGGGTGCTATGTTTGGGATCATACCGAAACCCTTGTGGGAAAAAGAAGCACCCGCTGATGATAAAAATCGAATTCATATGGTTACCCGTTCATTACTGCTCGTAGGTCACGATCGAAAAATCATTGTTGATACGGGTAATGGTGATAAATGGGAGGATAAATTCAAGACGATGTATGATATTGATACGGAGTCTGTAAATCTGGATTCTTCCCTAGCAAAGTATGGTTTTACACCAGAAGAAATTACGGATGTATTTTGTACACACCTTCATTTTGACCATATAGGCGGGAATACAAAAATTGTGGATGAAAAGCTGGAACCGGTCTTTTCCAACGCTATCTATTGGATGCAGAATGAAAACTGGGAACTGGCTAATTCTCCTAATGAAAAAGACCAAGGGAGTTTCATGGAAGCAGACTGGTCTATCCTCGCGGAAAATGGCATGATAAAGATGGTGGATGGGAAAGAACCCTTTTTGCCCAACATTGAAATTGAATTATCTTATGGTCATACCACTGGAATGATGATGCCCAAGATTCAAGACAGTTCCAATACTATAATTTATGTGGCGGATCTGGTCCCAATGGCGGCTCACATTCCATTGCCATGGGTGATGGCTTACGATATACATCCTGTCTTGACTATTGAGGAGAAAAGAATGCTTCTGCCAAAGGCTGTGGATGAAAATTGGCATCTATTTTTCGAACATGATCCGATTCACCAAGCCTGTACGGTTCAATTTGACGGTAGACACTACCGACTAAAAGAATCTGTTACCATCAGTGAGTGAAGCGGCGGAAAAAGAAGCTCTGTTTCAAAAGGGATTAATGGAATATGAAAAGGGCGATTATTTTGAAGCCCACGAAGCTTGGGAAGACCTTTGGTCCGATTACAATTTACCCGACCGCAAATTTATCCAGGGTCTAATTCAGCTTTCGGTCAGTTTTGTTCATTTACGGAACGGCAATATGAATGGTGCTCGGAGTCTCTTGAAAAAATGCAGTGAAAAATTCGAACCGTATCAGCATTTGCAAAGAGGAATCAATATGAATGAATTAAAAATGGGCATCGAATCGGTATCTTTGGCATATGAAGAAATTGAAGATCCCCAAATATTTGATTGGGACCTGGTTCCTAGTTTGAAAGAATAATATGAAAGATATTGCACTGTTTGTGAAAGATTTCCAGAAAGGAACGGAATTATCGAACCTGCTAACTAACATCGATATGCATGTAACATTTGCCGAATCGATTTATGACTTGCCTGATCAATGCCAAATTGGTATCATAGATTTGGATGATGAGAAATTTGGCAATGTAAAATTTGTATCGGAGCTAAATCGACATACTGAAATGATGCTATTGGGATATATGGAAAAAATCACAAAGGATATCCAAGATAAACTAAAAGCCGCTGGATGTAATATGATTTTACCCACGGCATCGGTGGTGAAAAATATTACGAGTGTTATTCAGGCTATAGCTAAATGAAAGAGAACCAAGGGGAAAAAAAAGACCGAGCGGCAATGGTAACACAGGCCTTGTATGAGGCCTATCCGAATGCTAAATGTTCACTATATTACAAAACTCCCTATGAACTACTCATAGCCACCATCCTTTCGGCCCAATGCACAGATCACCGCGTAAATCAGGTAACCCAATCTTTATTTAAAAAATATTCGACATTGAAAGATTTTGCTTATTGTGATGCAACAGAACTAGCGAAAGATATCCATTCCTGCGGATATCATAATCAAAAGGCCCGCAGTATTCAAGGAGCTAGTTTGAAGATAGTGGAAGAGAACAATGGTCAAGTTCCTGATAAAATGGAGGCTCTGATAGAACTTCCAGGCGTGGGGCGTAAAACAGCCAACTGTGTTTTGGGGGAAATTTATAATTTACCATCAATGGTGATTGATACCCATATGGTGCGTATCATGAACCTCCTCAAATTCACAGCAACAAAAGATGCAAAGAAGATTGAGTTTGATCTGATGGAATTATTTAATGAGAAGGATTGGGTTAAGTTAACTCACATGGTGATTGATCATGGCCGCGCTGTCTGTATTGCAAGGCGGCCACAATGTCAAAGCTGTGCAATCTCACATTATTGCCCATCAGTCGAAACAAAAATATAATTATCATCGAAAAAGGGGGACTTTTCCGTCAGTAATAACTAAATTAACTAGTTAATAATAATTGTAGCATACAAATAAAATGAATAATCCATATTTAACCAAAATTTTCCACTTTAATGCTGCCCATCAATACGGCCATTCTGATTGGTCCGAAAAAAAGAACCGGGAGATATTCGGTGCTGATGCTAAAGTTCATGGGCACAATTATATACTGGAAGTTATGGTTACCGGAAAAATCAACCCAGAAACAGGATTCATCATTGATTTAAATCATTTAAAAAATATTGTTGATACACATGTGATTCGTGTGCTCGATCACAGCCAAATTGAAAAAGAAATTGAATGGTTTAAGAATAAACAACCTAGTTCGGAAAATTTGGTGAAGTTTATTTGGGAGAAAATTAATCCGCTTTTAAAGGGTGCTATTTTGCATAGAATTCGTCTAAGAGAAACACCCACAATTTTTACGGATTACTATGGACTGCAAAGTGATCGCTAATGGAATTTAAAAACCGTTTATACCTTATATTGGCCGGGATATTTATTGCCTCGCTGGTCACATGTAATTTGATTGCGAATAAATTTGTAACAGTTGATTTTGGCTTTAAGGTTTTTGTTGTTTCTGCTGGTATTCTCCCTTATCCATTAACATTCCTTGTCACAGATTTAATTTCAGAACTTTACGGACAGAAAAAGGCTAACCTCGTGGTCTTTTCAGGTTTTATTGCTTCATTATTTGTTTTGTTATTTTTATGGCTTGGAGGCCAGTTTAACTCAATACCTACTTCAATAGTTGATGATGTTACTTATAATGCGGTATTTCAAAATGCGTGGAGGCTTATTGCAGGATCTATGATAGCCTATTTATTTGCTCAGTTCATCGATGTAAGAATTTTTCACTTTTGGAAGAAGTTGACAAATGGAAAACATTTATGGCTTAGAAATAATGGTTCAACGATAGCTTCACAGTTTGTGGATACAACATTAGTAATATGTATCCTATTTGTTGGCGTATGGGAAACAGATCAAATATTTTCAGCAATTATAGATGGATGGTTATTTAAGATGATGATGGCATTAATTGATACACCAATTATCTATGGAATTATTTATCTATTAAAAGGAAAAATTGATATAGCTCATGATGAATAGGAAAAACTTTCATTTAGTTAGGAGTCGATGTAATGACGAAAAAATTTGATCAACTAGAAAAATTTACGAAAAATTTAATTGAGACAATTGGAGAGGATCCGAATCGGGAAGGATTGTTAAAAACACCAAAACGTGTCGCTAAATCTTGGGAATATTTCTCTGAAGGATACCGCGCTGATGTAAATAATATTATTAATGAGGCAGTCTTCCATGAAGATTGCAGTGAAATGGTGGTAGTCAGAGATATTGAATTTTTCTCAATGTGTGAACATCATATGATTCCTTTTTTTGGTCGGGCACATGTAGGTTATTTGCCTAATGGCAAAGTGATTGGTCTATCAAAAATTCCGCGGATTGTAGATATGTTTTCTCGCAGACTTCAACTTCAAGAACGGTTAACATCTCAGGTAGCCAACACATTGGAAGAGGTACTAAAACCAATTGGTGTGGCTGTTGTAATGGAAGGCCGCCATCTCTGTATGCAGATGCGTGGTGTGGAAAAACAAAATAGCTATGCATCCACTTCCGCTATGCTGGGCCAATTTAGAAAATCTGCCGAAACAAGAGCTGAATTTTTAAGCATTATTGGTAAATGAATTTTTGTCAAACACCCAAACCGCCATATTATGCGGTCATTTTCACCACAAGGCGGGTAAATAATTCTAGTGACGGTTATAACGAAATGGCTGAAAAAATAGATCAAATGGTAAAAGATCAGCCGGGGTATTTAGGGATGGAATCTGTGCGAAATGAAAATGGTTATGGTATTACAGCCTGTTATTGGAGTGATGCGGAATCGATATCCAAATGGAAGGAGAATCTTGCACATCAGGAAGCCCAGACAAAGGGTATAAGTGATTGGTACGAAGATTATTTTTTACGGGTAGCAAAAGTTGAAAGAGATTATGGAACAGTTTGACATTATTGTTTTAGGTGGTGGACCTGGAGGTTATGTTGCTGCGATCCGTGGAGCNCAATTAGGTAAAAAAATTGCAATTATTGATGAAGATCGATTGGGTGGTATATGCCTGAACTGGGGGTGTATCCCAACAAAGGCACTGCTCAAAAATGCNGAAATTCTTAACTATGTTAAAAACAGCAAAAAATTTGGTATTAATATTCCAAAATATGATGTGGATTTTGGTAAAACAATCAAACGCAGCCGGGATGTATCTGATCGTCTATCCAAAGGCGTTGAATTTTTAATGAAGAAAAATAAGATNACCCACATAACTGGNCGTGGNGTGTTCAAATCNACTAATAAAATTCAAGTTGAAAAAGGCAAAAAAAAGAATACCCTCAAAGCGGAAAAGATNATAATAGCCACTGGNGGACGNCCACGTGNATTNCCGGGNATNGANCCAGATNGNAAACAAGTGATCACNTCCAAGGAGGCCATGATTTTGAAANCNCCACCCAAAAAGATGGTGATCATTGGTGCCGGCGCGATTGGTGTNGAATTTGCCTATTTTTATAATGAGTATGGAACGGAAGTACATCTGATTGAGATGATGCCAGATATCCTTCCGNNTGAGGATGTAGANGTTTCAAAAGAAGTAGAAAAAAGTTTCAAGAAATCTGGAATCAAGATTTATAAAGAAACAAAAGTGACTAGTATTAAAAAACTAAAAACCAAAGTGAAGGTGAATGCTGAAAAGGGGGATAATACCCAGGTCCTTAATGCGGATATTGTATTAGTAGCAACAGGAGTTACAGGAAATATTGAAAATATTGGCTTAGAAGAAATTAGTGTTGCCACCGATCAAGGAGCTATAACCATTAATGAGTTTAATCAAACCTCGGTTCCAAATATTTATGCNATCGGNGATGTCTCCGGCCCGCCTTGGCTGGCACATTTAGCTTCTGCCCAGGGNCATGTGGCAGTTGAACATGCAGCAGGGAATACCACCCATCCAGTCGATTATAGCAATATCCCCGCATGTACCTATTGCCAGCCTCAGGTGGCTTCACTGGGTATGACAGAAGCGACCGCCATAGATAAAGGGCACCAAATTAAAGTTGGAAAGTTTGAATTTCGAGCCAGTGGGAAAGCCTTAGCGACTGGNGATTCTACTGGATTTGTCAAAATTNTTTTTGATGAAACATATGGAGAATTATTGGGNTGTCATATTGTNGGTAGNGAAGCGACAGAAATGATTGCNGAATTGGGTGTGGCCAAAACNTTAGAAACAACTTGGCAGGAAATTGCCATGACGGTCCATGCCCACCCAACATTATCTGAAGCTATAATGGAAGCTGCTTTAGATGCATTTGGACAAGGTGTGCATCAGTAAATGNCTAATCAAACAAATATCAAAGTGATTGANCTCGGTTATATGGATTATCANTCCACCTGGGACCTTCAAAAAGGTTATCACCAGAAAGTTTTAAATGGAGATACAACTGACACGCTATTGCTTGTAGAGCACGAGTCTGTTTACACNCTAGGAAAAAATGCGAATGAAAATCATCTNCTCCAATCNGCNCCAGAGGATGCAAAGATATTTCATATTGAACGAGGTGGTGATATCACTTATCATGGCCCAGGCCAATTAGTAGGATACCCAATCCTTGATCTNCATCGGTATACCACAAGTATAAGTTGGTATATGCGTAGACTAGAACAAGTTATTATCGATACACTAAATGAATATGAAATTAAAGCAGATGTCAAAGAAGGATTAACAGGTGTTTGGGTAGGTGATGAAAAAATTGGAGCNCAGGGGGTACGAATTTCACGATGGGTTACCATGCACGGTTTTGCTCTGAATGTAAATACAGACCTGGATTATTACAGNGGNATTATCCCTTGTGGTATTTTTGAATACGGTGTTACGTCTATGGAAAAGATTNTTGGGGAAAAACTAAATATGGGTGAAGTGAAAAAAAGTATATTAAAGTCATTTCATCAGGCATTTCAAAATCAGGAAAAGGCGGGTGTGAATTAATGCCCAGGCTGCACGGATTTCAGAAAAAAGAATTANTAGAAATATACCGAAAAATGGTATTGGCCCGAAGGCTGGATGAAAAGCAGTTGATTATGTTGAAACAGGGNAAGGCCTTTTTTCATATCGGTTGTTCTGGACATGAAGCAGCTCAAATGGCGGCTGCGGTAAATATGAATCCTGGNCAGGACTGGGCCTATCCTTATTACCGTGATGCGGCGCTTTGTCTTGGTCTGGGTATGACTGGAAGAGAACAACTGCTTTCATTTTTGGCTCGAAAGGATGACCCCAATTCTGGAGGCCGGCAAATGCCCCAGCATTATGGTCATAAAGATTTGCGAATTGTNAGTCAATCCAGTCCTACCGGAACTCAATTTTTACAGGCTGTTGGCTGTGCCATGTCACGGAAATGGGAAGAAACAAAAGAAATCGTATATGTGTCATCAGGGGAAGGAAGTTCAAGCGAAGGTGAGTTTCATGAAGCCTTGAACTGGGCCAGCCGGGAAAAATTNCCGGTTATTTTTCATATTGAGGATAATGAATACGCCATCAGTGTCCATATTTCTGAACAGACCGCTGGAAGCTCTGTGTTTGCTCTGGTCGCAGGATATAAAAACCTGTCGCGGTACGATGTAGATGGAACCAACTTTTTTGAAACAAACTTGGCGTTCCAACAAGCAATAGAACGGGCCCAGAAGGGCAAAGGCCCTTCAGTTATTGTATCTCATGTAGTTCGCTTGTTNTCTCACTCTTCTTCAGATGATCAGCGGAAATATCGATCGAAGGATGAATTAAATAAAGATCTTAATAAAGATCCGATCNTCAAGTTTGAAACTGATTGTATCCAAGCAAAAATTGCNACATCCAAGNATTTTGAAAAAATTAGAGATGAAGTAAAAAAGCAAGTAGATNCAGATGCAGAATGGGCAGATCAACAGGACCACCCAGATCNAAATACGGCTTTGGATCATGTGTATACCAATCAGCCAGCATTAAAAGAAACANCATTCAATATCAAAAATGACAAAATTGTATTGGTGGATGCCATTAATCATGCCATGGCGGAAGAAATGGAACGTGATGAAAAGATAGTAATCTATGGCCANGATATTGCNGACCCAAAAGGAGGTGTTTTTACCGCTACTCGAGGGTTAATGAATCAATTNGGAAAGNAAAGAGTGTTTAATTCACCTCTGGCGGAAGCGTCTATTATTGGTACAGCTGTAGGATTGGCCGTTACCGGTTGGAAACCCTGTGTTGAAATCCAATTCGGTGATTATATATGGCCTGCCATGATGCAAATAAGAAATGAAGTTGCTTCGATGCGGTATCGCTCGAATGGAAAATGGAAATGCCCGTTAATAATGAGAGTACCTGTTGGCGGATATATACACGGCGCCATTTGCCATAGTCAATCGATCGATGGTTATTTCATCCATATGCCAGGGATTCGGATTGCTTATCCTTCTAATGCGGCCGATGCCAAAGGTTTGTTAAAAGCAGCATGTCGAATGGATGATCCGGTGCTGTTTATGGAACACAAAGGCTTATATCGACAAGGATTTGCTGCCACACCGGAACCGGATGAAAATTATATTCTACCATTTGGTCAGGCGAGTGTGGTGCAAGAAGGGTCAGTAGCAACAATTATTACGTGGGGAGCNATGGTGCAAAAATCAATTGAAGCGGTNAAGGCCTTAGGCATTGATCATGGNTTGGTGGAGATTGTGGACTTACGGACATTAAACCCCTTAGATCATGATGCTATTGAAGCTTCCGTAACCAAAACAGGGAAAGTGTTAGTGGTATATGAAGACGTGCTTACTAATGGACCCGGTGCGGAAATTGCAGCTATTATTGCTGATCAGCATTTTGAATCACTGGACGGACCCATTAAACGGGTTGGTGCTGCCGATGCACATGTGCCTTACAACTGGTTTTTGGAGGAGAAAGTTTTACCGCAGACCAGTGATGTTCAAAAGGCGTTAACAGAATTATTGGAGTACTGATGGTTATAGATATTGTCATGCCCAAGATGGGTGAATCCATTACAGAAGGTACCATTATTGAATGGCGAAAAAAAATCGGGGATATAGTCGAAATGGATGAAATCCTGCTGGAAATTGGAACCGACAAAGTTGATTCTGAAATCCCCTCCCCTNCAGCTGGAACCATTGTTGAAATCCTGGCTAAACCAAATGATATAATGGAAGTGGGGACAGTGATTGCNAAGGTGGAAACAGATAGTGATGCGGCTTTGGTTCANAAATCAACTCAGTCATTGGTATCAGAACAGAAAACTGAAGAATTAGTTGAGGATAAAATTGTTGAAGTACCAAAGGCGATATCACCAAAAACAAAACCACAGTCAGGTGAAAAGAAATTTTTCACTCCTGTTGTAAATAAAATTGCGATCGAGAATAATATAGANATAGACGAATTAATGACAATTTNAGGTACGGGNAAGGGCGGTAGGGTGACCAAGGTTGATGTATTAAATTATCTTAAATCCCGATTGACNGTTCCATCTGCANAACAATCGGATATNGCACAACCTTTANCAGTNCCACCTGCTTTCTCANGATTGGATGAGACAGTCGAGATGGATNATATGCGTAAACTGATAGCGGAACACATGCGAAATAGCCTTGATACCTCTGCCCATGTCTATGTGATGACAGAAGTTGATATGAGCGCAATCGTGAATTATGTGAACAAGCAGGAAGATACTTTTTACCAGCGGGAAGGTTATAAACTGACATACACACCATTTATTATCCGGGCTTGTGTAAAAGCCTTAAATAGTCAACCGGAAATGAATGCTTCCCTTGAGGATTCNTCCATTGTNTACCACAAAAATGTAAATATGGGTATGGCTGTTGCTGTAAATAAGGGTCTGATGGTACCGGTACTTGAAAAATGTGAGGAACTTAATTTTTTAGGCTTGTGCCGAAAAGTAAGAGACTTGGCTTTGCGCACTAGGAATAAACAGCTTAATCCTGACGAGTTACAAGGCTCTACATTTTCAATTTCAAATTTCGGAGTTTTTAATGTAACAATGGGTACACCTATTATCAACCAGCCTAATGTTGGAATCCTTGGTGTAGGTGTTATCAAAAAACGACCGGTTGTGATTGAAACTAAAGAAGGCGATACCATTGGAATTAAAAGTATGATGGTTTTATCCTTGGGCTTTGATCATCGCTTGATCGATGGTGCGGGTGGAAGCCAATTTGTTGATACCGTGCGGGAGAATCTTGAGAATATGAATTTAGAAACACTACTCTGATGCCAATTGATCACGTTCTGAAACTCTATTCGGAATCAGTTCGTTCCCCTTATCTGCATTATGGTTTTTGGGATGACCCTAAATTGGTGAGTGCAGAAAATCTGTCACTGCATGACATAGTTGCTGCCCAAGATCGATACATAGAACATCTGACTTCCTTTATCCCAGAAGATGTGAAAACAATACTTGATGTCGGTGCTGGGATCGGGGGTAATTCCAGCTATCTTTTAAATAAAGGATATAAAGTGGAAGCACTCTCTCCTGATGAGCACCAAGAAAAGGTATTTGCAGAAAAGTATAATGGTGAAGTCAAATTCCACCGCTCCAAGTTTGAAGATTTTGATCCTGAAAAACAGTATGATCTTGTTTTGGAAAGTGAAAGTGCCTGTTATATCCAAATTCAACCGGGATGGAAAACTGCTCGAAAAACTATTCGGGAAGGTGGTTACCTATTGGCCTCCGATTATTTTTTGCATCATAATGATGGTAGTGGTGATTGGCATATTAAAGCCTCCCATAATGAAAAAGTATATATGGAGATTGGANAAGAATATGGNTTTAAACTTCTAAGAGAATATGATCAAACGGAAAACACAATGCCTACCCTTGACAGCGCCAAAGCATTTATGGAGCGCTATATTTACCCAACAGTTGAATTCTCATCCAACTATATGGATAAAAACTATTCTTTTATTATGAAAATACTCAAGAAAGCCTTTGGTAAAAGAGTCAATGAAAAGATGAAGCAATTATCATTATTAGATAGTAATGAATTCCGGAAGTATAAACGTTACATGATTTTCCTGTTTCAGAAAGTGAGTTGATGAAAACACTTACAAATCGAATTGCTGGTAATAAACCCAGAATCCGCCTCCATTATGGTAAAGATTACCGATTTGTTCAAAATGTGGTTGCCCAGAATAATCTCCATACGGTGTGCGAAGAAGCACGCTGCCCAAATATTTATGAATGCTGGAATCGGGGAACAGCGACCATTATGATCTTAGGCGATATCTGTACACGTGCCTGCGGATTTTGCTCAGTGGGCACTGGAAAACCAATTAGTGTGGATAGGATGGAACCGGTTCGAACAGCTACGGCAATTCAGAAAATGAATTTGCGACATGTAGTAATTACTTCTGTAGATCGTGATGATATAAAGGAGGATTTTGGAGCCAAAATCTGGGCCGAAACGATTCGACAGGTCCATCACCATGTACCAGAATGTACAGTAGAAGTATTGACGCCTGATTTCCAGGGATATTTGCCAGCGTTAAAAACAGTATTTGAGGCGGGACCTGAAATATTTTCACATAATGTAGAATGCGTGGAACGGATCAGTAAGCAAGTTCGGNCCCAGGCGGTTTGGTCTCGTAGTTTGAATGTTTTAAAGGAATCGGTGGCTTATGGTTTGCGGACGAAATCAGGTATGATGGTTGGCCTAGGCGAGGTAAAAGATGAAGTTATCGAAACCATGAAAGAAGTTGTAGATCTGGGGGTCGAAATATTTACAATCGGTCAGTATTTACAACCAACAATAAAACACCTTCCCGTTGACCGTTATGTCGCAAGTCATGAATTTGAAGATTATAAACAAATCGGTCTCAAATTGGGATTTCGCGTGGTTGAATCAGGCCCATTGGTAAGGAGTTCATACCATGCAGATGAACAGGCCCGCTTGGTAAAGATAGAAGATTGAATCAATATAAAAACATGATTTACGGAATGGTGGTTGTTGCCGGGTTAGTTTTAGTTTGGATGATTTATGCCGATCAAGGAATTGAAATGAAGCCNGAAATTGCAGTTNCCGAACCTCCTTTGATCCTAGTNGATGGAAAAGTGCCGCCAAAACTTTCGAACTTTGTGGCCCATATGCAGTATATTGATGAAAGTACCTGTTTAAGATGTCATGCTACTGAACGTGAAATGAATTTTGGATCTGGACCAGTGATAGCAAAGCAAATGGCCCACGAATTCCGTGAAAATTGTGTTTCTTGCCATATGTTACCAAAGTAAACCTATATGGCAGAGAAAAGATATATTTTTGATAATTATACGTCATATAAGCATATTATTGCATATGGCATAAGGTTTGATTAATTGGTATTGGATATAAAATAAGGAATGTCATGAATGACGAAATTGAAAAAGATATGAATGAAGAACTTCTGGAGGAAAGCGAATCCTATCCAATTATGCCCCTGNGGAATACGGTATTATTCCCGCAACAGGTTATCCCCATTTACATTGGNCGTGATAAATCTCTGAAATTGATTAATGAATTACCCACGAACAGCAAACATATTGTTGTGGTGGCTCAGGAAGACGGATCCATTGAAGATCCGAATCCTGAAGATTTGTATTCATTTGGAACACTAGCAATGGTTCTTAAAGTATTTGATATGCCTGATAATAGCAAATCAGCTATTGTGCAGGGAATTGATCGTGTCAAGATTTTATCATTTGAAGAAAGCGAACCTTATTACCGTGCTACTACTCAGCGCATGTCTGATAAGGCACAGGAAGATGATGTAGAGCTAGAGGCTATGGCCAATAATCTCCGCACGGTTTTTGATGAATTGATTCAGGTTGCTCCCAACCTCAGCGAAGAACATACCGGAATGCTATCTAATATCCAGAAACCGTCTCGCCTTGCTGATAGGGCTGTTTCCTTGCTCACCGTTCCGAATCCTGAAAAGCAGGATGTTTTGGAAGAACTAAATATCAAAAAGCGAGTTGAGAAAGCAATAAAAATTTTAACTAAAGAAATTCAACGNATNAAACTAGGTGAAGAAATTCAGACCGAAGTTCATGATGAAATTGCCAAATCCCAGCGGGAATATTATCTACGGGAACAAATGAAAGCCATTAAACGGGAGTTGGGCGAGGATGAATCGCATGTTGAACTAAAGGAAATCGAAGACGCAATCAAAGCAGCTAAGATGCCNGAAGAAGCAGAAAAGGTAGCTCTGAAAGAATTAGATCGTCTTTCAAAAATCCCTACCCAGTCTCCGGAATATACTGTATCACGAACTTACCTAGATTGGCTTACGGAATTACCATGGTCGAANACTTCCGANGATTCGATCAATATACCGGATGCAAAAGCTATTCTTGATGAAGACCATTTTGGATTGAATAAAGTGAAAGAAAGAATACTGGAATACTTAGCAGTACGGGCACTGAAAATGAAGAAAAATCCCGAAGGGGCAATCCGTGGACCGATTCTATGTTTTGCAGGGCCTCCAGGGGTAGGCAAAACATCGCTGGGTCGCTCAATTGCTCGATCGATGGGTAGAGAATTTATTCGCATCTCTCTTGGTGGTGTGAGAGATGAGGCGGAGATTCGTGGTCACCGTCGAACTTATATCGGTGCACTGCCAGGTAGAATTATTCAGTATTTGAAAAAAGCCGGTACTAATAACCCAGTATTTATGCTGGATGAAATTGATAAGTTGGGTATGGACTATCGCGGAGACCCTTCTTCGGCTTTGTTGGAAGTATTGGATCCGGAACAAAATAATACCTTTAACGATCATTACCTTGAAGTGGATTTTGACTTGAGCAAAGTNATGTTTATTGCCACAGCGAATTACCAGGATCCTATTCCACCGGCCTTGAAAGACCGCATGGAAATCATTGATTTCTCCGGTTACATTGAAGATGAAAAAGTTCAGATTGCAAAACGACATTTAATTCCCAAACAGCTAGAAGAAAACGGCCTTACGAAGAAAGATGTTACACTGGATGAAAAGGGAGTTAAGGAATTGATTAATTCATATACCCGGGAAGCAGGTGTCCGAAACTTGGAACGGGAAATTGCCAATGTATTTCGGAAAGTGGCTCGTGATCAGGTTGAAAAAAAATCAAAAAAGATTCGCGTGAACAAAAAGAAAGTCACTGAATATCTGGGAGCGCCCCGTTTTTATTCTGAAATTGCGGAAAGGACAACAAAACCAGGTGTTGTCACTGGATTAGCTTGGACAGCTGCCGGTGGCGATATTCTATTTGTAGAAGCCTCCAAAATGAAAGGAAAGGGTACCTTGACTCTTACTGGGCAACTGGGCGATGTGATGAAAGAATCAGCCACCGCCGCAATGACCTATGTAAGGTCTCATACGGATATCCTGGGGCTGGACGAAGATTTCAACAAGGAAACCGATATCCATGTACATGTACCTGCGGGTGCGATTCCGAAAGACGGCCCTTCGGCTGGTGTGAGTATGTTTACGGCCATTGTTTCTTTGCTGATGGGAAAATCGGTGGAAAATAAAGTAGCTATGACCGGTGAAATCACCCTTCGCGGAAATGTGTTGCCTATTGGTGGAGTGAAAGAAAAGGTAACTGCCGCTCACCGTTCCGGGATCAAGACTATTATTTTACCAGATCATAATCGTAAAGATCTGGAAGACATTCCGGAACATATCAAGAAAGATTTGGATTTTCATTTTGCGAAAGAAATGATGGATGTGATCGATGTAGCGTTACCTGGATTGAACGGACGCAAGAAAACGATCAAAAAGTCTACTTCAAAAACGAAAAAAGTGGCCTAATTTCGCGCCGAAATTTAGGGCGTTTAACTCAGCTGGTCAGAGTGCCTCCCTTACAAGGAGGAAGTCGGGAGTTCAAATCTCTCAACGCCCACCGTCATAAAGCCCTTGTTTTACGACAGGGGCTTTTGTTTTGGTAAATGTGCCACAAGTTGTCAGACTTATACCTACTGTAATGGAAAATGGGATACACTTTTATGGGTACGGGGGCGGATTCGGTTGGCATATGTGTACATTATCATTAATGATTATTAAGTAAATGAGAAAAGAAAACTATAGAAATATTGCAATAATCGCCCATGTAGATCATGGGAAAACCACTCTTGTAGATGCAATGTTAAAACAGAGTGGTACTTTTAAGCCTCACCAGGAGGTAGTGGATAGAGTAAT
>PBBH01000037.1 GCA_002716525.1 Fidelibacterota bacterium | reverse complement strand
AGGCAAATCACGGTATTGACCATGTAGCATGGTAAATAATAATGAACACACTATGCTGATTCTGTAAATCATCGCACTATAGCAAATTTGCCGATATGTTCTAAGCCTTCAGATTCTACAATATAAATATACAATCCTGGTGATACCAGCTCACCATGTGTTGATTTCAAGTCCCACCAACTGTTACCATCATAAACATTGTCATGATTAATATTATGAACAATTTCTCCACTAATGGTAAAAATGGAAATTCTGCAGTGCTGGGGTAAATGTGTGAAGCGCATACGTCTTTCATTGGCTGTTTCATTAAAACGTGATCTTACCAGGTATGGATTAGGAACAACTTGTATCTGGTTGAGTTCCTCTTGCATTACTTTGTGTGGCTTACCCAATTCAGACATATCTACAATCCAATTATCTCCATCAATGAAGAACTTCTTTGGTTTAATAATAACATAGCTTTCGTTAGACCAAGGATATTGAATTTGCCAAGCCAAATCATTAATACCGTCACCATTATCATCAATATATTCTGGACTAGGTTCTTCACCTGACGTAATTCCTGTGGCANCCCACATCATCCCTTTATGAAAAACGACATCACCTTCTTCATAAACCATGGCTTCATCATATAAATTATTTGATACTTGTTCATCCAAATAATTAAAATCCAAACGGAGGTTAAATGAATATATCCCTTCTAGCTCTGTCCCAACTAAAAGCATATCATTAGTAAATTTTATTTCTTCATTCCTTGTCCACATACAATCAACAGCCCCATTATCAAAGTCCGGCGGAAGAGTACCTGAAACACCCAAATCAGAATGGTCAAGACCNACTTGGCGATTAGTNGTAAGGTTTTTAATTTGAAATGGCAATACCGTTGGAAAATTGGTGCAATAATTATTGCGAACTGTATCCGCCACTGGTGATGAAAAAAACTCAATAATATAATCAAAATTTAATCTGCGATCGTAGCTTGCCTGGCTATTGTAATTAAATTCTATATCTATAAAATTCATAATTGTACTATCGAATCCATCAGACCATTCATATTCTACATTTTCCAAAGAAACAGGGGCAAGTTTTGGTAAATTATCAAATTGAAAACGAATGCCATCCAAAATATCACTGATTTGGTCCATCGGTGCAATTATCCGGTAAAGAGGAATGTATAATTGTCCTCCATTCTCAAATGTTCCTGGTAACCCCGATAGCAATGCGAATTCTTCCGTAGTTAATTCAGAAATTATATAATTTGTATCTATATCCACGGGTTGTTGATTTTCTTTGTCATTTATCTCAAAGACATAAATTAGTGGGTTTTCACAGGCCATTCCTTCAACTGCAGATTCACCAAGATCCGCCTGAACTTCAAATTTATATAGCTTACCAGCTAAATCTGAACGGTCAACTATTATATAATATTTTTCACCTGTACCAACATTTTCCGAATTACCTATGAAAAATTCTGAAGTATTTTCTTCATCAGGAAAGGTAATGTTACTTGCATAATATCCAGGAACTACCGTAATAAAATTGGAATCCGCCTGTGATTCTCCCTTTGGCGATTCGAGACTAGGATAGCCACTTGTTCCATCCGAGGACGTAAAATGACCAGGATTATCTATTGACCATATTGTATCTGCGTCGAATATACCATCACCATTATCATCCACGTATTCTATAGAAAAGGTTCTAAGACCAATATCATAGGCAGTAACTGAATATGTATACTCTATGCCATCTTCCACTAGTGTATCTATTAAAGCATATGAAATACCTGAATTTTCGCCCAAACTAAATCGAGGATTTAATGGATCAGGGCCCAATATGCTCGTTCCTCGAGCTTCATCCGATTCGCAAACATCATTGTTGTAAATACAATGGTTGATATCCCCATCCGCTGTTAAATCATATTGTTTGAATGGCTTCCAGCCAATAAAATTCCCATTATAATCATATAACCGATCATTTGCGCTGCCCCAGGTTTTGCCACCATCGGTACTTTTATATATCCTATATCCCTCAAAGTCACAATAGCCTGTTAACCCATCGATTGAATATTCAGCAGAATTATCCCAAGATACATATACTTTCTGATGATCAACTGTAGCATATACCTTTGGGTTATTTGGTGGGGTAAAGCCAGGATTTTCCTGTGCATTTATTTCAGTCAACCACAACAAAACAATGCACATTAGTATTTTAATATTTTCCATCACAGTTTCAATCCAATACTTATTTGGTGTGTTGTTTTTAATACACCATAATCTACATAAGCATAATCCACTGCTATCTTGGTTGATCCTACCGCAACCAATGTACCTAATCCAACACTAAAGCCAGCTGTGTCATGACCAAAATGTGTGCCACCACGCACAAATACCAAGTCCTTAAAACCATACTCTAACCCGATACAAGTGTACACCGTATAATCACTGGGATATAACCCATCTACAGCAACCGTTAACCGATGAATATCGCTCTTCTTAAATATACTTGTCTTACCCAGGATATCATTCGATACTCCTAAACGAAACAACAACGGTAAAGGGAAATCCTCCGTTACACGCAATAGCCTGCCATCTACATCAATTGTATCTGGAACCGTCTGCTGTAACCCCGTACCATGATACTGAACCTCTGGGCCAAAATTGGATATACTCATTCCCAAGACAAATCCATAAATACCCGTATCAAAATTGGAACCTAAATCAAATGCAATGGTCTGCATCAGAGTCGTATATATCTCGTCTCGGATATAATTCAGTGATCCGCCTACCTTCAATCGATCAGTTAATCTCCTGGCATAGGTAAATCGCAGTGCCATACTCAATGCCCTGAAATCCTCACCGGTACCATCAGGATAAAATTCATTGGTGACTGCCATTGGACCTGAATCCAAATAAAACAAATGTAAACCGAAAAAATCCGACCCGCTAAGCCGCCGCCCATATGAGACTACATTATGTGTAATCCCTGCTATATAACTGCTCTTACCATAAACCAACTCACTGCCCGATAAATACGCAATAGCAGATGCATTATAAGGAATTCCACTAACTCCACGACCAGCAGCAACAAAAGCACCACCCATCGCCATGGCTCGGGCGTCCGTTTCCAACTTTAGCCAATTGCCTGCCGCTGTCGCTACCTTCGTTACTACATCAGGCAAATCACGGTATTGACCATGTAGCATGGTAAATAATAATGAACACACTATGCTGATTCTGTAAATCATCGCACTATAGCAAATTTGCCGATAAAATCATCTGTACCTTCCGCATGAACAACATATACATAGAGACCTGGTGCTATTTCCTGGTTGTTGATAGTCCTAAGATCCCACCATTCATTACCATCCATTTCACTCTGGTGATTCAAAGTAAATACTTGCTCTCCACTTATAGTGAAAATGGAAATAGTACATACTGCTGGTAGGTTAGTAAAACGTATCCTGCGAACATATTTATCCTCGTTGAAACTTGACCTCGATATATAGGGATTGGGCACAACCTTGATATTCTTCGTTAAATCTTGGGCATGTACCCCAGGATAAATCTGTACATAATTAGGATCCAGAATAGTAGTACCCCGGGATGTCTCTAAACTTTGGTAGCCATTTGGGCTGGACCAATGTTCCGGATTCGCGTTAGACCAAACCGTATCAGGATTAAAACCACCATTTCCGTCTGCTACCCAATCAATAACAAAATCAGCTTCAACCCCCATGTCATATGCAGTAATTGAATATGTATAGTGCATTCCATTAACTACATTTGTATCAATAAAGTAATAATTGTATTCTATACCATCTATCACAACCAGCGTATCAATTCCTTCAAATCCAGTGTCAGTTCCTAAGCTATACCATGGCTGCATTGGGTCTGACCCTGAAATAGACCTGCCACGATTTTCACCAGCAGCACAATTATCACTCTCATAAACACAATGGNTACTATCAGCGCTAGCAGTCAAATCGAACTGTGCAAGCGGCTGCCATCCTACAAAAATATCGTTATTATCATAAATTCTTTTATCAATCGAACCCCAGTTTGTCCCACTGTCATTGCTCTTATAAATCTTATATCCTTCAAAATCCGCATATCCTGTAACTACATCTTTTGATAATTCGGAATTATTGGTCCATAGAAGAGTTACTTTTTTATCATCCGGTAACGCTTTTACAAACGGNTTGGCTGGTGGTGTGTAGCCTTGGTAATGAGAATTATACATGATNTGAGCAAACCGAGCATTATTAATTAAATCAGTTTCATTCTGTCCAAAAATAATACAAAATGAGAATGGTACTTCTTCACCAACATCTAGATCAAATGGTCCACAACTCATTATTAATACACAATCAAGACCATCATCAAAAGCATCTTCTTTTTCCAATCCATCTAATGAATCAAAGTGTGGATTTAACTCCAAGTCAAGGTCAGTGTCTGGGTTGGGGGTATGAAAAAACCAGGCTTTTTCATCATCACTTAGGTTCACTGTATCACCAGACATAACCTTTAATAAAATTTCTTCTTTATTTGCCGCTACGGGGCGTCCCTGGCTCCCCGCACAGCAGTTTGTGTTACTCTCCCGTGTTACAACTCCTGGTCTGTTATACCAGTCAAACCAATGCCAATCAGTCATTTTTAAGGGTTCGCCAGGATAAATATCTGGGAAACCATCCAAATCAAGATCAATTTCCTTCGTTGCTAGAGGTGAGTCTAAAAGCTGAGTAGCCACGATACCAAAATCATCACCACGACTTTCACCATCTTTCATACTGTAACCCTGAGGTCCATTACTACTACCATCATAATCACCAATCATGGCCATACTAATTACCATTGATTCATCACTTACTTCAAATCTTTCCCAATGATATTTCATATAATCATCATCGTTCGAGTGAACTCCAAAATTTCCATTAATATCAGTTGAAAGCACATCTGCATCCATATAAAACCCTAGAAAGAAATTTTTATAATTAAATCCTTTGCCCCGATTGAGTTTGGTTCCATCTGGCATGATCATTGCATCATGTGCTGTCCCATATTCATCAATCCAGTCTCCGCTTTCATTACGCACTCTTACTGTTACAAACATTATATCTTCAGCATAAGAAACCCCATACGAATGTGCCTCTGCCATGATGCGTAACCCCATGGGGTATCCAGTCTGAAGATACTCATTGTTTGTGCTGACCATGTTTGCTCGATGCGCCCAGCGATCATCAAATTCCATATAAACGTCATTATCAGATATATAGCGTCCCGGTACCTCTTCCCAGCAATCAGGATCTTTCCTTGATCCACTACAATTAGGCAGGTCTTCATTATAGTCTTCAGCCCACCAGCCCGGCCAGAAAGATTCGTATTCATTTGTCTCTGGATTGAATTCAGTAGGCCATGTTTGTGAANAAGAACTGTGCGCNANNANTGGGTANGTATCNGCTGGATCAGTAAANGGTGTGTCNCCAAATATNTCACCNGANACAACTTCAGTATTATGNGTAGCTATTCGCGCNTTTGTGGATGCNTGCCAATCTGTNTTCCANGTAGGGTTATANCTTGTGAACCAAGATTCAGCAACATTTGCACCNTANTAATANTANTNATCATCTGCCGTCCATTCNTCTTTATCTTCNCCNTATTCATANACATCGAAATCATCTGTTCTTTCTTTAAGCTTTGGTCGTAGTGCCCAAGGATATATTAGCCCAATCCTCGAATTTGATTTATTTGGGTCGGTCTCTCCTGCGACACTAATAAATATTGAACCATCATCCTCATCAATCCCCCACTGATAAATGTCATTTACAAATTCTGGGGAATCAATTTTTGACAAACTATCCGGTTGCCAATTACCATAGTCATCGTTAGCATCAAATAATATCCCCACAAAATTAGTATCCCCATCAGTAAACCAAGCATTGTAAGCATCAGATGATTGCCAGGTCTGACGCAAAATTGCACCACCGCTCTGAATAGATTCATATATATTCCAGTTAAATTTTGAGGAATACATTTGACCAGGTATTCCAGCTAGCATACTTACCGCTGGCAGATAGGCATACTGCCCCCATAGACCGGCAGGATGTTCATCCCAGTTGATAAAATTTCCATAATTGGTTATAGCATTTTTTACTTTCCCCTGTATTAAATAGCCTCTAGCGCGGTCGGTCATGGGATTTGTCGGAAATGGATAATCACCTATTTTACTATAACGATTAGGTAAAAATTGCTTTGGCGTGGTTGGCGACTTATAGTTTAATGGCTCTTTGGCCAATGCTTGAATCGTGAACAAGAACAAAAAAATAATTATTTTGATCATTTGATTATTTAAAATCGATCTTGATAAAAAAGTTGATTTCTCTGGGATTATAAAACCACCAAGGTTGATCGTAGAACGAACCTGATTTGTCATGCTGAGAATCTGGTAGTCCGATATAGTTGGTATAATATTCACCTGGATCATCCGCTTTTCCCGTCAGTGGATATACATCAAGTTCGTTGACGATATTGAATGCATTATAAACAGTTAGACCTAGGGATACCATTTGGTTCTGATATTTAATTCCTTTGAAAAAGGATATATTGATCATTCGAAAGGGCGATTTCCTTTTGGCGTATTTATTTTCGTAATCGATCTGCGGATCGCGGCCATTAAATATATATGGTGTATATGGATAACCCGATTGATAAAATGCCGTGATACCGCCTGTAACGCCTAATGGTAATCTGGAATAAAAAGAAAATGTTAAATCATGGGGACGGTCAAAGGGCATAAGAAACTCCTGGGAAGGTGCATCCACAATTAAGCCGCCTGATGCAGCCCAATCATGTTCTGAATTACCGGTCGCGATCGAGCGCGTATACTGAAGCATCATGCTATAGTTCAGTCCACGATTCTGTAAAGTGAAATCAATTCCTTTTGCGCTTGCAAAATCATTGTTGGCAAATATTTGATATTTGTATACACCGGAGCGAGTGTTTTGGTAGCCGGACATTTGATCCATTTTCTTCACCCAGGCCATAATTGAATAAGCCCAATAGCGGTTAAATTGAACATTAAAGCCTGATTGGTATTCCTGGGAACGCGCCGCATTCATTGATGCATTACCAATATTGCCATCTGCTTCGACAAATAGTTCTTCTGGATCGTCCAAACGATTTGTATTCAGAAATATATTTTGATAGACAGGTGTCTGGTAATATAAACCGTAGTTAAAAGTGAAAGTTGCCTGGTCTGTAATCACATGGCTAATCCCGATTCGTGGACTAATTTTGTAAAACCATTTAGAATCAGTAAAAATTACTTTTTGGTTGGCAAATCCTGGATTAGAGCCTACATCTTCACCAATATCCCAAGAATTATTATTATTCTGATCTGCATAATAAAACGGTTTACCTGGGGAAAAATGACCCAAAGTATCAGCCCATAGTTGTGTATTATAGTTTACCATATCCACTCTGATCCCTGCATTAATTACCATCCAGGGTACTTCAAAAGTATTCTGGATATATGCCGAAAATTCCTCAGGCTCCCTATAATCATCCCATTTGCCATTTTTATTTGAATCGGTAAATTTTTCTCCAGCTTCCCATCTACCGTTCCCCTCCCCAAAATCAGGGTTTTCATATTCCTCATCAATAGGCATTAGACCATCAGGCCCAGTATCTTCCCAGTATTCCGCAAAGGTCTGAGTAAATGCAGCCTCTCCAAGCCAAGGTGCTTTGATCTCGTAAAAGTTCAATTTATGTGTTCTATAATCAAACCCGAACCTAATCTTGTATGCATCAGAGAGCTGGGAAGTAAGATCAATCCTGAATTCATTTGTTTCAACACGAGATTCAGAATAGTAATTATCATGACCCCCAAAAGCCATACCCTCGTTCCAAGCGTACCCGCCAAAGATTGTTGGCATGTAATAATTGGGGTCATAAGGGTGCCCAGTATAGTTCGTACCCAAAAACGGTGTTCTACCACCGAGTGGATTAGCTTGCGGGTTAAGAGCTGGATCCTGAAATATCTCCAGCTGTTTGTGACGATAATCAAGAAATGGCTGATAATCTTCATACATTTGCGGTGCGAGCCAATAACTTCCATCCCTTTCTATCAAACTGAAAACCAATTCTGGCCCATCCCATTGACCATCGTTATAATGTGGACCGCTAATTTCAGTCCATGGTTCACCTGCATCCCAAATACCATTGCCATTAAGATCAGTAAATTCCTCTGCAGATTCCCAGTTATACAAACCTGGTTCCGCGCCATAGTACCAACCACTCCTGGAATCAACCATGGTATAATATATTGTATCACCAAGTTCAGATATTGTATAGGGTACTATATAAGGATTATCAGGGTCAGAAATATCACTGTACGACCCAGCAGGATGTCGCCATTCAAACCAGTTCGGAAACCCATCGTTATCATTATCATTCCAGCGTACACCTATAAACTGGTCCTGTATGAAGCGGGCGGCTCTTATAGTATAAAATGTATTGCTTGATAGTGAATGATTTATCTCCATATTGATACGATAGGTATCACGAAATAATTCACTTTTACCTTGATCCCAGTATAAATACCTAGGATTGAATCCTTTTCGATGGGCAGCTACTTGCCAATAAGAGCCTGAAAATCGTAACCGATTTGTAGCCCTATAGGTTAACTTTGTAAAAATATCCGCAGTGTTATCAAACCCGAAACCACGATATCCCGGCGTAAGATCCCAAGGTTGCACAAGATTACTTTTGTTCCTGTTTAAAACTTCGAGATAGTTTTCAGCGTTTTGATTGGGCAATGGTTCATATATAATATCATCAAACTTATAAACTCTATAAGATTTTTTATCTGTAATCTGTGCTGAGAACCAGAAAGTTAATCCTTCAATTAATAAGGGCCCACCAAGACCAAAATTCAAATCATTAAAACCACGTAATTTGTCATATGTAGACCCTAATGCTGCACCCAAAGCACTTGATTCATATTTTAAGTGATAAGTATAATTCTTTCCCCCTGATTTTGTGTGCCAATTGGATACGGCTGCCATTGCATCACCATATTCAGCATTAAATCCGCCGGGCTGCCAGTCAAATTCTTTTACTGCAAGAAAGTTGAGTCGAGTCCCAGTTCCAATTCCACCATATATTGGATTCCTGATATACATGCCATCCATCATGTACGCGATCTCACCTGTTCTGCCCCCTCTTACATGTATTTCCTCTAGTCCTCGTTCTTCATGATCCGGTATCCCCTGGTTCCTGCTTTCTACTTTAACAACACCTGATTGAAGTGTATACAGTTCATTTATATCGCGAATCGGTAGTGTGCTAATTGCTTCACTATGAATAGTAATTTTTTTAGAAGTAGTACCTTTTTCTACAAGTTTTTTTTCTCCAACTACTTGTACTTCGTCACCTTTATATGCCTCTACAGGAATCGCGAAATTAAGCCACAGAGTTTGATCCATTATTACTTCAACACCTTGGATTGTCTGTTTTTGGTAACCCATCATCATTACTGTAACATCGTAAGTGCCGATTGGAATATTTAATATTAAGTAATTGCCATTAACATCTGCTACTGCACCAAGTGATATTTCCCCAATAAATACTTGTGCACCGGGTAATGGTTCACCTTCAATATCCGTAACTTGACCACGGATCGTTCCATCGGTTCCTGCATAAAGACTTGATAACATGAAAAGGGAAACAAAAAAGAATGCCAAATAATGAAAAGAACGCTTATAAAATAACAGCATAATTAATTTTCAATTAAATTAACCCGCTGCAATCCAGCAGTTCGGCGTGTATGGTATGAATCGAAGTCAAATTCAGGAACGTCGTTAAATTCATGTAGTTTGACAATCTGCGCTGGTTTCAAATATCTTCCCATTAAGGTTCCGCCTGTACCATATTCCTTATACTTCCCTAATTCCCATCTAGAATACCCGACCCAGTTTTCCTCAACACCCGGAAACTCTGACCAACGAACATGGACTTCATCTTTAACAACACCATAATCCTTCACCAGCCAGGTTATATTGCGTTCACCATATTCAACACCTGTACCAATCATAGTCATTGTGAGATCCCTAGTGATCCTGAAACAGTCAGTGAATGTTGTATCAACTCCTGGGCAATCCTGCAAAGTCGCCGCATTCCAATTTTCATCTGCAAAACAAATAACACTACCATCACTTTCAATAGAACCCCGTATTTTTTTTGCTGGTACTGTTACATTATCTAAATCAACTGCATATGATTTTTCGATTTTATATATCGCAACATTCGTGGTATCAAGATATTCGACATCCACTCGTTCGCCATCCCGTAATAATCCATTTGGTGTATAAAATAAAATTTCATCGACAAATTCAGTTTTGAACCAGAAACCGCTCTCGCGCTGGGTTTCAGACCAGTAATAACCATACGGGAAAAAATAACTGTCCCGCGTTAATTTATATAAATGTTCGTCCTGCTTAAAAAGTAGATAATCATAATCTTTACTCATTGATATTGGATCTTGCCACTCAGTTTTGATAATTAAATAATCCTGATTATTATTTCCACTTTCTACATGGGCAACTACTTGATTCGTATAGAGAGTCACTAGAGAATCAATATTATCAACTAAAGTATTTTGTTCATCTTCAAACACCCTTTCTACTAGAATATTATTAAATGGATTTGACCAACGGTCAGTTAAAGAGTCTCCGACATATATTGTAGCAAGTACTTGTGGATTCTTTATATCAGACCAGTCAACTAATAGTCGGTTCGGAATATTGCCCATGGTATAAAGTTCATCATTATCCGGTTGACCATCCAGGTCATGATCAGTAAATGTTTCTGCTGGATCTATAAACCCGTTACCTTCATCAATGTATTCATCACCTTCATCCCAGTAACCATCATTATTAGCATCGAAAATTAATTCCTCGGCATCATCCCAAATCGCGTTACAATTCCGGTCTTGNAAAGGTTCACTGGCATCCTTGATGCCATTTCCATTTATATCATAAAATGCTTCAGTTGGNTCCCAAATTCCATTTCCTGTATCTACTGTCTCAGCATCATCCCAAATATTATTATCATTACAATCTGTATTAATTCTAAACATAAGTGAGTCGACGCCTATTACTTTGCGTTCAAATTCAAATGTATGGGCGAAAACTGTTGGGTCCGATTTTAAATAAACATAAGTAGTGTCCTCAAATTCCTGTTGGTCAATAAACAGGATTCCATCNTCTATCATAGGCGTGTCTACCACCGCGTAATAAGCAAATTCATCCAGGGTGTCATTATAGTTTATTGTAACATCTGAGTAAATCCAGTCTGAATTATTTGGTTTATAACGCTGGTTATCAGGGTCNCTATCTATATCCCAGAACATTGATTCAATATTTTTAAAAGGAGTCGAAAAAAGCTGTAGGGAATCTTCATAGATCACATTTCCAACAGCTAATGAATCAATCGGAGTTCGTTCTGTATATTCGTTTTGCTCTGGCCTTATTTCTAATAAAAATTCCGTGAAACTACGCAGGTTCAATGAAGGCGGGCTATCGCCAAGAAGCAATAAATAATCATCTAATGAGAAATCAAATTTGCTAAAGTCATAGCGATAAAACTCTACATCTACATTCTTATCAAACCCATAAAAATATTCTGTAATATGCCCAGATGTGCCAGCCAGATCAGTCTCAAGTGTATTTTGCATAGTTTCATCCGGGCTATCATCCTTGACAGTTGGTTCCTCGCAAGAAATCCATAATAAGGCAAATACCAAAAACGTAATGCCTGCGGATGAACAACACCTAAACATTATCATAAAATTAAAGTAAATACATTATACAATTCATTCGGGATGATCGTAAATGAATTTATTAAAAAGAAAACTATATAACGATTTACTAGTGACGATTATTCAAGCAATAAAAAAGCCAAATGAAATAATGAGACTAATATCTTATTTCATCAGTACCATTTTCCTGGCTCTAGATATCCCATTTTGTGTGAGTCTATAGAAATAGACTCCATTACTTAAGCTAGAGCCATCAAGAACAAATTCATAATCGCCCGATTGTTGATTTTGATCGATATATGTTGCGATTGTACGACCCTGGATATTGATCAGATCCAACTTTACATCACCACTTCTTTCTAAGGAATAGCGAATATTCGTAATCGGATTGAATGGATTAGGGTAGTTCTGCTCTAGGGAAAATTTATCTGGAATAATATTATCCATATTATCAATACCTACTGTTAATGGACTGCCATATACTGCTACCCAAATATTTTGCTGATAGGCTGCAAGTGCGGTACCATCACCCAACCAATTGACCGGATAAGATGGTGAATAGGCCGCATTATAATCAGGCTGAGAATAAACCATAAAACAGTTTGAGTCTGTGGCCGCAGGCGCAAGGTGAACATATGTTTCATCCTGCTGAAAGCCAGAGGTTTGCGTAATATTAAAAGGTTCACTCCAGCTAATACCACCATCTATAGATTGATGCAGGAATATATCCCAATTAAAACCTAGCATAGATGTATCCGCTAAGGCATGATAGGCTACCCATAAAACATCATCTGATTCATTACTTACAGCAGATGTGGCAAATACATTGAAATAATTTCCAGAACCAGTACCATCATAAAAATCTGTGCGTACAAACGTTTCACTCAAATCTGAGATCTGACTCACATTCCAGCTGGACGGGTTATTTGGATCATCTGTCCATAAATGATAGAGGCCAACCCCTGTTAAACCTGTGTATATAAAACCAGACTGTTCTGATTCAACAACAAGTGTTGAAAATATATGCAACTTCCCCTGACTATCGACACGAACTTCATGATCATAGAGTGGAAAAGCCCCTGGTATGGCTACTGTATCATATTGTGTGGTATCATCTGCAATTGTAAATAATACTGTGTCAGGCATAAAGCTATTTGTGTCTCCACCAAAGAATAGCCTGTACATCACCGAATCGGGCATGAAGTAATAATCAGTACCATTAAAGCCAGTGCCGCCACTTCCACTCCACGTGGCTCCATGATCTTCTGTTTTGCGGATGAAATAGGTATGCCTAGGTTCTACAAGACTATCAGCAAGATAGGCTGTTATCATAGCATACCCAATACCATCATCATTAATATCTATCGAAGCACTTGAAGTTGTTCCACCGACTAAAAAATGATCGCTATTAAATAGCGTTATCGGATCATCATAATACTGGGGCAGGGCGCCCAGCATAAATGAATTTCTCATTAAATAGATTGATCTTTCCGGAAACTCTGTTGTTGGAGAAGAGCTCCATTGGGATGCAGTCACGCATAAATGTCCATCTGCCGTAAAAACAGGACAATTCACCCATAGATCGCCCGGTGTTGTTAGCGGGTCAGTCCCTTGGTTCCAACCATAATTAAGATCAATAGCGGGGCTATACCATGATTCAGTATCCCAGCCATATTCTTCAGCAGTATATAGTGGCCGACCACCATTGTTTGTAGCACTACCTGTATATTGTGTTGCTTCTGTCCAAGTGACATAAGGATATTCCTCATTCCCCACAGCGCTAGGATAACGACCCATTAATGGCGCTAAAGTGGCTGCAGGGCCAGGGCCAATACACCATTGGTTAAGATCCTGGCTAAGGGAAAAGATAATACCATCGGAGGATCTTGCTGATTTTATGAATCCACTATTATTCGCTGCGGATCCTGAACCGCCGCCTGTATAAGGCTCAAACACCCATCCTCTGTAACCCAACAGTAAGCCTTTTCCAGATACATAGTCAAAGGGGTTTGTATGGGGTACAACGAAACCATAGCCATGAACTGATGAATCTACTAACACATTGGAAATATTGCGGTTTGCTCTATTGGGGTTGGTATAATTATCAGCATTAACCCTAAAATTAATGTTTCCCGTAAGCATTGATTCATCAAGGATTTTACCATACTTATTACTTACTTTATGTTTTCCTGTAGCAATATCCCAGGATGAAGCTTGAACATAAAAACCAAACAGAAATATTATCATTGTTATTCTCATTTTTCCCTCATTCACTTAGTAATTAATCGGACGAAGACATGCATTTTACTTAATTTAACATCTCCTAATCAAGAATTTACATTCATTGTAAATTCGATGATGAATAAGCTAAATACCCAATGATATATAAAAAGTCCATAAGATTTATTTTCTGGTATGCTACTATAAGTAAGCTATGTTTTGCAGTGAGTGCGACGCCAGAAACTTTAACCTTTATTCAACCTGATGGGTTTGAATTCATAGGTTTTTGCCGCGGAGACGAATGGCAAGCATGGCATGAGACTCTTAACGGCTGGTCAATTGTGAAAAATGAGAATAATTATTGGGTGTATGCGATTGGTGTAAACGGAGGAAAACTAGAATCAAGTCAAGCCATTGTAGGATTAGAGAGCCCACCTTCTTTTACTACAAATGGCGCGTTATTGCAAAAACATCTGCATCCAGAGCGTATGATTGATTTCGAACATAGTACTGATTTTTCAATTCGTGATATGAGATCAACAATTTTTACTCTGCCTGTCTTGCTGGTAGAATACCCAGATTATGGCGCTGTAACTGATCAAGATGTAATTGATAATTTATTCAACGAAGAAGGTTACGGACATCCAGGATATTCCGGTTCGGGAAGTTTTAAAGATTTTTATTTGGAAATTTCTTACGGGCAATTCACGCCGATCGCAACAGTTAGCCAGTGGTTTACTGCTCCAAATAATCACAATTATTATGCGGACAGTGAAAACAATTCATCACAACGAACACGACAACTTGTACGAGCGATAGTGGACTCAGCGGAAGCTGCAGGAATGGATTGGGCACAGTTTGATAATGATGGTGATGGATCCGTTGAGGGTTTAACTATAGTTCA
>PBBH01000036.1 GCA_002716525.1 Fidelibacterota bacterium | reverse complement strand
GTAAGATTACCAAAACATGCTGTAAAATTAAAATTCACTTGGTGCATGGGTGGGCTATCATTCTTCCTTTTTCTAATTGAAACAATCTCAGGAATTCTGCTGATGTTTTATTATCGGCCGACAATCGAATACGCTTATCCAGATATCATTGATTTAGCAGAACAAGTGCCTTTTGGTATTATGCGTGAAGTCCATCGTTGGGGAGCCCATGCAATGGTGATTACAGTCTGGTTGCACATGTTTCGTGTTTTTATGACAGGTTCATATAAACCGCCAAGGGAATTCAACTGGGCCATCGGTGTTATCCTTCTTTTGTTAACCTTGCTATTAAGCTTTACTGGATATCTTTTGCCGTGGGATCAATTGGCGATCTGGGCGATTATGGTTGGATCAAATATGGCTCGGGCTACACCTTTCTTAGGGCATGAGGGCCCTGGGGCTGCGCTGCTTGCAATTGGTGATATCAATTTTGTAACCGTTGCAAGTGATGTTCGTTTTGCTTTGATTGGGGGTCGATTCTTGGGAGAAGCCACACTACTGCGGTTTTATGTATTGCACTGTATTGGTCTCCCCTTTATTATAATGATTTTCATGGCTGTCCATTTCTGGCGGATTCGTAAAGATGGGGGCATATCCACACCTGTCTAGTTATGGAGGGATTTAAACATTTAATTGATGGCCTCACAAAACCGACGATTTTGGTCACCTTTACCTTTATCATCTTTTTCTTTATTTTTCCACCATCTGATTGGTTTGATAAGTGGCATCGTCGTTTAAGATTTAATGCGTTGTGGGGTAAGAAAGCTTTATTAATCATCAATGTTCTGCTGGTTGCATTTTTTATTTTTGGATTAGGAGACCCTGATTTTAGATCCATTGTTTTAAAGCCTGATAATGTGCCGATTTCTGGGTTGATCTTTCTGGTTTTCTTTTTCACTTGGCTGTCCATGAATCAGGCTTACAAAAATGATGAATTGGTTGAAGCAGGTAAACCTGTAGATGAGCACTATGATGCGCCCAATGATAAAGTACTGGTCTGGCCTGATCTGGTATATGTAGAATTTATTTGCTTAATTCTTTTTTCAGCATTTATGATGGTCTGGTCCATTGGGCTGGCTGCGCCGTTAGAAGAACCAGCGAACCCTTCTGAATCGCCCAACCCCTCTAAAGCACCATGGTATTTTTTGGGTCTCCAGGAAATGCTGGTTTACTTTGACCCTTGGATGGCGGGTGTAGTACTCCCCAGTTTGATTATTGTTGGATTGATGGCGATACCTTATATGGATAATAATCCGGAAGGATCTGGGTATTATAGTTATAAAGACAGAAAGCTTTCGATTGCGATGTTTATGTTCGGATGGTTGGTATTGTGGGTACTGCTTATTGTAATTGGCACTTTTTTACGGGGTCCAAACTGGAACTTTTTTGGTCCTTTCGAATATTGGGACAGTCATAAGCTTGAAGCATTGACGAATGTTAACCTTTCGGAATTCATTTATGTAAAATTGTTAGGCACCGGATTGCCAGGTAATATACTATTGAGGGAAATATGGGGTCTTTTAATTATCCTTGGTTATTTTATGATCTTGCCGCCTTTGTTAGCAAAAACCTGGTTGAAAGATATGTATTTGAAAATGGGTGTTGCACGATATTCGGTGTTTATCGTTTTGATTATTACGGCCTTAACACTGCCGATCAAAATGTACTTAAGATGGATGTTTAATTTGAAATACATCATTGCTATTCCTGAGTATTTTTTCAATTTTTAAACGGGCAGTCAGATTTGACTTATGATTAACCAGCAAGAACGATATTATAATATACTGAAACTCAACAAATGGTTTGCTATTTCAAGTATATTATTCACCTTGATCTGGGTGCTTACTTTTGCTAACGATTTCAATCGTCCATGGAAAAAATACCAGATCCAATTTCGTCAAATGGAAATTGAAAAAACTCGCGCTGATATTGCAGTGGCAAATCAAGATTTAGAAAGTGATGCGGTATTTATTGATCTAAAGGTTCAGCTTGAAACAGCTCAAAATGAGGTCGAATCGCGCCAGGATGAAATTAAAATTATCCAAAAAAACATTCAAAAATTAGAAGCAAAACTGTATGCAAAAAATCAAATATATCAATTTGCGAAAGCAGATATGGATGTGGCGAAATATAATTATGAAGAAGCCCAGCATGGACATGGAAATATAAATAGCGCCAAAAAAGTATTAGATGATTTATCATTGAAATCTTTTTCTGGAAAAATTGAAGTTGAGACAGTCGAAAGCAAGATTGAAACTGCTAATAATGAATTAAAAGCCATACGTNTATCTTTAAAAGAAGCTAATGATGCAATTANCGATATNTCNCGCGAAAAAGANCTACTGGCAAGAAAANTGACAAAGATTGACCCNGAGGCTATGTCATTTTCGAATAAATTAGCCAATATCATTCGTGATGTCCCTGTTTTAGATTTTGTTGATCCATATTATGAAGTGAAACAGGTGGTTATAAAAGATATTGAAGATGATATGATATATATGAATGTACCTAAAGTTGATCGATGTATGACGTGTCATATGGGAATTGATCAAAAAGGTTTTGAAGATGCCCCCCAACCATATACAACTCACCCAAATCTGGAATTATACCTTGGAGCTAATTCCCCTCATCCTATGAATGAATATGGCTGTACCGGCTGCCACGCAGGGAGGGGGCGAGGCACCGATTTTATTTCATCTGCACACAGCCCGGATAATGAAGAAATGGCAGCAAGATGGGAAGAAAAATTAAACTGGCATCCATTTCATCATTGGGATACGCCTATGCTGCCTATGAAATATGTAGAAGCTTCATGTTTAAAGTGTCATGCCGGATCAATACCTGTTCAAGCTTCGCCCAAATTGGCCTTAGGAATGACGATTGTTGAGAAAGGAGGTTGTTTTGGTTGTCACCAAATTGATGGTTTTGAAAGTACGCCAAAACCAGGCCCGGGACTGAGGAAGATTGCAACAAAGACGACAAAAGAATTTGCCTTCAAATGGATTTATGAACCCCGTTCTTTCCGAGAAAATACATGGATGCCGCATTTCTTTAAACAATTGAATAGCCAAGATTCTGAATCTCTAATTCGAACAGACCAGGAAATCCACGCAATCGTGACTTATCTATTTAATCGCAGTACAGAATTTAAAATGGAGCGCCTTCCAAATAAGGGCAATGCTGATAATGGACGAATGCTAGTGAATTCGCTGGGTTGNTTGGGNTGNCATGTCNGCTGANGGAGAAGNACNNGNTGANNTAAAATCTGTTAATTCCATACGCCGTGAACATGGGCCAAACCTGATTAAACTAGGTTCGAAGACCANNCAGCGCTGGATTTATAACTGGNTNNNNGATCCCCAGCGNTACCATCCTGCNNCCAAAATGCCGAATTTGCGTCTTTCNAAACAAGAGGCNGCCGATATTTCATCNTATTTGATTTCTCAGANGGATTCAAATTTTGACGATCAGACTGTTCCTGCTGTTGATGAANTTGAATTAGATAAAATTGTTACTGANTTTTTGGGCTCAANCCTGCGTAAANAAGAGGTNGANGCTCGCTTNNCNGNAATGAATCTGGATCAGAAATTANATTATACCGGNGGNAAANTGATTAGNCAGTACGGTTGTTNTAGTTGNCATGATATTGGCGGNTTTGAAGATGCAAAACCNATTGGNACACCGCTGACTACGGAAGCGAGTAAACTGATATCCAAACTGGACTTCGNTTATTTCCATGATAAANTTCCACATACAAAATGGGATTGGTTTAGGCNGAANGTGGATAGNCCNCGCANTTTTGATATGATNCCNCAAGAAGATCATACCTANAAAATGAAAGTAAAAAATCCANTGGAAAAATTGCGNATGCCTCATTTCGGATTNAATGAGCAGGAACTAGATGCAATTGTTACTGTCATTATGGGTTGGGTCAAAGATGAAATTCCTTCTACNAAACTGCCCGTAAGTGATGNACGGAATTTGGCCATTGCAGCNGGNGAAAAACTTATNACTCAGTATAATTGTCAGGGATGNCATTCCATTGATGGCNACGGTGCNGCAATTCTACCAACTGTAGCTTCTTGGTTAGAAGAAATCGCCGACGAAACAACGGCAGAGGATAATAGTNTAGTGCTTTCCTTTGCGCCCCCAATGTTGGATACAGAAGGGAAAAAAGTGCAACCGGACTGGTTATTTAAATTCTTCAAAAACCCAACAATGATCCGACCGAACCTGCAGGTACGGATGCCCAGTTTTACTATGATATCGGATAATGACTGGAATACAATTATTAAATATTTCCAGTTGAAGGATGGACAGACAAATCCTTATGAAAATCCTCATTTAATTGCAAAAAATTCCACAGCTTATAGAGCTGGGGAGGTTATCCAGGATATGGGTGCTTGTAATAATTGTCACTTTTATGGTGATCAAAAACCAAAACAGGCTGCTTTATCCTGGGGTCCAAATTTGGCGTTGACAAAGGAGCGACTCCGGCCAGAATGGTTGGTAGATTGGTTTAGAGATCCGCAGATGATAATGCCTGGTACGAAAATGCCCGCACCNTATATACCAACNGANGAACCTNTAGCTTCCGTNAGGGAAACCTGGGGTAATGATGTAGCTAAACTGCATTCTGATCCNGANAAATTACTTGAAGCGTTGCGGGATTATAATTGGGGAATTTCAGGACCGGTTGATGTTTCCGAAATTGTAAAAACC
This sequence comes from Fidelibacterota bacterium, assembly GCA_002716525.1. Classification (GTDB taxonomy): domain Bacteria; phylum Fidelibacterota; class Marinisomatia; order Marinisomatales; family TCS55; genus TCS55. Next base: position 24,982 of record PBBH01000036.1, on the reverse strand, counting down.
CATCTTGCATCAGAAGGATATGGATTTGTTATTGAAGAGGATGACGATTGGGGTGATGATGACTGGTAAAATNTAAATAAAATTGAATTAAACCCCGTTCTGGTCTTAGTGGAACGGGGTTTTTTATTTATATTCATATCTATTATGAAGACCCGGGCCGCTATTCTGTACGATTTAAATACCNCTTTTNAGATATCNGATGTNGATCTTCAATNNCCAAAAGAAAACGAAGTTTTAGTTAAAATGAGCGCTGTTGGGGTTTGCCATAGTGATTGGCATTTACTTACCGGAGATACTGCACACNCCTTGCCGGTGGTTCCGGGACATGAAGGCTGCGGNAATGTGGAGGAAATCGGANAAAATGTAACACGGGTAAAGNAGGGTGATAAGATTGCTTTGAATTGGGCACCCAATTGCGGGAAATGCTTTTATTGTATTCATAGCCGCCCCAGTCTCTGCGAAGCGTATACAGAGCTTATTTGGGATGGATATTTGATGGATGGCACCACCAGGATGTCCATTGATGGNAAATTACTGTATCATTATTGTGCACTTTCTTGTCTCTCAGAATATGCNGTTGTACCCGAGGCCTCTTGTGTAATAATGCCGAATGAGATTCCAGACGATGTTGCTGCTTTGATCGGATGCGCGGTAACAACGGGTGTCGGTTCAGCTTTGAATACAGTTCAAATTAGTAAAGATGATACTGTGGCTGTATTGGGTGCTGGCGGTGTAGGACTCAGTACAATNATGGGTGTTGCATATGCNGGTGCCAGNCAAATTATTGCAATTGATATTGTGCCAGAAAAAGAAATAATTGCAAGGAATGTAGGGGCCACTGATTTTTTGCTTTCTAGTCAGGATACGATAAANCAAATTAAATCTATAACAAATAATCGTGGGGTTGATTATGCTTTTGAAGCGGTAGGTATACCTAAACTTCAGGAATTAGCTTTTGAAATTGTCCGGCCGGGTGGAACTCTAGTCTTATCTGGAATTACACCAATGGGATCTGAAACAAATTTTTCCGGAGCTGTTCTAACTCGGCAGGAAAAGACGGTGAAAGGATCTTACTACGGCACCTCAGATACAAGCCGTGATTTTCGTAATTATGCTAATTTATTTCTAGCGGGAGAACTGCCAATTGATAAAATGATTTCTCGGTCTTATGATTTAGATCAGGTCAATGAGGCCTACAAAGATATGTTGGCTGGTAAAGGTGGTCGAGGCATCATTCGATTTTAAAATATTATTAACCCAGCATAAATAAAAAAGCCCCAATTATAGGGGCTTTTTTACTATTTTGGTAAAATTTGATTTATTTCTTTTGCGGACGTTCGAAATTAAAATTTACTGTTGCTTTACCACTGCTAACGGTTACTTTTTGACTTAAGGTACGTTTACTGCCAAACTTTTCCTGCCATGCGACAACTTCGTAAGTGCCATCNGGGACATCTGAAATGCTAAANGTGCCATCATTGCCAGTTACCGCGAAATATGGATGATCAAATACCTGTGTATAATTTTTCATCCAGGGATGAACATCGCATTTAATAACAAAAACGTCTTCAGCTTTATCAAAAATCTCTGTTGTTTGTTTCAGAGATTTTGGCATTCCTTTGTTGAACTCTCTGTTCAATTTAGGAAGTGCGTGTATGTTATGCATGGTTGCATCACTATTAAGGATTTTAATAGTTTGTCCAGCCATTACACCTAATACGTGTGGTGAATATANGCAGCCATTCTGATCTATGGTGGCAGCAGTAGCTAGTGGCTTNCCNGTATAGCTTACNCCTTTTAAATAAACTATAACATTTGCCAGGTTACCATCTCCATCTACAATAAATGATTCAGTTTTGGCAGCTTCCTTATGGGATGCAGCACAAACGGGGTCAGCATCCATACGGAGTTTTTTTGCTTTTGGCGGTTTTCCAATATACTTTACACGGCCGGTGACCTCGCCAGCGAAAATAACACTTGCGGCTAAACTGGTAATTACGGCTAATCCTATCATTCTACGCATTATAATTCTCCTGATTAATACAATTTTACTTTCTAAAACAGCCAGCAAATATATATTAATCCAAGATTCCAAATCAAGAAGCTAAGAAATGGTAAAATTATTTAATAATTCTGACTAAAACATTTTTTCATTTACATCTTAGAAGACTAAATTTCGCGACTGTTTTTGAATTCATTATACAAAACACCAATCATTTTACATTAATCAGGAATCATTAATGACTAGTGAGCACTATAAGGAAAGTTTCTTGACGAAGTACATCTGGTCCACAGACCATAAGATCATCGGCTTGCAATACGGAATCACCGCGCTATTGTGGCTTCTTTTTGGATTTATCCTAATGTTGATTATGCGGTATCAATTGGCTTATCCGGAAACTCCAATACCTATTGTGGGTGCATTGTTGGGCGAAGGTGGACTGCTCCCGCCTGAAATGTATAATTCTCTGGGAGCAATGCATGGTACAATCATGATATTCTTAGGCGTGGTCCCATTGGCCTTTGGTGCTTTTGGTAACTATTTCGTACCACTTCAAATTGGTGCCATTGATATGGCCTTTCCCAAATTAAATGCTGCTTCTTATTGGATGTATTTTGTGGGCTCAATTATAATGGTAACTGGTTTTTTCGTTCCGGGTGGTGCGGCAAATTCGGGATGGACCTCCTATCCGCCTTTATCTAATATTGCCACGACTGGACAAACAGTCTGGCTGTGCGGAATGGTATTTCTGATTACATCTTCATTGCTCGGATCCATCAACATCTTGGTTACTGTGATTCAATTACGTGCGGAAGGTATGAACTGGATGCGGTTGCCAATTTTTGTTTGGGTTCAGTTTATTACTGCTTTCCTTTTGCTTTTGGCATTTCCCCCCTTAGAAGCAGCCAGTGTGTTGCAATTAATGGACCGCTTGGCCGGGACTAGCTTTTTTATGCCTAGCGGACTTGTCGTTTCAGGTGTTGCACTTTCCAATACTGGCGGTGGGAGTCCTTTGCTCTGGCAACATCTATTCTGGTTTTTAGCTCATCCCGAGGTCTATGTATTGATTCTTCCCGCGTTTGGCATTGTGGTAGAAGTCATCGCCAACAATACACGTAGACCAATCTGGGGATATAAATCCATTGTTTATGCTGTAGTCTTTTTAGGCTTTATGTCCTTCATTGTCTGGGCACATCACATGTTTATTACGGGCATGGGAACCACAATGAGCTCATTTTTTCAAACGACGACAATGATTATTTCCATTCCATCAGTGGTCATTCTGACGGCTTTATTCATGTCTCTTTGGGGTGGATCAATCCGTTATAATACTCCGATGTTATTCGCCCTAGGCTTTCTGCCTATGTTTGGTATTGGCGGACTTACCGGTTTGCCCTTAGGCTTGGCTGCAGCCGATATTTATTTGCATGATACCTATTATGTAATTGGTCATTTTCACTATGTTGTTGCCCCGGGAACAATTTTTGCTCTTTTTGCAGGCATTTATTACTGGTTTCCTAAAATGACAGGAAAACGAATGAATGAAACCCTAGGGAAATTACATTTTTTCTTTTCTTTAATCTTTATGAATGGTGTGTTTTTACCCATGATGGCTCAAGGTCTAGCTGGGGTTTCTCGCCGCCTCTGGGATGGAGGAGAAATGTATGCCCATGCAGCTGGAGTACTTTATCTAAACGAAGTGATGTCGATATCTGCATGGCTTTTAGGAATGACCCAAATATTCTTTATTGTCAATATGATTATCAGCCTATTAGGTAAAAAGACAGGTGAAGATAACCCGTGGCAGGCTACAACATTGGATTGGTCAGCTACGACCTCACCACCGCTTGGGCATGGTAATTTTGAAGTGGTTCCAACTGTCTATCGAGGTCCTTATGAATATAGTGTTCCAGGTGCAGACAAAGATTTTACACCACAAAATGAGAAAGCCTAAGTTTTATGGATATTCCCTTTACCGTTAAAGACCGACCTGACACAGGATTGTATAATGGAAAATTAGGCATCTGGCTATTTTTGGCTTCTGAAGTGATGCTCTTTGGCGGACTATTCTCAGCTTATGTTTTTCTAAGGACGGGCGCTGAATCTTGGCCGGTTGGGTCAGATATTTTGAATGTACCAATGGCGACCTTGAACACTATGTTTTTAATCACTTCAAGTGTGACAATGGTAATGAGTTGGGCATCACTTAAGTTGAATGACTTCAGCAAATTTAAGATGTACTTAGGATTGACAATCCTACTTGCCTTTTGTTTTTTAGTGGTCAAATATTTTGAATACACTGCCAAGTTCGAGCATCACCTCTATCCCAGCACAAACAATTTTCTAGGTATTTACTTTACTATGACTGGACTTCATGTTTTGCACATTGTTGGGGGTATTATTGTGCTCTTTTATTTTTTGGTGCCAGGAAATAAAATGTGGCAAAGTGACCCTGATCGTTTTGTCAACCGTATTGAAATTGTTGGGTTATACTGGCACTTTGTGGATTTGGTATGGATCTTCCTATTTCCTGTGTTTTACCTATTGTAAGGAATCATTATGAGTGAATACACTTCTGAAGAAATAAAGCATCACGTAAAAACTTATGTCATGGTTTTTGTTGCTTTGGCTGCGCTCACAATTGTTACTGTAGCTATTTCCTATCTTGATTTGACCGTAGGCCCTGCGGTGTTGCTGGCTCTAATTGTCGCAAGCATTAAAGGTTCATTGGTGGCTTGTTACTTTATGCATTTGATTAGCGAAAAAGTAACCATCTATTGGACCTTGCTGGTAACACTAGCATGTTTTCTGGTTCTTATGTTTGTCCCTTTAAGTACCATGTTGGCACAGGCAAAAATATAGTATGTCGCTGAAATCATTTCACATATTGTTCATTACCTTGTCCACCATAACAGTTGTATGGTTTGGGATTTGGGAGTTAAACCAGTCTGTATTTATCGCTATGGTTTCATTTTTGACTGGTGTCGGCTTGATTTATTATGGGTTTCGGGTATTAAAAAAGTTTCGGACTATTTCCTGATGAAAAAAATCGTTTTTGTTACTATAGGTATTTGCATTTTTCTATTGCCCGAAGTTTCCTATGCTTGTGCTACCTGTTTTGGAGATCCAAATTCTACTGCAGCACAGGGAATGAACAAGGCAATCCTAACATTGTTGGGAGTCACCGGTGGCGTGTTAGGTGGAGTTGTAACTTCAATCTTTACACTAAAAAACCGTGCGAGGAAATATGCAGAATATCTACAAAATAAGAAAAAAATAACGGAAAGGTAGACCGCGGTGCTAGAACTGCTTAGATATTTTGGATTACCAACATTTTCAGCTTCAACGCAGGGACCTGCTATTGATGATATCAACGTCTTGGCGCATTGGTTAATGGCAATCCTATTTGTAGGTTGGGGCGCCTTCTTTATTTATACTTTATTTCGGTTTAGGGCATCAAAAAATCCCAAAGCGGATTATCAAGGGATCCGAAGTCATTTTTCAAGTTATTTAGAGGGAGCCGTTGGAGTAATTGAAGTTGTATTACTGCTCGGTTTTGCAATACCAATCTGGGCCAGTCGTGTGAACGATGTCCCTAAAGGACCTGATGCGGTCCATATACGTGTTGTAGGCCAGCAATTCGCATGGAACATCCATTACCCAGGGCCGGATGGCGTATTCGGCGAAACATCTGTTGACCTGGTAGATGAGGTCGAAAACCCCATCGGTTTGGATCGCTCCGAGGAATTTGCCAAAGATGATATTTTCACTGTGAACCAGCTTCATATACCTGTGAATACACCAATAAATATTTCTCTTTCCACTAAAGATGTTATACATAGTTTTACCCTGACAGAATTGCGCGTAAAACAAGATGCGATTCCAGGGATGGAAATACCAGTATGGTTTGAAGCTACCATGACTACTGATGAATTACTGGAAGAAATCAAAGGCACGGCCAGGGAAGGTAAAGGTTTTGAAATTGCCTGTGCCCAGCTATGTGGCCTGGGTCATTACCGAATGAAGGGATTTATGACCATTCATGAAATGGATGGCTACGAAGCTTGGTTAGCAGAGGAGCAGGAATACTTGTCTGAAGAAGAGGAAGATGATTGGGGAGATGACGACTGGTAAAGCCTGTCTTAAATGAATTTAAAACCCCGCCTAAGCGGGGTTTTTTATTGCCAATATTCATCAAAATATTTTAAAGGAACCTGTAAATTTCAATTCTGTACTTCTGGAAAAAATTCGAAAATGAATTTCACATCAAACAACTGGCTACGTGCCTTTTCTAAATTAACCGTTTTATCTACTTTATTTCTTATTTTTGCAGGGGCGCTGGTTAAAAGCCATGAAGTTGGATTATCGGTACCAGATTGGCCGACTACTTATGGCAAACAGATGTTTGCCTTTCCTTTATCGGATATGGTGGGAGGCATTTTTTATGAACATGGCCATCGGATAGTAGCGACCATTGTTGGTTTTCTTATGATGGTTCAAGCGATATGGCTGGGATTTTCTTATGAATCGAAATGGCTAAAGAAATTAGGATATATTGCTCTAGGGACTGTAATTATACAAGGCCTCTTTGGCGGGATAACGGTCTTATTTTTTCTTCCGCCGCCCGTTTCGATCATTCACGGTATTCTGGCACAGACATTTTTTATTATGACTATTGTACTTGCTTACGGGCTATCTATTGAAAGAAAGAATCGTATTGAAAAAGAATGTCCCAAAGGTCTTCAGAAAGGAGCCATTATCATTGGCAGTGCTATTTATATTCAACTTATCCTTGGGGCACTCATGCGGCATACAGGATCGGGTATGGCCATTCCAGATTTTCCGACAATGGGAGGCGTGTGGATTCCAACCTTTTCCGACAATATGATTCATAATATTAATGCAATGTTGTTTGATCTAAATTTTGATATGGTTTCTCGAAACCAGGTTATGATACATTTTATTCATCGGTTTGGAGCTGCAGTGGTAACTGGAGCAATCGGCTATTATGTTTTCCGATATCATTCATTTTTGCAGCAGCATCAGTTACCTATTAAGACTTTATGGCTGATGGTAATTATTGTTATTGTGCAAGTCACCCTGGGTGCCGCGACGGTGCTATCGGAAAGATCTCCCTATATTGCCAGTTTTCATGTTGTAACTGGTGCTCTTCTATTAGGATCATGTACATTATTTATTCTTAGGACAAATCCAGTAAAATGGATGGATTGGAAAATCCGATGAAGTTTGAAAAACAAAAAGCCAAGTCAATGTTGAATATATATCTTGAATTGAGCAAACTTAATATTTTATCTCTCGTTTTGGTGGCAACATTTTTAGGTTACTATCTGGGAAATATGGGAATTGGTTCCTGGGAAAAACTATTGTTTACACTACTGGGAACATCATTAACGGCAGCAGGCTCTGGTGCGTTAAATCATTACCAGGAGCGAGAACCAGATAGTTTGATGAAGCGAACGAAAAACCGACCTCTACCAGCAGGATTAATTTCACCTATTCACGTATTACTCTATGGTGTATTTATGGTAATCTCAGGGAGTATTATGTTGGTATGGAAGGTAAATCTCCTAACTGGATTTTTATCTCTTTTAACCGCATTTTTATATATCATTGTTTATACGCCATTAAAAAGGATTACCTGGTTAAATACATCTATCGGATCAATACCAGGAGCACTACCAATCATTGGTGGCTGGACAGCCGCAACAGGGGAGATCGGCACAATGGCCTGGATCTTATTTGGAATTATGTATTTATGGCAGCATCCTCATTTTTATGCAATTGCCTGGATGTGTAAAGATGATTATAGCCAAGCAAATTTCAAAATGCTGCCAGTCCTTGAGCCTGACGGACAACGAACTATTCGTCAAATTTTCTGGCATCTTTTATTGATGATTCCAATGGCATTGTTGCCTGTGATTGAAGGATCGCTAGGTAGTATTTATTTAATCGGTGTAACCATCATTTCTTTTGCATTTTTTTTATCGGCAATTCCACTGGCTAAGGATAAATCCAATAAAAGTGCCTTATTATTATTAAAGGCTTCNGTTTTCTATCTTCCGGCCCTTTTAACGATTATAATTATCGATTTGGGAGTTTCATAATGCCTCGAAAAATAAGATTTATCATTTATGGAATTGTTGCTGTTTTATTAGTAATCACCTATTTCACTAAAGAACCTAATTCCAATAGTGGATTGCCTGTAATTGGGACAATCCCAGAGTTTCATTTTACGGATAGCCAAGGGAANGAAATTAGTCGATTAGATCTGGATGGTAAAGTATGGGTAGCAGATTTTATTTTTACTACATGCACCATGGCGTGCCCTGTGTTAACTGGTAATATGAATCTTATTCACAAAGCATTTAAAAATAATGATAACATCAGAATTGTATCCATATCCGTTTATCCTGAATATGATACGCCACAGGTCTTGAGCGACTATGCATCCCAATATGATGCCAATACAAATCGTTGGCATTTTTTAACTGGGCCAGAAGAAAATGTTCAAGATGTGATAAAAAATGGATTCAAAATGGGTGATTATGAAGATATTATTTTTCATAGTGAAAAATTTGCTTTGGTTGATCAGAAAAATAGACTTCGTGGATACTATAACGGGATGCAACCTGACGATGTCACCCGTTTGAAAAAAGATATGGAAAAATTATTGAAAGAGNATTGATGGTAAATCAAGATAATTTCTGGCTTCGAATTATTTATATTTTTTCCCTCATTATTTCTGTTGCTGTTGCGTTCCTAATTCTGGGTCCAAGGCCAGCAGGAGTTGAGGGAGCATTGGATGTATCCGGATTACCTCTAGTGAATGCTACGATCAATNGCATTACAACTGTTCTTTTGGTTATTGGCTATGTATTAATCCGAAAGAAAAGACGCCAGCAGCATAAAAATGTCATGCTGACCGCCTTTGGTACTTCGGGCGCNTTTTTAGTCAGCTATGTTATTTATCACTGGTTTAAATCTGGCCCAAAAGAGTATACAGGAGAATTCCCAGAAATCTACTTTTTTATTCTAATTACACACATCATTTTAGCTGCAATCATTATTCCATTAGCTTTGATTACACTTTATCGCGGATGGACTGATGATTTAAAAAAACATCGAAAAATNGCAAGAATTACACTTCCACTTTGGTTGTATGTATCGGTTACCGGTGTCNTGATTTATTGCATGTTGTACTGAAAAATAAAAGACGGATTATAATTTTTTAACNAATCCACCAAACTTTTGGTCGATCTCAAAACCTANTCGGTAAAATAGGCCTGACTGAAAGAACCCTACAGTAAGAAATTTAAATTTCNNNAACCGAAGTCGATTAAATAGTTCTTCAATCAATCGAATACTAAGATGGTTTTTTTGGTATGGAGGCGAGATAACAATTTTTTCTAAATGTGCAATACCNGAACCAGTTTTCTTCCANAATACACCGCCAACCAACTGATCCTTTTTNCCAATGATTAATAGAAACTCATGGCGAGACTCAAATTGCACATCAAGGCGGGCTTCTAAAAGTAATCTNTGAAAACGAGCNACTTCTTTTGGATGAAAAGGAGGACGGATATTAAAGGGTTGACTGTTTTTATCCTTAACGAGTACAACAAGATCCAAGCGGCCTTTNTTACCCACATCTCTCGTAATGAGTTCTGCNAAATCGGCNGCATCGACATGTTCAAATACGAGCCGCGTTAAGAAATATTTTTCTTCTTCATTTAAGTCTATNTCATCATGTATAAAATGAAGATGTGTTTCAAGGTTTTCTTCTGATATCGATCCGGATCGCATCTCTTTCATAAGATCATTTAATTTTTTCACTAGTTCAGTATTCGCATCTTGAAATGCGGTCATTAGGAAAAATCGAATCCTTGTTTCNGGATATTTNNCCATTAAGACCTGTAGTTTATAATCTTTGTATAAATCTTGAATGATGATTCCACGTGCTTTAAATGTGGCGCCAGGATTTAAGTCCAGCCATCGTTGATACCGCAAAGAAGCAAAGACAACTTGTTTCCTTAAAAGCCCAGACTTGTTGACTTCATTGAGAAATTCTTTCACACGTGCAGGTGAAAGTTTCAAATTTTTGTGCGATTTTTTAATGGTGCGCAACATTTTGGAACCAACCTTTAGTCCAAAAACTTCCAATGTNACTGTAAATAAAATTTCCCATTCTGCCATTTTTTTAAGACCTGGAAATTTTCTTTCTGTCTCTAGAATAAATTTTTCATAAAGAGATAAAAAAACATCTAGAATTAATGTCGTTTTTTTCCGTCCAGAAATTGAAATGAGGCGTGTTCCCGTATAATAATCAAACTCTGGTATAATAATATTTCTAGGTGATGCATCGGTAATCATACGTGTACAGCCCGTTCTCTTCCAAAATTCAAGATATGCGGTTACACCATTCCAAATAAAGTGAAGCCAGCGCATTTGCCAACGATCTATGTATGTACCGGAAGAAATTTCTTTTTGATTTCTATTCAAATATTGCATAACTGTTTCACCAGATATGTATTCNTCGGTGAAAATCTGATGATCTTCCCAATATGATCCGAAATCCTCGACTAATTTGTGATCCTGGATAGATGAAGCAATCGAAATGAGCCAATTTGTTTCTTGGGTAAATTGTTGATGAGGAAGGTCATCATTAATATTGAGCACAAAATTATGAGCACCGCCATTTTTCAACTGCGCCAATACTCTGATTACATATTTGCCATGTCCTTTCCCAATCAGAGTGAACCAAAGACCTCCTGGAACTAAATCACTCAATTGGATATTTTGATTATCTGATAAAATGAAAATTGATTCTCGGATTAATGTTGATTGGTGGATAGCCNTTTCAATNNTTTCTTTAAGAAAATCAGGTATATTCTGGTCAAANTGTAGAATCGAGGACCAATCAAATTGATCTTCAAATTGGTCAGTCCGTATCGAGGTCCTGAANGCNTCTAATAAAATNTCTCGNTTTNNANGGGCCAATTCCGCGAGGGTATGATTCTTGGAAGAGAGCATCCAAAGGTTAAGTTCACCGCGGACTTTTGTAAAATATTTTGGTTCCTTCATTCCCAGATCTGTAATCAGATTAATTAATGCCTGCCCTACATTTACATCTTTTTTTGCAATTTTGGGTCGTTGTCTATAATCAGCCAATAATTCTAAAATAGATTGAAAATGATGTTTTTGGATAAATTGCGAATGAAATGATGACATACTTTCATATTGGCTTGAATAAATTGATTTTTTATANAANNTGATAAACATTTCTCCNCTGATGTGGGGCATCAATATTTCCAAGGCGCGTGCCCAATATGCTGAGTCAGGATGAAATTGTAACCTTAATAATTGGTCCTGAATGATAGTTTGATATGTTGCAGAATTTATTCCTTGGTGGAAATGATCTAGAGCTGATTTGACGTGTTGAACATTATTTTGAAACAGGTTGGTAGCTGCCAGATGAAGTGTAACGAGTGTTGGGGCTCCTTCCGGGTAGGACGTTGCATTAATCAANGATTTATCTTTTTTATTAAAAGGGAGTTTGGCATGGTTCAAAGATAAAATATGGTAGGGTTCAAAAGATATTACTCTGAAACTAACTTCGTTGATAAAATCAACTAAGGAGTTGTTGCCAAGCCAGAGAATTGGATCGCGGATGAGATTTTCAAAACTGATCCTTTTTTCATCCGTATAATAAATAAAATCTCCTATTCTTAATCCTGATTTAGTCCATTTTAAAGGGAGGCCATCATCGAGGTCATATTCCCGGATAGACTTTCCATCCCAGCGTATATCGCCTCGTGTTAAGCGTTTTTCCCGAAGTAACCAGTTTGGAATTTGAATTTCATAATCTCCATGGATGAGACTGATGTAATTCTTTTCATACATGGGCGTAATAATATCAGTAAAATTTTTCAGCACATTTTTACGTTTATAGGTATTTTTTGGTGTGAGCTCATCGTGTTCATGATCAAAGTCACGTTGAATTACGGCATAATTGATTATACGCTCATGGGGTGGAAGAAATGTATTTACTGAGAAGACCAATGAGCTGAAATATATACGTATTTCCTCTGGAGACATTGNATTNAGGTCCACAGCNTCATTATTCGGTTCAGGATANAGGAGTATCGTATTGAACTCCTGNCCNTCACCAACCAAGAATACNGAANGTATTGATTCAAAATCNTGAAATAAATTTTCAATTTTTTGCGGTGANATNGTTTCACCACGGCTGTTTTTATAAATTTCTTTTTTTCTNTCNACAATAAAATAATGNCCTTTTTTATATCTNAAAATATCCCCNGAANAAAACCANCCATTTATATGNGAACCAGNAATCNCATCTTTATAATATCCAGGTGAAACATAAGGTCCACGCATTAGTANTTCGTCATCTTCNCCTAATTTGAGTTCTATTCCTGGNAAAACCNTNCCAACAGAGTNAGCTATATAATCTTTAGGCGGTGTCATTGTAATGCCACCGGTAGCTTCCGTCATACCATAGCCGCTCATTAGGTTGATATCATTTTGGTGGAAGAATTTGAAAATATCCGTATCAAGAAACCCTGCTGCTGAAAGTCCCCATTTTAAATTTTCTCCCGTAATGGATTGGGTCGCGTCCTTAATTGCTTTTTCTTCCGACATTTCAATGGGAATGGTTGCGGCAACATGTTCGTAGATTTGAATCCACCGTTTCGGAATAGAAATAAATACAGTTGGTTTGGCAATTTTAAAGTCCCTCAATAAGGTTTTAAATGAGGTGTTTTCAGTGAAAGTGTATGTGGATCCCCAAAATATAGTTCCCATCATCTCAAGCCATCGGCCGAACGTATGATAAAGGGGAAGGTAACATAGGAAGGAATCATTCGATCCAATTTCAGGTAAAGCTAAGGCACGTGCAAAACGCTTTGTAATAATATTGGTTTGATTAAAGATAATACCCTTGGGATTATCTGTTGTCCCGGAGGTATACATTATGGTTGCTAAATCATCCATTTCCTTTTTATTTGGTATTGTTAGAGTTGATTGATAACAAATTTTCAAAAAATCTTCCCATTCATTTTCAATATCAAGACAGACCATATTAAGTGCGTTTGCATCTATTTTTGCATTATTCAACAGATCCCGTGCATCCTCACTTCCAGTAAAAAGGTGTGTAATATCGGCATGATCCAAAACATAATCGAGGTGATCTGCAGATAAATTAATAGGAATAGGTACCACGCGTATATGATAACAAATGCAGGCTAAATCGATAAGTGCACCATTAAGTCGATTTGGTGTCAAAATGCCTATTGTATCATTTTTACTTAGGTTAGTAGCAAAGTAGGATCCGATGTATTGGAGAGTTTTCCAGACATCCCGATAAGAAATGGGGACAACTTTATTTTCGATAATATCTTGAAATAATGGTTTATTTTCGTAATACTCTGCGCGTTGTTTGATTAGTTCATATACATCAAATTTTGATTTCATAATCAATTGATGTAGTAAATCAAACCATTCATTAATTTTATTTTTTTGATAAATAGTTCTATTGATATAAGAAATATGCCCGACAGTCAAAAATTTGTGTATCGATTTTTGGTCGCTTGAATCCAATAAGGTAAGTGCTGTATCAAATAAGTTATTTAGGTTGATATCTCCCCTAAATGCATTATCGATCAATTTTTGCGTATCAGACATTTTTAAAATTATAAAATACATTCATTACATCCTCATCTATATATAGTTGTGCCATGTAATTGTCCTATGTAAGTTTTGATGTGAAACCAATAAATAATGTACTATGGCTAAAAAACCACAATACGCTAATACTCAGGTAGAAAAATACCTTTCGGAAGCTCCTGCTGCTGTAAAAACCTATATCAAGGATTTAGAACAGCAAATCCTCAATTTGGCCAATATCGGTTTAGCATTATCAAAAGAAAAAGATATGAACAGACTTCTGGAGATGATTCTATTAGAAGCTAAGCGGATTGCAAATTCAGATGGAGGAACCCTCTATATGATGACCGATGACGGACGCCTTCGTTTTGAAATTATGATGACAGATTCACTTGATTTTCATATGGGTGGTACCTCTGGAAAGGATATCCCTTTTTATCCTGTGAAATTATATACCGATGAAGGTGAACCTAATAAATCCATGATTGCTGCTTATGTTGGTCTGACAGGTGAAACGGTAAATATCACCGATGCATATAAGGCTAAAGGCTTTGATTTNTCNGGGACAAANATGTTTGATGAAAAAACAAACTANCGTTCAAAGTCNTTTCTTACAGTTCCTCTGAAAAACCATGAAGATGAAATTATAGGNGTTCTTCAACTGTTAAATGCGCAGNNTCANAAGTCAAAAAANATNATTTCTTTTACTTCNGAAATTCAAAAAATGGTAGAGGCATTAGCCAGNCANGCTGCCGTGGCGATTACCAATAAAAATCTGATTAAAGATTTAGANAATTTATTTGAATCCTTTATTAAACTGATTGCATCTGCTATTGATGCAAAATCACCCTATACTGGTGGCCATTGTGCCAGGGTGCCTGAGATCACCATGATGCTGGCGGAAGCGGTTCAACAGACAAAAGATGGCCCTTTCGCAGATGTGGCTTTTTCTGAAAAAGAAATGTATGAACTAAAAATAGCCGCTTGGCTTCATGATTGCGGTAAAGTGGCTACCCCGGAATTTGTGGTAGATAAATCCACCAAACTGGAGACAATCTATGACCGCGTCCATGAATTAGAAGCACGGTTTGGTATCCTACGGCGAGATGAAGAAATTAAGCGCTTGAAAAAAGAATTAAAATTTGAACGTGATGATTCCTTGCCCTTGGAAGAAAAAGCAGAACGGGTCAAGGATCTGCAAAGGGGTTATCGCAAAACATTAAGACATTTAAAGAGTGATTTGGAATTTGTCAAGGAATCCAATGTTGGTGGTGAATTTATGTCCGGAGATAAAAAGGACCGTGTGCATCAAATCGCAAATTACCGTTGGAAGCCCAATGGGAAAGTGGAGAATTTTCTATCAGAAAATGAAGTGTATAACCTGACTATCCCCCGGGGAACCCTCACTCCGGAAGAACGAAAAGTTATTAATGACCATATTGTTGTTACCATTAATATGCTGGAAGAACTTCCCTATCCAAAACATCTACNAAATGTCCCTGAGTTTGCCGGTGGGCANCATGAGAAACTTGATGGTACAGGGTATCCAATGGGGCTNATGAAAGATGAAATGACNGTNCANGCACGAATTATGGCCATTGCTGATATTTTTGAGGCTCTCACCGCTAAGGATCGCCCCTATAAGAAAGGAAAAACCCTTAGCCAGGCAATGCGTATTTTNGGCTTNATGAAGAATGATGCNCATATTGATGTNGACNTATTNGANATTTTTGTCAAAGAAAAAATATACCTACAATATGCAGAGGGATTTCTGGATCCTGANCAGATTGANGAAGTTCAGATTTAAATAATTNTTNNAAGCNCTTTTACTTCNTNNAGTAGCATAAAATGACATTTGAAATTGCATTCGTAATTATCGTGGTTTTANTTGCCTTTGNNCTTTTTGTAACAGAGGCATTCAGTCTNGATGTCACGGCNNTATTGGTATTAAGTGTNCTTTTTATNGGAGGATTNTTAACTCCCGAGGAAGCAATATCCGGNTTTTCNAANCCGGCAGTGATTACNATCGCCCTTTTGTTNGTTCTAAGTCANGCATTNCAGAAAACGCGTGTATTAGAATACCTCATAGTNNGNATCAATAAATTAATATCAAANTCGAGAATATTGGGTTTGGGNGTTTACTTNCTNACTATTGGATTTGCNAGTGCACTGATCAATAATACNGCTATTGTAGCCATAATGATGCCTGTCACAATTCGTATGGCNCATAAATATCATNTGAGTCCTTCNAAATTGNTAATCCCATTGAGCTANGCCGCCATTTTGGGNGGNACATTAACTTTGGTTGGTACNTCTACNAATTTGCTNGTTAATTCAATNTACTTGCAACAAGGGGCTANTGAANCNTTGGGTATGTTTGAATTCNCCAAATTTGGTATGATCAAACTTANNATNGGCCTTTTTTATATATTATTNGTTGCNCCGAAGCTTTTGCCTTCGNGAACNGTAACAACNAGTTTAACGCAAAGCTACCACTTGGGAGGCTATTTGACAGAAATGAAAATTTCTGCAGATTCCCCTCTTATTGGNAAAACATGNATTGAACGCGGTNTAAACCANAATTATGATATTNTTGTNCTGGANATCCAANGACANGGTCGATTGATTTCNACNAATGTANGTAATACGGNTCTTGAAAATNANGATATTCTTTTTGTTAAAGGGTCTGTGGAAAGTTTTTTACAAATGAAAGAAGTTGAAAANGTTACNTTACTNACNGATGAAAAACTGACTCAGAAAGAATTGGANCAGGAAGANAATATTTTGATTGAATGCATGATAACGGATAAATCTGATTTGGTTGGACAATCNCTCATGAGGTCAAATTTNCGCCAACGCTTNGGTGCTTTTATNTTGGCAATACGACGNGATGGAGATATTTTAAGNAAAAAAATTGCTCATGTTATTTTGNANNNNTACGATACNCTTTTGATTTATGGANCTCAAAANAAATTGNNCAAACTNACANAACGNGGNGAATTCATTNTATTAGGNGAAGTTAANGCAANNCTNAAAAANGTGCGTTTCTGGTGGTTANCNATTTTTGTGATTTTNTNGGCTGTTTTTTTGGCNNCNNTTGGCGTATTCCCTATATTAAAAGGGGTGCTTATNGGNGNNGTAATTTTGNTGGTTTTTAAAGTAATTACNCCNAATGAAGCATATCAATCTATTCATTGGCAGGTTATAGTATTGATNGCAGCNNTGATACCGTTGGGNNCTGTGATTCAATCAACTGGAACCGCTGAATGGATTGGNACCTCNATTACCAATATNGTNANTNTNNNTAGNNTGGAATGGCNGCCNTATCTGCTTTTAGNNTTGGTTTATNTCATTACTATGATTNTGACCGAAGTATCATCCAATGCCGCNACAGCAATCATNATGACNCCAATTGTTGTNGCAGTTACAACNCAAATGAATTTNGATCCNCGCCCATTTATTTTTTCAGTATGTTNTGCNGCTTCNGCATCTTTTATTACACCTGTNGGATATCAAACCAATTTAATGGTNTACGGTCCNGGNGGATATAAATTTTNTGACTNTATAAAAGTNGGGTTACCTTTAGCANTAANTTTANGNGTAATGGCTGTAATTTTNATACCTATAATATGGCCNTTTCAATAGGAGATTATGTATGGAATATGGATATAAAAGAGTAATTAATGATTCGTTCGAAAGCGTTGAAANAAAAGCTAGGGAAATGCTTGCCGAACAAGGATTTGGTGTATTAACAGAAGTCAATGTAAAAAATACGCTTAAAGAAAAACTAGATATTGATTTTGGTAAATATCAAATTCTTGGTGCCTGTAATCCGTCCCTGGCATTTGAAGCGCTTTCTAATGAGTTGGGTGTCGGTTTATTTATGCCCTGTAATGTAGTTGTCTGGGAGAATGAAGATAAGTCAACAACAGTTGCTTCTATCGATGCTAAAACGATGTCAGATTTGATTCAAAATGATCAGATTAATGCACTGGCTGAACGTGTAAATGCCCTGCTAAAAATAGCATTAGATGCCATTTAAAGGAAAATAAGATGCCGATGTACGATTATCAATGCTGCCATTGTAATCGTTTTTTTGAAGAATTNGTATTTTCCAGTTCGGTTGCAGATGAAGAANTAAAATGTCCTTATTGTGGGNATNTAGATGCNCAAANACAATTGTCTGCACCTGCCGTTGNTGTAGGACATTCATTTGAACCTGCCTGCCAAAAATCGGGTTGTGCTACTCCAGCAGATTCCGCCTATACTTGAGCAAATTAATTTCTGCGGTCGCAGGAATTATACATTAATNCCACAGAACATTTAGTCTAAATTCATCGCTTATGGCTGAAAAAGAACTAGACNGTTCCCGTCTTATCTCATTTATTGAAAATCCGTCCAAAGGTCTGTGGAGTTTGGCGGTNCCCATCATCGCCGGTATGGGTATTCAAACACTTTATACCATTGTAGATATGATTTTTATAGGTCGATTGGGCGGACTANCCATCGCTGCAGTTGCCTTTAATATGCCCATCTTNTTNCTTGTTCTNGGGCTTTCCTTTGGATTGGGAAGTGGAGTAACGGCTTCCATTGCCAGATTTATTGGTTCTAAAAATAAAGTCAGCGCCGATAATGCAGCTGAACATGCCATTGCCATAGCATTTATTATAAGTATAACCCTAACATCTTTGGGTTTAATATATGGCCAATCTCTACTNGTTCGAGTTGGTTGCACCGATGAGGTTTTACCTTTGGCATGGTCTTATCTAAAGATAAGTTGTTATGGCCTTTCATTTATGGTTTTTTCCATGTTTTTNCGATCNATCCTAGCCGGTGAAGGAGATATGAAACTGCCAATGATAATCGCAGGGCTCGGTACGGTCCTCAATATTATACTTGATCCTATTTTTATATTTTTACTAGGATTTGGAGTGTCTGGTGCGGCAATGGCATCTGTGATTAGTCAGATCATTGTCTTCATCATTTTTGTTTATATGTTATTTATAAAAGAGCATGCTTATATCCGTTTCCGGATGCGTGATTTTTCTCCATCAAAATTTATACTCCTTGATATCATAAAAGTGGGCATTCCTTCATCCATGTCCATGATTATTATGGCATTTGGCCAATTAGTTTTTAATCGGATTTTAGTTTATTTTTCCACTGATAGCGTGGCTGCTTACCAGGTTGGAGGACGGGTAGAAATGTTGATATTTTTACCAATTATGGGGATTGCTTCGGCCTTAACAACAATGGTGGGTATGTTCTATGGCGCCAAAGAGATTGAAAAAATAAAGTTTATCGTAAAATATGGTATTTCCTGGTCAATTTTTATAACGGTCATTTGCGCTTCAGTACTATTTATATTTGCGCCACAAGTAACGCGTGCTTTCACCAATGATGTGGTAATTCAAAATTTGGCCGTATCATATTTGCGCTATATGTGTTTTATTTTTCCACTCATTTCAATTGGTCTAACAATTGGCCGTATTCTACAAGGGATGGGTCTTGGTATGCCTTCATTGATTATCACGGCAATTCGAGTATTGATTGTATCTACTCCTTTGGCACTCTATTTCACTATGATTTTAGACAAACCAATTGAATGGATTTGGATTGCCATGGTGATTTCTTCTGTGGTGGCTACAATAATTTCAATTACATGGATGAAGGTTGCTTTTCGAAAACTGCTGTTTGCAATAAAATGAGTTTACTCCAATCCCATTACAGAACCTGTAATCTTTGCGAGGCTATGTGTGGTTTGGTAATAACTACCACAAATGGAAAGATTGACAAAATTGAAGGGGATAAAAAAGATCCCTTGAGCCATGGCTACATTTGTCCCAAAGCTTTGGCCTATAAAGATCTCCATGAAGATTCAGATCGACTGAAGTTTCCAATTAAAAAAGTTAAGGGAAATTGGGAAAAGATTTCTTGGGAAGAGGCATTTGGTTTTGTTTCTGACAGGTTAGTTGATATTCAGGAAAAATATGGAAATAATGCGGTAGGTGTGTACCAAGGAAATCCATCGGTACACAATTACGGCACTCTATTATATGCGCCAGCGTTTATTAATGGACTAGGTACAAGGAATAGATTTTCAGCTTCAACTGTAGATCAGATTCCTCATCAATTTGCTGCTTATCAAATGTTTGGGCATCAATTGTTAGTACCTATTCCTGATATTGATCGTACGCAATACATGCTCGTCATAGGTGGTAATCCGGTTGTTTCAAATGGGAGTCTCATGTCTGCTCCGGATGTGAAAAATCGCCTCAAAGCAATTCAAGAACGGAACGGGAAATTCGTTGTGGTAGATCCACGAAAAACGGAAACAGCAATGATTGCTGATCATCATTATTTCATCAAACCTGGAACCGATGTTTATTTTCTTATCGGCTTAATTCAGGAGATAATTAATAATGAATGGATGAAGCTTGGGCATTTAGAAACAGTTACCAAAAACTTGGACCATTTTCTTAATGTCATCCCTCAAATTGAATTGGATACCATTTCAAACATAACAGGTATCTCTTCNTTAGCAATTCAACAAATAGCAAAGGATTTTTGTAAAGCAGAATCCGCTGTTTGTTATGGACGAATGGGAACATGTACACAAAGNTTTGGGGGCACAGTCCATTGGCTGATNAATATATTGAATATNATTACCGGAAACATGGATTCNCCTGGAGGNGCCATGTTTACTACACCTGCTTTTGATACATTGGCTAATCCACGCACAAGGGGACACTATAATAAAGGTNAAAGTCGTGTTCGAAANATTNCTGAATTTGCTGGTGAATATCCAGCNGTAACTATGNCGGATGAAATGTTNGTNGAAGGNGNTGNACAGATTCGTGCNATGGTGACTTCTGCTGGTAATCCGGTGCTCTCAGTNCCCGGTGGNNAAAAACTNNACCAAGCATTTGCTGGTTTGGAATTTATGGTTTCGATTGATTATTATATTAATGAGACTACCCGTTACGCAGATCTTATTCTTCCTCCAGCTTTCAATCTCCATGGAGCTCATTTCGATATTATTTTTAACGTTTTGTCTGTCCGCAATACAGTTAAATATTCTAAAGCTGTATTTCCAAAAGAGTCTGGAACGAAGTACGATTGGGAAATTTTTATCGAACTAACTAAACGCATAGCTCAGAAGAAAGGAAGAAAATATCCAAAGCTTAATCATTTTTTATCAAGGAGATTTGGTCCCGAATGGCTCCTTGATTTTGGAATTCGTTTAGGTAAGTACGGGAGCTTGAAATCATTTTCTAAATGGAATGGCCTTTCGCTAAATAAAATTAAAAAACAGGTACATGGTGTAGATCTTGGACCGTTAAAGCCTTGTTTACCACAACGCTTATTTACTTCTGATAAAAAAATTGATTTATCGCCATCCATTATTGTTGATGACTTAACCAGAGTAAAATCTTATTTGGGTCAATCCGAACAAAATGGCGACCTCACGTTAATCGGTAGGCGTCAACTTCGCAGTAATAATTCATGGATGCATAATTGCCGCTCATTAATTCGGGGTAAAAATCGATTTTTATTGCTGATCAACCCTTTGGATGCCGAATCAAGATCAATTCGAGAAGGGAGTAGGGTAAGGGTTAAATCACCCAAGTTTCAGTTTGAATTGGATGCAAGATTAACAGATGAAATGATGCCAGGAGTCATCAGTATTCCGCATGGGTGGGGGCACGAAAGTGAAGAGACTTTACAAAAAATAGCAGTCGAAAATGGTGGCGGAAACCTGAATGCATTAGGCGATGATAAAGCATTTGATCCTGTTTCTGGAAATGCTGATCTTCACATTCGAAATATTCAAGTGACGCCCCTTCGATAAGAAATGCCTGACTCATACAGAACCATTTTTGTAAATTGAATCGACTGTATTTTCTTTATTAGGAGGTTGTATGTCTTTGCTTTCCACTTCAGATATCCAGGCGGCACTGCGTGCTTTAGATGGCTGGTCTGAACAAAATAATGCGATCCATAAGACCATTAAATTTGATTCCTATATGGATGGGATAAACTTTGTCAATCAGTTAGCAGAAGTAGCGGAAACACATAATCACCATCCGGACCTCATGGTTGGCTGGTGCCGCGTGGATGTTACTTTCACCTCCCATGACCAAGGCGGTGTGACCAATCAATGCATTTCTATGGCAAAGGCTGTTGAATCCATTCTTAATATTTAACGCAATCTTATACATGATCAAATTTATTTGCACACTTATTTTATGTTCTACATTATTGATTGGCCAAAATGCCACATCAGCCATGAAGGCAACAGCCAACCCACTCATAGATGGGAATGTCATTGATGATCCTGCCTGGGCGGATGCACCTGCCGTAAGCACATTTATTCAAAAAACACCTGATGAAGGTGAACCCGTTTCGGAAGAAACAATTGTAAAAGTAATGTATTCGGAAAAATATTTTTATGTGAGCATAGTTGCCTATGATAGGGAACCGAGTGGTATTGTCATTTCAGATACACGTCGAGACGCGTCCTTAAATAATTCGGATAGTTTTTCTTTTGTTATCGATACATTCAAAGATTACCAGACCGGTTATGTATTTGGCACAAACCCGGCGGGGATAGAATTTGATGCCCAGATCACTGGTGGAGGTGAGGAGGGGAGCATTAGTCGACGATTCAGTATTGGAAGTGGCAGTGGATTTAATGTGAATTGGGACGCTGTATGGGAAGTTAGAACAAAAAGAGGCGATTATGGGTGGAGTGCTGAGTTTGCCATTCCATTTAAAACACTGAGGTATAAAAAAGATAAAGATCAATCCTGGGGTATCAATTTTGAACGGGTTATCGCCCGGAAAAAAGAGGAGGCTCACTGGGCACCCATTTCAAGACAATTTACTATGAATCGACTTGTATCTGCCGGCACACTGACAGATATGAATGTACCCACTTTTAGAAATATCAAGATCATGCCCTATGGTTTAGGGCAACAAAATGACGTATCAATTGAAGATAAATCAAATACAGATAAAGCCAGTGATATTGGGATTGATGCAAAAATTAGTGTGGGATCATCAATGGCCTTGGATTTGACCTATAATACAGACTTTGCCCAGGTAGAAGCAGATGAACAGCAGATTAATCTGGATCGGTTCAGCCTTTTTTTCCCGGAAAAACGATCTTTTTTTCTCGAAAATGCAGGACTTTTCTCTGTTGGTACTGGAGGTGGATATTTTGGTCCCGATATTGAAATGTTCTTTAGCCGTCGGATTGGTGTTGGGGACGATGGTACACCAGTGCCTATCATTGGTGGAGGAAGATTATCAGGCACCTTATCAGGTATGAAAGTGGGTTTATTGTCAATGCGGACTGATGCGGTAAGAGATGTGACTGATCAAAACCAATATTCAGTTTTACGGTTGAAAAAGGAACTGCCAAACCGTACCCATATTGGTGGCATGTATACAGCCTTAGATCATTATGGTGAAAATGGATATATAAACCAATCCTATGCAATTGATGCTCAATTGGGAATCGGTGAATTGAGTAAAATCGTTGCATTTGCCGGATTCACGGATACACCGGGTTTAGAAAGTGACAACGCGTATGCATACAGGATCGAAGTAGCTAGAGACACAAAGCAAATTTCCACTGTATTTTCTTATGCAGAAGTTGGGGAAGGCTTTAACCCGGAGATGGGATACCTAAAGCGGGAGAATTATCGAAAATGGTCTGGGCGAATCTTCACACGATTCCGTCCGGAAAATAAGTTTGGGATTCTGGAAGTCCGCCCTCATGTGAACTTCGACGGCTATTGGAAACAAGATGGCCTTTGGGGAGATGATAAGATAAAGCACTTTCAGGAGTCAGGACGTTGGCATATCGATAATCATTGGGAGTTCCGCTCAGGTTTTGAGATTCATACGGGGATGAATATTGTGAAAGAAGGAGTGTTGGAACCATTTGAAATATCTGATGGAGTAACCGTTAGGGATGGAACATTCAACGACAAAGAAGCACAGATTATGATAATGACCAATCAGGCAAAGCCTATTAGTTTCACTTCTATGAATCGTATGGGTGGTTTTTTTGGTGGAGATCGATTGAACGTAACCCCTGCGATAAAATTTCGTTATAAAGACCACTTTACGTCTGAATTCAGTTCAAATTATAATAAAGTGAATTTGCCTGGTGGTAAATTCACTACAAATCTGCTCCGGGCCCGGTTGACCTACGCTTTTACACCCAAAATGTATATTCAATCTTTGCTTCAGTATAATAACCAATCCGACCAATGGTCAATGAACTGGCGTTTTATATGGCAACAATCTGCAGCTACTGGGCTATATGTTGTGTATAACCAGACCGAAGATTATGATGGTATCCCAATTGCTTCCAGTACAAAATCATTTGTAGTGAAATACAGTTATTTATTTGATGTATTGAATTAAGTAATTCTGACCCGTATCGAAGGGGATTTTATCTTATATTTGCTCATATTGTAAGGTTGATTTAAGTGAATGAACTGATTACCGGTCTTCTTCAAGAATCGATAAGTGGTATTGCCCTTGGCAGCATCTATGCCCTGATTGCGCTCGGGTTTACCCTCATTTATAAAGCATCGGAAGTGGTAAACTTTGCACAGGGCGAAGTCATGATGGTGGGTGCCTATGTAAATTTTTTCTTTGTATCCTATTTTTCATCTATCGTGGGGGAAGTAAATGGTTGGGTTTTTTTGCTGGCTTTTTTGGGCTCTATCATTTTCGCAATAATATTTGGAATTATTTTAGATTTTATCATTAATCGCCCCTTGAAGGATGAACCTGTTTTTTCCATTATTATGGCTACTATCAGTCTGGCCATTATTTTGAGGGCTTTAACAGCTTTGATTGCTGGACCAATCAGTTTAGTTCCCCAATCCCCATTTGGTGGGAGTGTAATGAAAGTTGCAGGTGTCGTGGTATCTTACCTAGATCTTTCAATCATTTTCAGTGCGGTAGTATTAATGGGACTCTTTTTTGTCTTTTTTAACAAAACACGCTGGGGTATAGCGATGAAAGCCACATCCGAGGATTCAGAAGCTGCCCAATTGATGGGTATACCGGTAAAAAAAGTATATATGATTGTGTGGGTTTTCGCAGCTATAGTTGGGGTAGTCAGTGGGATTCTGTTGGCACCTCGTATGTCCCTATTAGATACATCCATGGGATTCCTAGGATTGAAAGCCTTCCCGGCTGCAATTCTGGGAGGATTTGGATCCATCCCCGGCGCAGTGGTAGGTGGTATTA
>PBBH01000035.1 GCA_002716525.1 Fidelibacterota bacterium | reverse complement strand
GGGCGGGAAGCATTGGCTGATAACGTATCTATCACTGACATATCTGCCGTAAGCCAAATTAAACTTCCCAACCATTTATTAAAACTTAATACAAAAATTGAGAATATGGGCCCGATAGAGAAACGCAATATTCCTGTTGAATTGTATCTTAATAAGGAACGTGTGGGTCAAATTGTATCTCATTTTCAACCCGAACGTAGCAAAGAATTTTTATTTCAGGTATATCCTGGAAAAAGCGGTGTTATAAGGGGTAAGTTAGAAATCCCTCGAGATGATTATGCACTGGATGACTACCAGACATTTGAACTTACAATTCCAGAACAAATAGCTTGTAAAGTAATTGCTAATTCTCAAGATGATTTGTTCATACTAAGAACAATTTTGAAATCGATTAGTGGGAAAGATCGATTTCTAGATATCGAATTAAAAACCATGAGTAGAATTGATCAAGTTTATCTGGAAGAAACTGATGTATTAATTCTTCAAGATCCAAAGTATTTATCTGCTTCAGCTATTGAATCCATGAAAAGGTTTTTAGGCGAAGGTGGTAGTATTCTTTGGTTTGCAGGAAAAAATTCAGAAAATATTGATTCAATTACATCATCTAATTTGAAACTACCAGAATTTATCGGAAGAGTACAATTAGAAGGTGAATCATATTTTTCTGTAGAAGTGCAGGACCGTGACAACCCTATCCTGCAGGAATTAAATTTAAGAGATATTAATTCTGCCCTTCCTCAGGTTTTCATATATAATAGCGTTGAAAAACAGTCTTATCAAAAAATGATTTTGTCCCTAAATAATGGTGACCCATTTCTTATTGAAATACCTCATTCCGGAAGTCAGATTTATTATTTTACATCTCCACTGGATTTAAAATGGAATGATTTTGGAATAAAAGGGTTGCTCATTCCGTTGATTCATCGTCTGCTTATTTTGTCGGCAACCGATGAAATGAATACATCCATGGTTGAAGTCGGACAATCAAAGTATATTAAAATAAAAAAAGATCTTATCAATGAAAAATGGTCTTTTGTTACACCATCGGGGAATAGAATCCTTGTTGTACCTGATTATAATCGTGAAGCACTAATCATTAATCAAATTCATGAATTAGGGTCCTACGACGTATTTGCTGGGGATAAGTTTTATACGGCTTTTTCAACAAAACTTTCACCATTTGAAAAACCGAATCTACGTGCTCAGTCAAATCAAATTATGTCCATATTAGGTAAAAGTAGAACAGTTTGGATTAATCCCGATACAGATATAATGCAAACGATCGCTGCCCAGCGCCATGGAAAAGTATTGTGGCGCTTTTTCTTAATAATTGCAATAGCATTATTTATGTTTGAATCATATTTAAGCCGTCCAAGACCCGATGCGCTAAAAGTTTAACCATGATTGATAATTCTAATATCAAATCAAAAGAAAAAGCTCTTTTAATAGGAGTGATTCATGGTGAATTGGATGAAAAAATAGTAAAAGATCATCTTGATGAATTATGTCTTTTGGCTATAACTGCTGGTGCTGAGGTTGTTGGTAATATCACACAAAAATTATCACGAATTAATCCATCTTTTTTCATTGGTACTGGTAAAGCAGAACAAATCATCAGCCAGGCCGAAGAATTAGGCGTTTCCTTAATTATTTTTGATGATGAGCTCAGCCCGGCACAAGTAAAAAATTATAGTAACCTAGAGAAGGATATAAAGGTTATAGATCGGAGTGCCCTTATTTTGGATATTTTTAGACAACATGCACAAACTAAGGAGGCCCAGACCCAAGTTGAATTAGCCCAGTTGGAATATATGCTGCCCCGATTATCCAAGGCCTGGAGTCATTTAGAACGCCAAATGGGTGGAATAGGTACACGTGCAGGTGCAGGTGAAACTCAAATTGAGGTGGACCGCCGTCTGATCAGAACACGTATTGCGAAATTAAAACGTGATCTAATAAAAATTGAGAAGGAACGTGAAACACAAAGTAAAAGACGTAGAAATGAATTTAAAGTTGCTCTGGTTGGGTATACCAATGCAGGAAAATCGACACTAATGAATGCAATTTCGGGTGCCAATGTTTTTGTTGAGGATAAACTTTTTGCAACTTTGGATACAACCATCCGATCGGTTGAATTAAACACTGCGCATAAGATTCTTCTTAGTGATACTGTTGGATTTGTACGAAAATTACCCCATCATTTAGTTGCCACTTTCAAAAGTACTTTAAAAGAAGTTGTTGATGCAGATTTAATTCTCCTGGTTATAGATGCATCATCAACACAAGTTGTGGATCACTATAATACAATTATAGAAGTTTTAAAAGAACTTGGGGCTGAAAGACATCAAACGGTTGTTGTAATGAATAAAATTGATAGAGAAAATGCTTCAAAACAATTGAACTTTTTAAAGCGAAAATTTCCCGCAGGGATTTATTTATCTGCCTTAAATAATTTACGAATTAATAAACTTACCCAGAAGATTGTTGATGTAATGGATAAAAATTTTCAGACTATTGATCTTCTTTTTTCATACAAGGAAGCAAAGGAAATGGCCCTTGCGCAAAAAGGGGTGGATGTTTTGGAGCGGAAGTATGAAGATGATTGTGTACGACTAAAAGTGAAAGCCTCCCGCTGGCGAATCAACCAAATTCAAGCGGAATTAAATAAGTAAAAACCCCCGTAAAAGCGGGGGTTTTTCTTTTATTACTTCAGAAGTGATTTCAAGGATC
Source organism: Fidelibacterota bacterium (assembly GCA_002716525.1). Classification (GTDB taxonomy): domain Bacteria; phylum Fidelibacterota; class Marinisomatia; order Marinisomatales; family TCS55; genus TCS55. Next base: position 12,191 of record PBBH01000035.1, on the reverse strand, counting down.
CGTAAAACACGGTAGAGGTCCCTGGCACCAGCAAACTTCCTTTATCCCAATAAAATCAGGAAAGGCCTGTTTTTTGGCTTCAGAGGATGATCTCTAGGATAGATAATTGAAGATCCTGAAATTCACAGACTGAAGCAAAAAATCTTAAATAGTTGTTAGAGTTTACAGTTATTATTTTATTACGTTCAAGAAAACCTCGAAATAAAAATTATTTTTGGATTATTGGGCTTGCCTTCAAATTGAAGTTAAATTCCGCGAATGTTTAAGCTAAAACTTCACTGGCAGGTTTTCATTGCAATGGCTCTGGGCATATTATTCGCACTCATTTTGGGCGAAAAATCAACAGTGGTAACACCGCTTGGAACTATTTTCATGCGCCTGCTAAAAATGATCATTGTTCCTCTAATTATTTTTTCTATCACAAGCGGTGTTGCAAGTCTCGGTGATAGCAAAACCCTTGGTAGGATGGGCGCCAAAACCTTCGGGTATTATTTTTTAACATCCATTTTGGCTATTATAACAGGACTGATGCTGACCAACATCATAAAACCAGGAGTTGGAGTTGAATTTTCAGGTATGGGCGGAGATTTTGATCCGGCATCGTTGAATAAACCTGATTCCCTAGCAGGAATATTGATACGGATGATACCCTTGAACCCTATCAAAGCTGCTGCTGATGGAGATATGCTGGGTATTATTTTTTGGTCTATTTTATTTGGTTTTTCTATTACCCGGCTTTCTGGGAAACCTCAGGAATTTTTTACTAATTTTTTTGCATATGGTTTTAAGGCAATGATGAAGCTTACTCAAGGTATCATTGCACTGCTGCCCATTGGTGTATTTGGTCTAATTACTACCGCAGTAGCCAATTCAGGAATAGATGTTTTTAAAGCTGTGGGTAAATATATTATTACCATATTTCTCGGTCTTTCCTTCCATTTTTTGGTTATTCTACCATTGGTATTTTTTATTTTCACTAAAATCAGTCCTTTGAAACATTGGAAAGCTATGGCTTCTGCTTTTGCCACCGCATTTTCAACGAGTTCATCTGGTGCTACACTACCAGTAACAATTGATTGCATTGAAAATAATGTAGGGGTTTCGAATCGTACCACCAGCTTTGTACTTCCTTTGGGAGCAACAATTAATATGGATGGGACGGCACTTTATGAATGTGCTGGCGTTCTATTCATTTCACAGGCACTGGGGATTGAACTATCTATTTCACAACAGGTCGTGGTTGTCATGACCGCTTTTCTGGCTTCTGTGGGTGCAGCTGCAGTTCCTTCAGCCGGACTGGTAATGATCTTTATTGTACTGGGTGCTGTAGGTCTCGGAGATCACCCTGGCGCTGGAGTAATCGTGGGGACTATGCTGGCCGTGGACCGGCCGTTGGACATGTACCGTACAATGGTGAACGTGGCTAGTGATAGCATTGGAGCTGTGGTGGTAGCAAAAAGCGAAGGTGAATCCAACTTATATCCAAATAATTAGATATAGAAGTTTTGTCTGGCTTTATTAAGAATCCGTATGGGATTCCTTTCCTTTTTTGATGTCTGTATATTTTTTATAGTAAGCATCTCCAAAAGAAGAAAAAAACCCCAATAATCTATTTTTAGGTTCACCTTTTTCGCGCACACGGTGAATCATGGTGTGTGTGGCAGTATCCATTAGGTCCTGAATATGGGCAAATAATTCACCAACACGTTTTGAGAATGATTTATTCATTAATGAATCCGATAGCCTGTTTAATATCCGTTGTGGGTATTTTACAGGCAAAATCTTGGCAGACATAAAAAGTTGTTTTATTATCAATCGTTTGTTGGGTAGCGGTCCATTTAGCCAAAGGCGAAAGTTCACGTTCTGTATCATCAATATCTTTAAAGAGCAGTACTTTATTTGGATTGTATGTTGATTTAATTCTATCTAGAGCAGCCCATGTTTCAGGATCTTTTCCTGATCCCACGATGACGATCTCTTTTGGATGGTCTGATTCAAACAAAAAAGCGGTCACCATTGATGTAAAGCCAGTGGGTGCTCTTTCAATTTCATTTGAAAATACATTAAATGTTTTGTCGGCCATTTCTGCCCATTTTACATCTCCTGTAATGCGCGTTAATTTGAGGAGGTTCATAGCGGCGATGGAATTACCTGAAGGAATTGCTCCATCATATCCTGTAATGGACCGAACTATTAATGCTTCTGTTTTATCACTGCCTAAATAAAAACCCCCGCTTGATTCATTCCAGAATTCGGCAACCATTATTTCGCTTAGTTGAATTGCTTTTTGGAGGTATTGAATATTAAAAGTCGCTTCGTATAATTCTAATAAACCCCATACAAAAAAGGCATAATCATCCAAATGTGCATCCAGCCCGGATACTCCAATTCTAAATCTCTTTTTCATTCTGCCCTTTTCGTCGGTCAGGTTCTCAAAAATAAATTCGGCACTTTTTTCAGCGGCTTCAATCAACTCTTGCGAATCGAAAGCCACGCCTGCTTTGGTAAATGCGGCAATCATTAATCCATTCCAGTCTGTTAGAATCTTATCATCCTTTATGGGGTGAATACGTTTTTCACGAGCATGAAAAAGTTTCTCCCGGATGACAGACATTTTTTTCTTATCGGCCAATTCCGATGTGGATTTATTTAAATAAAAAATATTTCTTCCAGTAAATTGACCCGTAGCTTCATCTTTATAATTTCCATCGGGTTGAAGATTAAATACGTGTTGCACATATCTAGCATCTTCACCTTCCAAAATTGAATTTAATTCTTCAATTTTCCATAAATAAAAAAGACCTTCTTCACCTTCACTATCTGCATCCTCTGCTGAATAAAATCCACCTAAAGAATGAGTCATATCTCTTTGCACGTAAGTAAAAATTTCTTCTGCTGTTTTTTTATAGACCTTATTTCCGGTTAATTGAAAGGCTTCTGTATATGCCATGGCAAGCATTGCCTGATCATAAAGCATTTTTTCAAAGTGAGGTACCAGCCATTCCGCGTCGGTAGAATACCGGTGAAAGCCAAAACCCACATGATCAAAAATGCCGCCCATACGCATTTCTTGTAGGGTTTTTTCAACCATCATTAAAGATGTTTTATCACCAGTCATATGATGAAACCGCAACAGAAAAATTAGATTATGAGGTGAAGGGAATTTTGGCCTCGTTCCAAATCCGCCATGGTCTTTATCAAATTGATTTACAAATTGAGAATAAGTATCCTGTAATATGGATTCATTTAGGGCATCACCCAATTTCTTTGTATTAGAGCTAATTAAAAACTCATGTATTTTATTCGCAGATTTTACTAATTCATCATGTCGATTTTTCCATGCATCAGCAATAGAGGGTAGAAGTTCCATCATGCCTGGCCGACCTAATCGACCGCTTTTAGGGAAATAAGTTCCAGCAAAGAAGGGCTCTTTTTTAGGCGTCATAATAATGGTCAGGGGCCAACCCCCGCGGCCGGTCATGGCCTGACAAACGGACATATATACATGATCCACTTCAGGCATTTCTTCTCGATCTACTTTAATAGAAATAAAATTTTCATTCAAGAGCTCGGCCACTTGTTCATCTTCAAATGATTCATGCTCCATCACGTGGCACCAGTGACAGGTAGAATATCCGATGGAAAGAAAAATGGGCCGATCCAACTCAGCTGCTTTATCAAACGCTTCTTGTCCCCATGGATACCAATCCACGGGATTATATTGGTGTTGCAATAGGTAGGGGCTCGACTCTTTGGCTAAACGATTCACGTGTTTTTCCTTCTGGTTTGAATCAATTTCATTGGATTGGCTCAATAAAAATGAGACNAATCCAAAAAATATCACAANNTTTTTTAATTGTTTCGGTAACATGGCTACTCTTGGAAATCGTACGGTGTGAAATTAATTTCAGCGACTCAAGTTAACCAAGACAGAAGCAAAACATGATTCATTTAGTTGTCATCCTCCTATATTTATTTACATTAATTGGAATTGGGCTTTATAAAGCCAAAAAAATTAAAACCCAGTCCGATTTCGCAGTTGCAGGTAGATCTTTAACCCCTTGGATCCTCGTAGGTACCATGTTGGCCACTTGGATGGGAACAGGCTCTATCCTTGGAAATGCCGGAAAAACTTATGATACTGGTATGGCCGCCCTTATTCTGCCTTTGGGTAGTATTATCGGTATTATCCTCCTGACAAAAATTGCAGGAAAAGTCAGATCATTTGAAAAGTTTACCGTTCCTGAAATTTTGGGTGATCGATATGGATCCTCTGCACGATTACTCTCTGTAATTGCACTTGTGATTGCCTATATGGTTATTGTTAGTTACCAGTATAATGCTGGTGGCGCCGTCTTGAAAACGATATTAACAGATGCCAATGGAAATTCACTAATCAGTGTGGAAATGGGAACGATCATTGCAGCCATTTTTATTATTGCGTATACCATGCTGGCCGGGCTGGTCAGTGTTGCTTATACGGATGTCGCCAATGGAATCATTATTCTTTTTTCATTCATCATAGCCATTCCGATTTTTCTTGCTGAAGCAGGAGGTTTATCGGGGATGGCTGCTTCATTTGATGCCATGGGAAAACCAGATCACATGAATTTNTGGGGTGTGTATTCCACTATGGATATCATCAATTTTTGTCTTCCACCCTTTTTGTTGATCATGGGTGATGCCAATATGTATCAAAGGTTTTTTGCCAGCAAGGATGCCGAAGGGGCAAAATTCGCTACCAGAATTTTAATCTTTGCGGTTGCACTAGCCGAATTAATGATTATTGTTTCTGCTTGGATTGTGTCAAGTATGATCCCTGACGCAGAAGTAGGTAAGTACGTGTTAATCTATGCTGCCCATAAATTTTTGCCGACCTTTTTGGGTGCAATTATGATGACCACGATTGTTGGTATTATTATTTCCACAGCNGATAGTTATTTGCTTGTACCAGCCACGACCCTCATGCGGGACATATANCTTAATTATATAAATCCNAATGCGGATGAAAAGAAGATTGTTTTTTTAAGCCGTGTATTGGTGCTCATTTTAGGAATCGTTGCTTATATCGTTTCATTGGGATTTGCCAAATCAGCGGGATTTTTCGAACGTGCTCTTTATGCTTATACGATCTACGGTGCAGCGATTACGCCAAGCTTGGTGGCAGCCTTATTTTGGAAAGGCGCTACAAAGCAGGGGGCGATTNNNTCCATTCTAACTGGTACGGTAACCACATTATTATGGAAAGAAGCTGGTTTTATNCGCAATATTATTCCGGCGAATATTTATAACAATATGGATGAAGTTTTACCAGCAATTACCTTATCGGTGGTTTCACTGGTGGTGGTTAGCCTATTAACAAAAAAGAATTAAGTACGTGTTATTAAAGGCGGATTGTTTTTTAAAGGAGAAGATCGTTCTGCAATTAAATCTCGGCGGTAATATTCAAACGATTTACCGGTTCCCTGCCAATTATCGATCCGGTTCACGATTTTTATATCTCCGGTAAAACGAGCCGAGATACCGTTAGCTACATGACCGGTAATGTGTTCGGTTTGTTTCCTTTTCTTGGCCCAGCTGAGAAAAACACGTTTCAGCATTTTTGCATATCCATTTCCTTTATATTCTGACTGAATGACAAAAGCATAGGTGTAAAGTGTATTGCCTTTCCCAAAATTTTCATCCAGTTGNGCCCAGGGTTCGTGGCTTAATTCCTCAATTGGCACACCGATAATATATCCGATAATTTTATTTCTATAGCAGGCAATAAAAGGCAAGGATCCGGATTTATTAAAATATTTTTGNATNGTTGATTTAGTAAGGATNGCTTTTTCGCCATATTCTTTCACCAGCGATTTTGAAATTTCAATCAGTTGAGGATAATCAGCTTCACCAACACGCTCGAGCAATTCAATCTGAAATACACCGCTTGAGGCAATCACACGGGATCGGGATTTCTGAGAAGTGGAAAATGAAAGTTGTTCCATTACAGTTGAATTTAATGGGAGTTAACTATTTGTTTCATCATAGATACATTCCTTTTTTGTGTTCATACCATGACAAAGTAAATTCTGCACCTATGAAATCATTTAATGTCCGACTTTCAGAGATTATAAANGTAAAAAAGAGTCATCTTTGCGTNGGATTGGATATTACTCCAGAGAGGTTGAGTGCAACCAGTTCTTCCTTAGATGATCTTAAGACACACACCTTTCGCGTGATTGATGCTACGCGGGATTTAGTTGCTGCATACAAGCCTAACCTGGCTTTTTTTGAAAGGTGGGGGAGCCCCGGTTACCAATGGTTAGAAGAAACCATGGATTATTTTGATAATGATGTGGTCATTATCGGTGATGCAAAACGTGGGGATATTGGCAATACTGCCAAGCAATATGCGAAAAGTCTTTTTGACCATTTTGGATTTGATGCCGTTACATTAAGTCCATATATGGGTCNGGATTCGATTACACCATTTACTGAAATACCGGAAAAGGGCGCATTTATTCTTTGTCGAACGTCAAATCCTTCTGCTATTGATTTACAGTCACTTTCTACTGGAAAAGAATTATTATTTGATAAAATAGCAAAACTGGCAGTGCAGTGGAATCAAAATAATAATGTGGGTTTGGTGGTCGGCGCAACATCGCCGGAGGAAATCANCCGAGTCCGGGGGAATGCNNCNGGATTGCCATTTTTAATACCAGGTATCGGTGCACAAGGCGGNGATTTAACAAAAAGTATGATCGATGGAAATACAGATGGANTTGCCCTTATCAATGTATCAAGAAGTATCAGTTTTGCCGGAGATTTAAGCAAGTCGGCAATTCGAGATGCTGCACAGGGTTATGTAAATACAATGAGAGATTTAATGNATGNGTCATGATAAATATATAAATATTTTTCGNGAAACAGGNGCACTGCTTGAAGGCCATTTCATCCTGACATCAGGTCGTCATAGNCCNACTTATTTTCAATGTGCCAAAGTACTGCAATACCCTGAANACCTGGCTCAATTTACNGAAAAAATCGCAGGTNANTTTGAANNGTNAGAAATTGATACCGTAATTTCACCAGCTNTCGGCGGTATTGTTATTGGAACAAATGTTGGTTGCGCCATGGGGAAGAGAACCATTTTTGCTGAGCGTGAAAACGGTGAAATGACCTTACGCCGTGGATTTGCTATCGTACCTGGNGAAAAAGTTTTGGTGGTGGAAGATGTAATTACCACGGGAGGCTCTGTACAGGAAGTGATGCATTTGGTAGAAAAATCCGGTGGTATAATTATTGGTTTAGCAATTATTGTAGATCGAAGTAACGGATCTGTTATTTTGCACGATAATCAATTTTCTTTAGTATCGATGGAAGCAGTTAGTTATGACGAAAATGATATNCCGGAATCATTGGCAGCAATTCCAACCACGAAACCCGGGAGCAGGAGTATAAGTAAGTGAAAAAATTAATCACATTAATATTAATTGGNGTTTTATTTATGAGTTGTTCNAAAGAGAAGGATGTTGCTGTTATTTCTACGCAATTNGGTGATATGGTAGTTGAATTCTACCCGGAAACAGCACCCANGCATGTAGAGAGTTTTACCATTCTTGCAAAGGAAGAATATTTTGACGGAACTACATTTCACCGTGTGATTCCAGGTTTTGTTATTCAAGGCGGTGACCCTAATTCAAAAGATACAAACCGTTTGAATGATGGTATTGGTGGGCGTGCAGGTAATTTTTTTGGNATCGGACGAGANAATGATCCTGATACCTGGATGATTCCGGGTGAATTCAACGATAAATTACATGTGAAAGGGACTCTTTCCATGGCTCGGGGGNNAGACCCTAACAGTGCNTCAAGCCAATTCTTTGTTTGTCACGCTTCGAGGCCTGATCTTGATGGAAAGTATACAGTNTTTGGACAAGTTATTAAAGGTTTGGAAGTGATTGATCAAATTATCAATGTAAATACACCCGGAAAAGAAAATCGAGGTTACCAAGGTCCGGATGTTCATAACCCATTTGAAAAAGTGGAAATGACCATAAAGATTATGAAACACAGTGAGGCGATGAAGGGTTAAATGTCAGGGCCAATAATAGGCCTTGCTTTAGGGGGCGGCGGTGCAAGGGGNGCAGCCCATGTTGGTGCACTTCAAGTACTGCATGATAATCAAATTCCAATTCACCAAATTGCCGGGACAAGTATCGGCAGTGTTGTAGGCGCCATGTATGCGGCGACCCTTGACCCACAATGGATTGAGAACAGGTTCAAGGAATTTATCGATAGTGAAGAATTTAGGGCGCTAGGGATAAAGCATNTGATTGATCNACCCTCATCCTCTAGTTCTGCTTTTAATCAGATTGTGAAAAAGGTCAAGGATCAGATTGTATTAGCCATGTCGTTACACCAGAATTCATTTATAAAAAAAAGACGTTTAAAAGATGCCTTTAAATTTTTGATTCCAGTTGCAACCTTTGATGAATTNCAGATACCACTGAAAATAATTGCTACTGATTTAAATGCATGTGAGCACGTTGTTTATGAAACGGGAGATTTGGTAGAAGCNGCCACAAGAAGTGGTTCCATACCTGGATTTGTTGAACCGACAGAAATTGATCATCAATTAATAGTCGATGGAGGAGCGAGCATGTCGCTACCTACAACGATTATTAGAAAAGAAGTTGATATATTGATTGGGATTGATATTCGTCGAAAAGGTATGAAACCTTTACAAGAAACAAACATATATGAAATTGTAATGCGGTCGTATATGATTACCTATCAAAACTTGATTGAAAATTGNACAAAAGCAGCCGATGTACTGATTAGTCCTGAAGTGGAAGATTATCAATGGTCCGAATTTGGGAAATTGGATTATTTTTTTAATCAAGGATTTACAGCATGTGAAAATGCATTATCCTTAATTAGACAGGAAATAAAGCACAAATCAAGCCTAAAATACCGTTTGAAACAATGGTTTGGTCACCAAAATTAAAATACTTATGTTCGCCCCGATTTGAGATGCTGAATAAATNAAAAAATATTATTTTTCTTAGTCTATTCTTCCTGACTAGTCTATGGGCACAGTTTGACACTCCGGTCACACTATCGGCAAAAGCTGAAGAAGGTGCTCGAGCTGGAGAAGTTGTCGATATTGTTGTTACTGCTACCATGGACGAAGAATGGAAAATATATGCCTTAAGGGATCAGGGTAANGGTCCCGTTGCCAGTCGGGTAATTGTTGNCGGNGACGCAATNGCGGAAGCAGGTATGGTATTAGAAGAAGCGCCGATTGAAAAATATGACGATGGATTTGAAACCAATACGCGCACTCATGAAGGCGGTGCGATTTTCACGGCTCCAGTCTTAATAAAATCAGATCTTAAACCNGGTAAATATGAACTTTCNGTAGGNGTTCTTTATCAGGTTTGNAATGCTNCTCTTTGTTATCCNCCCAAGGAAGAATTTTTNACTGTTGCATTGAATGTTGATGCCGGCGCTANAAGAGAAAATCGAANAGAAATGATTGCNGCAGTGAAAGAGTTCNATGATTTTGGAGATATAAATTTAGATGCAGAGATTGAAAAAGGATTTATCTCATTTATTNTATTANCTNTNACTATGGGATTTCTGGCTTTATTGACACCCTGTGTGTTCCCTATGATACCAATTACCGTTTCCTTTTTCACCCATCAGGGAGAAAAAGGTGAGGGGAAACCGGTCAATAATGCCATCATATATACATTGGGAATTATTGCCACCTTTTCTATCCTTGGATTTATTCTGGCGATCACCCTTGGCGCATCCGGTGCAAACCAATTAGCTGCCAATCCGTGGGTGAATTTATTTATTGCTGCTTTGTTCATTTATTTTGCTCTCTCTCTATTTGGGATGTACGAGATTCAATTACCAGAAAAACTGCGGAATTTTTCATTAAATCAGGAAGGCCGTGGTGGCGTAATCGGTACGCTTTTTATGGCTGTCACTTTTACCCTTACAAGTTTTACATGCACAGTGCAATTTGTAGGACTGCTGTTGGTGGCTGCATCCCATGGACAATGGTTCTGGCCCATGATCGGAATGATCGCTTTCAGCGCCGCCTTTGCATTGCCATTTTTCTTTTTAGCCCTTTTTCCTCAATATTTGGCCAAAATGCCTAAATCTGGTGGGTGGCTAAATTCAGTAAAAGTAGTTTTGGGTTTTTTAGAAATGGCAGCAGCTTTTAAATTTCTAAGCAATACGGATTTAGTTTGGAGTTGGGGGTTTTTCACACACAGTTCCGTTCTTGCTGTGTGGGCAGTATTGATGTTATTAACCGGTGTTTATCTCCTTGGGAAAATTCAACTGCCCCACGATTCTCCATTCGCATCGATAAGTGTTCCTAGGCTGATGATAAGTACAGCATTTTTAACCTTTGGTTTATACCTGACATCTGGTCTTTTTGGCCAAAGAATCCATGGTTTGATATATTCTTATCTTCCACCGATTGTAGAAGGTGAATCTGGTGCAGTACGAACGAATGGAGCATCCATGGCGGAAGAATTCACCTGGTACAGAGATCTAGATCAGGGTCTGTCCGAAGCCAAAACTACCGGCAAACCGGTATTTATTGATTTTACTGGATATACCTGTACTAACTGCCGTTGGATGGAATCCAATGTTTTTACTAAAACAGAGGTAAAGCATCGGTTTGGCGAAATGGTATTGGTGCAGTTGTATACAGATGGTGGACCCAATCATAGGGAAAACCAGGAGTATGAAATTAATCGATTCGGAACAGCGGCATTGCCCTATTATGTTATCTTAAGTCCTGATAACCAAGTCATAACCACTTTCCCGGGAATGACAAGAAACTTTAATGATTTTCTGGATTTTTTAGATAAAGGTTTAGCAGGTTAATTAGAAAGATGTTAAAAATGAGAATTATTTTATTCATGTCCATTTTGATTGCCATCAGTTGTGGTCAAAAACAGAAAATGAAAGAAGTAAGCCGACCAAAAGATATTGTGGATAAAATGGTCAATTCCAATAAGTCTCCGAAACGTCCGGATTTTGCCATCAAGGCACCAGATTTTACACTCAAAACGGTGCAAGGCGATTTATTCACCTTAAGCGAAAATATCGGTAAAGTGATTATGCTCAACTTTTGGGGTACATGGTGTGGGCCATGCCGTCGGGAGATACCTGATTTTAATAAACTTTATTCAAAACATAAAGAGCGCGGCCTTGAAATAGTGGGTATTACCCTTACCTCCGGATCGTCAAAAGACATACTTAATTTCATGGACAACTGGGATATGGAGTATACTGTTCTCACCGATATTGACTATAATGAAACACAGATGGTTACATCAATTTATGGTCGCGCAATTGGTCAGCCTATCTATGGGGTACCGACAACATTAATTATTGATCGAGATGGATATATCGTTAAAGGGTATATTGGCCCTCGTAATGAGAAAATATTTTATGAAGACTTAAAACCTTACTTGTCTTCCTAATACTCAATTTAAATTCCCCGTGTCTAACATCAAATCATGACACAATAATTATCCTAACATTTACTCCAAAGGCAGATTTAACTTTATAATAATTCAAGCAAAAATGAAATTCCTTACTATCGCCTTCCTTTTGAATGTGACCACACTATTCGCCAGTGAGTACTGGCAGCAATTTGTCCAATATAAAATGAATGTAAAGCTGGATACGGCCGAACACACCATTGGGGGCCATTCAACCATTACGTATGTCAATAATTCTCCGGATACATTATACCATTTTTATCTCAATTTGTATGCGAACGCCTTCCAGGAAGGAACAGTGAAACATCGAGAATATTTGGCAGGTTTGGGACGAGCCAGTAGAGGATCAAGGTTTAAAAAGGGAATGAAACCATATTTGAGTAAATATGATATAAACAATTTCAAGATTAATAAAAAAGGGGTCGTATTAGCAGACTCATTTCAAATTGATGATACCATTCTTTCTGCAAAATTAAAGAATGGATTAGCGCCTAATGAATCGATGAATATTAATTTGAACTGGGTACAACATGTAGGAGAATTTTCTGAACGTGCAGGACGAATTGGAGAACAATACAATTTTGCTCAGTGGTATCCGCGAGTTGTAGTCTATGATGAAAATGGATGGTTCAATGAGCCATTCCATGCAGAGGGCGAATTCTATGGAGAATT
>PBBH01000034.1 GCA_002716525.1 Fidelibacterota bacterium | reverse complement strand
AATCACTTTTCTTTAAGTTCTTCTTCGGAAAATTGCCATTGACAAGCATGGCACCACCAAGGTTTTCCATAATAATCACGTATATCTTCCTGTAATTGCATTGAGTTATCACATCTGGGACAATCACGTTTTGATCCTTCTTTCGGCCAGGTATAATCAGCTCGAAATTTAATTGATTCTTCTATATTATGGTTGTCTGTCATAGATGAATTTGACACGTGAATTTAGGGATGATTGCAGTGATCACAATAATTGTTTCATTTATTGGCTCGATAAAATCCATAGTTGCCAAACGACTAAAAGACTGATCCCAACTCCAACATAATTTGTAAAATAATAACCTTTTTTGATTTGATTTAATCGATTGGTTAATAGATAGGTATCTAATAAAACTTCGACAGTATCTCCGCTCATAACAAAAACCTGTTTCATTTCCTCGGTATTTGCGTATTGTAAAAAAGGATCTCTAATTGAAGGGGGATGTGAGCTAATATGATGAATGCCTTCCAATACTGGGATGGGTTTATAAATGGGAGTATGTCCGATTAAGTTGCCGTTAATATATATTGGCACGGCAGAAGTATCAGATTTCACATATATAAATCCGGGATTTTCCGAAAAAATGTCCATTTGAGCATTCAAAAACGTTAGAGATACTAAAAGGTAAATAATCCACTTTAATTGCATGGAATAAATTATTTTTAAATAACGATTAGAATGAAGGAACTTCTGTATAGAAAATATGCCCAAAAATCATATTTATACATTGGCCCGAAAATGGATACCTGTTGCGGGCCTTATTTTTATAACCTGCGCAAATTTCAAAGCATATTTCAATACATTTTATAATGCAGAAGAATTTTTCGAAAAGGCTGAAAAAATTCGGTTACAAAATCGAGGGGAAAAAATTCCCCAATCAGCTATAAACGATTACGAAAAAGTCATTGAAAAATCTAGGCTTGTCCTTGATGAATATCCCGAATTTAAATTACGAAAAAAAGCATTTATTCTAATTGCCCAATCACATTTTTATCGCGGTGAATTACGGGAAACCGTGGGGGCTTTAGGTGAAATGAAGGATGAATTCGGTGATAAGGTTTATATTGAAGTAGAATTCTGGACATCTTTAGTTAAATGGAAACAAAATAAACCTCAGCCTGCGATTAATGGCTTAAATGAATTAATTAATTACGGTCTGAACGTCGATATGGAAGCGAAAGCATACCTTACAATCGCCGAAATATTTTTAGAACAGAAAATGCATACTGAAGCGATGGACAATCTTGAAAAGTCGGCTGAGAGAATTCAAGATCAAAATGAGAAAGGTCAAATTTATTATCGTATTGCTGAACTTTCTTTTGATGCAAAATCTTATGACCGTGCACTTTCAGCATACCAGGAGGTAATCAAAAATTCTCAATCAAAAAAACAAATACAGGAGGGCAATTTAACAACAGTCCAAATCTATAGGTTGAAAGGCAACTTGGATTTAGCCGCGAGCTCTATAAAAAATATGTTACTGGATGAAAATTATAAGTCCATTTATGCAGACCTTGAATTAGAGTTAGCCAAACTTTATGACCAGCAAAATATGATATCTGAATCCAGAAACCGTTTAGAATCAATTGTNCAGGATTATCCTAAAACGANTGNTTCTGCAGAAGCATATTATATGTTGGGTAATTATTCTATNGAACAAGATTGGNATATGGAAGACGCTTTAAAACAGTATAGCTCGGTNGTAAAAGAAAATAAACAATCACTGTACGCACAACCAGCTCAGGTTCGGATTAAGGAAATTAATACTTATCAACAGTCCAAATTAGACCTCGAATCCTGGTCACTCCGAATTGCTGAATCGGATACAATTGCTGATTTCTATTTCACAGAAGATGAGCAAAAAGATTTGGCGCAAATTTTATATAGTATNATAGAATTAGAGGCATTTCATTTTGATCGAAGTGATACAGGTTTGGTTTATTTAGATTTACTTATACAATATGCATATCAATCCAAAATTTTCCCAAAAGCCTTATATGCAAAATCTGTCATTCTGGAAGATAAAGGTGAATTAAGTTTGTCAAAATTATTAAAACAGCGAATTNTNAATGAATTTCCTAAAACAGATTTTGCCNTAGCAATTATCAATACGGATAAATCATATAAAATAATNACTTCAACATCAGATGAAAAATTNNTAACGGCTGAACGAAAATGGAATGATAATCCAGCTTTAGCTATGGATGGTTATCGTGANATTGTGATTGAAGATACTGTTTCTGAATCCAGTGNANAGGCGGCNTATTTTCTAGCCTACCAATATGATCATTATTTTGTACAACCGGACAGTGCATTAAAGTATTATGAGTGGATACTAAAACATCATAGTGATTCGTATCAGGCTGAGCCTTCAGGAAAACGTGCAGCATTTTTAAATTCTGTCTTTGTAGATACTTCTGAAATCAATGATTATTGAACGTGCCCGAATAAAATCGAATTGTGAAGTGGCCCATAATATTTGGGAAATGCATTATGAAGCGCCTAATATTGCAAATTCCTATTTAGGCGCAGGTCAATTTATCAACATTCTTGCACTGGATGATTGGANCCACCCATTACGCAGGCCAATGAGNATTGCNTCNGTCNAAGNTGNATNTGTTTCGATNATTTATAAAATTTTTGGCGATGTAACGAAAATTCTAGCGAGTCAAAAAGAAGGTGAAACAGCAGAATTAATGGGACCATTAGGTAATACATTTTCAAATTGGAACAATGGAAGTTATCCGATATTAATTGGNGGAGGNGTNGGTCTGGCTCCCATTTTAAATTTGAAGAAGGAGTGTACTGCAAAAAAAGTCGATCATACAATGATNATTGGAGCGAAATCAGTAAATGAACATTTCATTGAACATGAACCGGATGAAAATATTTATCTTACAACGGATGATGGGACTATTGGAGATGAAGGGACAGTAATGGAACCANTAAAACGAATTATTATAGANAATAAGAATACATACTTGTTTGCATGTGGACCNGAGCCAATGTTACATGCNGTACGCNAATTTGCNCTAAAAAATAATATTCCTGCTCAATTATCTGTCGAAAGCTATATGGGGTGCGGTTTCGGTCTTTGTCAAGGATGTGTCATCCAAAGGAATAATTATGAAATTCGTGACCATAGTTATCATGAAAAATATTCATTGATATGCCTTGATGGGCCTGTTTATGAAGCGGGGGATATCAGTTTTGGCTAATCTTAAAATCACAATNGGAAGTGAAGTATTCCAGAATCCAATTTGGGTAGCATCGGGAACCTTTGGTTATGGTACCGAAGCGCCAGAATTGGTAGATGTAAATCGTTTAGGGGCGATCGTCACCAAATCAATCACTCGAAAACCTCGTGAGGGTAACCCGCCACCTAGAATTGTTGAAACGCCATCAGGTATGATTAATTCNATTGGCCTTGCCAATATAGGTGTAAAAAAATATATACAAGANATGCTGCCGATTTACGAAAATCTCACTACCAAAATAATTGTTAATATTGCTGGTACTGATGTACAAGAATATGTCGAAATCATGGAAATGATGGAATCCGTATCNTCTGTAATAGCGGGATATGAAATCAATATTTCCTGTCCAAATGTCAAAAAAGGTGGAATGGAATTCGGTGTGGATTGCGATATGACAGAAAAATTGACTGAAAAATTGCGTGTTTTAACTGAACGATTATTAATTATGAAATTAAGTCCAAATGTATCGGACATAGTTTCTATAGGGTTATCCGCCGAGAATGCAGGGGCCGACGCCGTTTCTGCAATTAATACTGTAGTTGGTATGAGTATTGATGCAAAAAGTGGCACAAGCAATATTTTTACAACCTATGGCGGATTATCGGGTCCTGCAATTAAGCCCNTTGGNCTGGCCATGGTCCATAAGTTATACAATAAATTGACCATTCCGATAATCGGTATGGGGGGGATTGTAAATACTAATGATGTTGTTGAATATATGATGGCAGGTTCCACTGCTGTGCAGGTGGGTACGGCAAATTATAGGGACCCTGGTATTGGTGAGGATATCATTGATTCTTTAGATTCATTTATAAATCAAACTAATCGAAAATCGGCCACAGATTTGATTGGATCTGTTCAAACCCTTTCCTGAATTNCATGTCAAAATTCTATTTACNTATTATAATTATTGCTATGCTCACTAGTTGTTCAAATTCACCGCGATATCGAACGGGACCTGCTAAACCGAGCAGTACAAGCAAAGGAAAACCACCATCCCTAAAGACATCATCCAATGTAAAAAATCGCAAAGTGATGACTGGTGTAAGCTCCTTTTACGCTGAAGATTTTCATGGCAAACTTACAGCTAATGGTGAAGTTTATGACATGTATGGATTAACGGCAGCGCATAAAACTTTGCCATTGAATACAATTGTCCGTGTTACAAACTTAGAGAATAACAAATCCCTTATATTACGTATCAATGATCGTGGACCATATGTAAAAGGGCGAATATTGGATTGTTCTTATGGAGCCGCAAAAAAACTGGAATTTGTAAATGAAGGAACAGCAAAGGTAAAAATTGAAGTTATAGAGTGGGGCGATGGTAAATATATGAAGCACCGAGATTAAAATGTCTCGTTACTANATTACAGTGAACCCACANGGTGGAACNAAGAAAGGATCGCNTATACTTGAAAAGGTTTTNCCAATTTTTGAAGGAAGNNATGCTGAAGTCAAAATATTGGAAACTGAATANGCCGGTCATGCNCGTGATATTGCACAGGAAATTGATTTAACAGGATACGATGGATTTTGCTGTATTGGTGGAGATGGTACCCTGCATGAAGTNATCAATGGATTAATGCGGAGAAATGATGGTCAGAAGATTCCGATTGGTTTGATTACTGGTGGTACGGGTAATTCATTCATGCATGATTTGAATTGTCTTGACCCGGTTGAGGCCGCAAGACGTATCGTGAAAGGTCAGAGAAGACAAATTGACATTTTNCACTGTGATGCGGATGGTGTGATTTATTATAGTTTTAATATAGTTGGATGGGGTATACCTACTGATGCGAATCACTTAGCAGAAAAATTACGTTGGTTGGGTACTTCACGCTATGATATTGCCGCAATAATTGAGGTAATTAGACATAGAAAGCGTTTTGGCCGAATTGAAATTGAAGGAAATAATATTGCAGCTGATTTTGCATTTGTCATTGGNTGCAATACTATCCACACAGGAAAAGGTATGAANATGGCTCCATTNGCTAGATTAAATGATGGTTTGCTTGATCTTATCATTGTAAAAAAAGTGGGAAGACTTAAATTATTGCGTTTATTCCCAAAAGTATTCAGTGGAAATCATATTAGTGATCCTGTTGTTGACTACCGTCAGGTAAGTGAATTTTCAATTTTGCCTGAGGTCCAGAATANGTTAAATATTGATGGTGAAATGTTGGGAAACACCCCTGTTCATGTGAAGGTATTAGAAAAGGAAATTGAAGTATTGGTATAAAAATGATGAGNACGTTCTGGACTAGACTNCCGGTTATTTTGTTGGGTATTCCAACAATAATTTACCTTTTGATTGAAGGNGGTATCTTATTTGCTGCTTTCGTGGCTTTAGTCATTTTTCTTAGCCTTCTTGAATATTACGATATGAAAAAAAGCAGCGGAGTTAANCCTAATGCAATTCTGGGTATTTTTATGGCTTTGTCCATTTGTTTTTTATATATCCAATATCCTCATATACACCCCACAAATATTCTTGCTAGTATTTTATTATCTGTGGTTCTTTTATTACTAATTGAAATTTTTGCCGCCAAGCCAAATCCTTTTGAGAATATATCGGTAACAATAAGTGGGGTCGTATATGTTGCTGTTTTACTAGGTACAATGATTGCAGTCAGAAATTGGGATGAACTCAATGGGACTCGTTTTACCATGTCTATGATTTTTTCCGTATGGATCTGTGATTCAGCCGCATATATTTTTGGAATATTATGGGGAAAGAAAAAATTGATCGAACGCATCAGTCCAAAGAAAACAGTGGTGGGATTTGTGGGTGGTATTATTGGAGCGTTTGCATCCTTTTATGTGATGGATATGATTGGTTTTATTCAATACGTGCTGAGCCCTTTACAGGTATTGATACTAACCTTCATTGTCGGTGTTTGTGGTCAACTTGGTGATTTTGTAGAGTCCATGTTGAAGCGTGATGCAGGGATAAAAGATTCCGGAAAACTTTTGTTGGGACATGGTGGCGTACTCGATCGATTTGATTCGTTGATATTAACCAGTCCATTGGTATTAATTTTTATTTTTTACTTGTAGCGAGGAATAATACATGACCAATCTTTCCATCACTGGATATGGTGATGATTTAACCATCAATGGTATTCGAATAGGGGATTTAACTCCGAAAGAACACGAAAATATTGAAAAAGAAAAAGGCGCGAATAATTATAGCCCATTAGAAAATGTTGTTGTTTCTCATGTAAAAGATTCATCCACNTTAATNGCGCGCAAGCCCAACCCTAATGATATNTCAACTTTTATTGAAGAAGAGNTGATTGATGGATTGTGTTGTTATTCAGCNGTGAACCAGGGACAGTTAAATCAGACNATCGTGGATGCGGTNATCCANCATCTTTCNANTGAAAAACTGCCGACNGTACCNCGTTCAATNCGCCATAAATACATGTGTGCATTTTTAATGGCCGCTACGGNAATAACAAAGATGGATCGCGTGATACCCAAAGTTGCAGGTGTAGAAGCNCCGGAGTTGATGTTTAAACTATCNAGNAAATGGGGATATGAAGTAAANGGAATTCCAGAAGATGAAGCGATTATAGTAGCAGCTAAAGGAAATTTTCATGGCAGANCAATGACTGCCATATCAATGTCGGATGATCCTAGNTCTTTTGAGAATTTTGGACCAAAAGTACCAGGTATTGAACTNNTCNCATTNAATAANATTGAAGCTNTGCANTCATTATTNGAAGAAAAGGGAGATCGAATTGCATCTTTTCTTGTCGAGCCGATTCAGGGTGAGGCGGGCGTTATTATCCCTGATGAATCTTACTGGAAGAAAGTATCCGAGCTNTGTAAAAAACATAATATCCTTTTGGCAATGGATGAAGTGCAGACAGGATTTGGTNGAACCGGNGCCAATTTTGCTCACCAGTTATTTGGCATTAAACCAGATTTAATGGGCTGCGGTAAAGCTGCAGGAGGTGGCGTTATACCAGTTTCTTTTGTTGCGGGACGTGACGATATTATTGGCCTTTTAACGCCCGGTTCGGAAGGATCAACTTTCGGAGGATATCCGCTTGGTGCTGTAGTNGCTACTTATGCTATTAAAGTTCTTGTTGATGAAAACCTGGCNGAAAAAGCTGAAAAGAGGGGAAAACAGTTAATGACGCGGTTTCAAGCAATGAAACAAGTATATGCTGACAAGATCAAAGAAGTGCGAGGCAAAGGGCTATTAACGGCGTTTGAAATGCATAATGAGCCTTATCTGGATGGTCATCATGTTTCAGTGGAATTACTCAAACGTGGTGTATATGCTAAAGAAACGCATCATTCGACCGTAAGGATTGCACCTGCATTAACTATCTCTGCGGATCAAATTGATAAGATTGCAGATGCAATTGATGATGTTATGAAATCACTTTAAGGATTTTATTGATGAAATCGATATTAAAGGAACTAGGCATAGATCAAGTGAACTACGGTGCATGTTCAGGCGCTGAAAAATGGTCAACCTCACGCAAAGGAGGATTAATCGAATCTGTAAATCCAGCTACNGGGGAATTAATTGCCAGTGTTTACCAAGCCACAGAATCGGACTACGACATTATTGTTCAAGATGCAGAAATGGCTTTCAAGGATTTTCGTAAAGTTCCAGCACCAATTCGAGGGCAACTCGTTCGTGAAATGGGCGATGCCCTTCGCGAGAAAAAAGATGCGCTTGGTAGTCTTGTCTCAATGGAAATGGGAAAAATNAAACAGGAAGGTGTCGGCGAAGTACAAGAAATGATTGACATTGCCGATTTTGCTGTTGGTCAATCAAGAATGCTTTATGGTAAGACAATGCACTCAGAAAGNCCAGATCATCGCATGTATGAGCAATGGCATCCCCTTGGACCTATTGGTGTGATTTCAGCATTTAATTTTCCAGTAGCCGTTTGGTCATGGAATGCATTCATTGCTGCTATTTGCGGGGATCCAACCATTTGGAAGCCATCCTCTAGTGCGCCATTGTGTGCTATTGCAGTGCAGAATATTTGCAATGACGTAATGGAAAGAAACAACTATACAGGTATATTTTCTTCAGTCATAGGTCAAGGTTCTGTGGTTGGAGAAAAAATGCTTAATGATAGGCGTTTACCTCTTGTTTCATTTACTGGATCCACATCTATGGGACGCCATGTGAGTTCAACCGTATCGAGTCGATTCGGGAAAACTATCCTTGAATTGGGTGGCAATAACGCTATTATCATTGATGAAACGGCCAATCTGGATTTGGCCATTCCTGCTGTAGTATTCGGCGCTGTAGGGACAGCTGGCCAAAGATGCACCTCAACTAGACGAATTATTATCCATGAAAGTATACAGGAAAATTTTTTAACACGAATCGTGAAAGCCTACAAACAGATCAATATTGGCAATCCAATGAAAGATGGCAATTTGATGGGGCCACTCATCAATGAAAATGCTGTAAATGAGTATTTACAGGCATTAGAATCTGTCAAAGATTCTGGAGGGGAAATCTTGTACGGAGGATCAAAACTGGAAAGAAATGGTTTTTTCGTGACTCCAACAATTGTTAAAGCGAAGAATGAATGGGGTATTGTCCAAACTGAAACATTTTCCCCAATACTTTATATTATTCCTTATAGAACATTAGAAGAAGCAGTTGATATGCATAATGATGTCCCTCAAGGATTATCATCAGCTATGTTTACCACCAATGTGAGTAATGCTGAATATTTTTTATCTCACCGTGGAAGTGACTGCGGGATTGCCAATATAAATATTGGAACATCTGGTGCCGAAATTGGGGGAGCGTTTGGTGGCGAAAAAGAAACTGGCGGTGGAAGGGAGTCTGGATCCGATGCGTGGAAACAATATATGAGACGACAAACAAATACACTGAACTGGAGCACTGAATTACCATTGGCTCAAGGTATAGAATTTGATTTAGATTAATAACATATATATAATAATAAATGAATATAACACCTAATAAAGTTAGAGATAGTATCGGCCGCTATATGTTGGCTGATGGAATGGAACATGTTATTGATTTGGAAAAAAGTCATGGCTCATGGCTGGTGGACGCTCGGAATAATAAAGAATATTTAGACCTATTTTCTATGTTCGCATCAATGTCGGTAGGATATAACCATCCATACGTTTTGGAAAATAAGGACCGTCTTACTGATGCATCTTTGAATAAACCTACGAATTCGGACGTTTATTCCACGCAAATGGCAGAATTTGTTGAAACGATGGGGCGTATGGCACAGCCAGAATATTTACCCTATGCCTTTTATGTTTCTGGTGGTGCTTTGGCGGTAGAAAATGCCCTAAAAACTGCATTTGACTGGAAAGTAAGAAAAAATTTGGCTAATGGTAAAAATGAAGGCGGTTCAAAAATAATCCATTTTCAAGAATCTTTCCACGGTCGTACTGGATACACACTTTCTTTAACCGATTCACCTGATTCACGTAAAACAGACTATTTTCCAAAATTTGAATGGCCTAGAATTATTAATCCCAAATTAGAATTTCCAGCCACGGATGAAGTAATCCAAATTGTTAAGGAAAAAGAGGCAAAGGCAGTTGATCAAATAGAAAGAGCAATGAAAGAATATCCGGATGAAATTGCCGGCCTTATTATAGAACCTATCCAGGGAGAAGGCGGGGATAATCACTTTAGAGAATCATTTTTTCGGCAATTAAGAGAATTAGCGAATGAACACGAATTTCTCTTGATTTATGATGAGGTACAATCAGGAGGTGGTATCACTGGGAAAATGTGGGCTCACCAGCATTATGGGGATGATTGTCAGCCAGATATCATCAGTTTTGGTAAGAAAACTCAAGTATGCGGAATTTTCGCTAGTAATCGATTAAATGAGGTTGAGGGTCATGTATTTGAGGAGTCAAGTAGGCTTAATTCAACTTGGGGCGGGAACCTTGTAGATATGGTTCGGTTTACAATTTATTTAGAAATAATTGAAAGAGAAAACTTGTTGGATCAAGTGAAGGAAAATGGTGCTTATTTAAAATTGGGATTAGAATCTCTTCAAAAGAATTATCCTGAAACAGTATTCAATGTTCGCAATCGAGGTTTATTTGGTGCATTTGATCTAAAAAGTGGAGAAGAAAGGGATAAATCTATCGAATTGATTGCAAAAGAAGGTGCTATCATGCTGGGTTGTGGTACCAAATCTATCCGCTTTAGACCGCATTTAAATGTATCTAGAACTGAAATTGACCAAGGTATTGATATGATCAATCAGGCATTGAAACATTTATAATACCAATGCCTGATATTGGCGTTCTTTATATTGTTTCAACTCCTATTGGTAATTTGGAGGATATCACTCTTCGAGCATTACGGATTTTAAAAGATTCATCATTAATCGCAGCTGAGGATACTAGGCAGACGAAAAAACTACTTAACCATTACAAAATACATACCCCTCAAATGAGTTATTTTGAGCATAACCGGTTCAAACGGATCCCTCAGATTATTAATCACTTAAATTCTGGAAAGGATATAGCTGTTGTAACAGATGCTGGAACACCAGGCATAAGTGATCCGGCATATAAATTAATTCGGGCTGTTATTGAAGCAGGATGTAGGGTAGAGGCCATTCCAGGCGCTTCAGCATCAATCACTGCTCTTTCAGCATCTGGACTACCGTCAGACCGTTTTATATTTGAAGGTTTTTTACCCAGTAAAAAAGGTCGAAAGGCTAAACTTGAGCGGTTGAGAACAATAGAGGCTACTATCATTTTTTTTGAAAGTCCCAAACGAATCAATAAGACCTTAAATGATATTTTGGAATATTTTGGAGATAGACCTGCAGTTATCGCACGTGAACTCACNAAAATACATGAAGAAATGATACGCGGTAAAGTTTCCGATTTATTATCGTATTTTACAGAGAGAACACCGAGAGGGGAATTTGTCATAATGATTGGTAAAGATGATCCAAATGTCTTCTTTTAAAGGGAACTTTATTACATTTGAGGGTATAGACGGATGTGGTAAAAGCACACAGGTCAAAATGCTGGTGGAAGCAATGAATCGCTTGGACCAAAAAACAATATCAGTAAGGGAGCCAGGTGGAACGGTTATTTCAGAAGAAATTCGGGAAATATTGCTTCACAGCCATTTACAAGATATTTGTGATCGAACCGAAGCTCTGCTTATGACGGGTAGCCGTGCACAACTTACCTATGAATTGATTCTTCCCAACTTAAATGCGGGGATTAATGTTATTGCAGATCGATACTTTGATTCCACATTAGCTTATCAAGGAGGTGGGCGGAAAATAGAAATAGACTGGTTAATAAAACTGAATCAATTCGCTACCTACGATTTAGAACCTGAAGTAACTTTTTTCATTGATGTTTTGCCTGAGGAAGCCGCACGAAGAAAAAGTAAAGAAAAGGATCGAATCGAGCGCGCAGGAATTGAATTGCAGACTAGGGTTCGAAAAACATACCTTGAATTGTCGAATCGATTTCAAGAAAGGTTCGTTTTAATTGACGGACATGACTCGATTGATGATATACATGGTTCTATTTTAGCAGAATTAAGAAGGAGAAAACTATTTTTATGAAAAAATATTTGTTCAAATTATTTTTACCACTAGCAATAATTACTGTAGTTATTTCGCTTGCGTTCACACAATCTAGTTTTTATAGAAAGATTGGTCAATCTCAGCGTTTGTTTAATCAGGTATATAATCAGATTTTTTCAACTTATGTAGATGAATTAGACCCAGATGCATTCACGAAAGCAAGTATTCAGGGAATTACCCAAAATTTAGACCCATATACCGTTTACATGGTTGAAGATGAACAACACCAAATCAACCTTTTAAGTCAAGGAAAATATGGTGGTGTAGGCATTCAATTAGGATATCGAAATAAAACCATGTCTGTTATAGCGCCTATGGATGGTGGCCCAGCAAAAAGGGCTGGAATTATGAGCGGTGATGTCATTTTAAAAGTAGACAACGAAGATGTGAAAAAATTGACATTCAATGAAGCAGCTACAGCAATACGCGGTGAAAAGGGCACAGAGGTCCAATTAACCATTAAACGATTTAGCGTAGATGATCCTATAGTGTTTAATCTCATTCGATCTAACATTACGGTGAAAGATGTGACATATTCCGGCATGCTTTCTCCTTCAACCGGTTATGTACGATTGAATCGATTCTCCCGCAATTCACCCAATGAAATGTATTTAGCTTTTCAAGCTCTTTTAGATGAGAACGCAAAAGAATTAATTATTGACTTGAGAGATAATCCTGGAGGGTTGCTTTCTTCTGCTGTATCCATCCTTGATATGATTGTTGATAAAGGCAGTGCGCTTGTTTCAACTAAAGGTAGAACAAAAGATTCAAANCGAACATTTTACGCTAAGANAAAACCGGTAATTCCAAATGATGTTAAAATTGCTGTACTCATCAATCAAGGTAGTGCATCGGCAAGCGAAATTGTCGCTGGTGCGATTCAAGATTTAGATCGAGGAATTGTTTTAGGACAAAAATCATTTGGTAAAGGTCTTGTACAAACTCAGTATACAATTGATGATAAGCGAAGTGTNAAGATTACAACAGCNCGATATTATATTCCCAGCGGCCGGTTTATTCAAAAGCCGGATTATATCGATAACAAATTTATATTGAATAAAACAGAAGCAGATTCCATATTTGCAACTTTAGGGGGCAGACAAGTACTGGGAAATGGCGGTATTACTCCTGATTCAACAATAATCCCTGAACCATTGCAATCCCTATCCAGTCAATATTGGATAAATGGATATTTTTATTCATTTGCCCAAAGAAATAAACATCAATATCAATCTTTTACGGATGTAGAAAACGATGTTAATCTCGTGACCAAATTTCAAAAATTTATAAAAGATCAAGATGATGAAATACTTCTTCCTGGCGAAAAAGAGTTCAAAACTGTTTCTCAAAAAGTTGCAGAGTTGGATAGCACAAAATCAGAAATCAATAATGCTTTAACACTTATTTCCAAGTTTTATGCAGATCAGGAAAATGAAAAAAGAGAAAGTGAGTCTGAACATATCCATAAGTTTCTTTTATTAGAATTTTCTGGATTAATAGATGGTATTGAGGGCAGGCTCTTACAGTCTTTAAAAAATGATAATACACTACTAACGGCACTGGATATTCTATCCGATCAATTGGTTTATGAATCTTCTCTAGTTCCTTCACAAATTACTGAAAATTAAACAGTAATTATCCTTTCCGTCATATTCAATAACACCGTTACATTTCNTGGCTTTNTNACAGGGCGATTAGCTCAGTTGGTTAGAGCGCTACGTTGACATCGTAGAGGTCAGCGGTTCAACTCCGTTATCGCCCACGTAAGAAAATGTTGTTTTTAACTATCCAAAAAGACAATATTTTCACTAAGTCAAAACAATAAAATGATACATTTATCATATTCTAGTTCAAGATCATCCAAAGTCAGACNTATTTTGCAATTGGCNAATTATAGTTGCTTTGGTTTTTAATTTGAATTTTTTTATTTATATCTTATGAGCGAAATCACAATTACATTACCAGATAAGTCCACACGCACCTATCAATCAGGGGTAACACCACTTGAAGTGGCTGAAAGTATTGGACCCAAACTGGCAAAGGATACCGTTGCTGCATCAATTAATGGTGTATTAAGTGATGCTACTATTCCTTTAACAAGTGATTCCGATTTGAATTTATATACAGGTAGTACAGCAGAAGGTCATGAAGTCTTGCTTCACAGTACTGCCCATTTGATGGCTCAGGCGGTAAAAGCTTTATGGCCGGAAAGCCAGGTCACTATTGGTCCGGCAATCAATAACCGCTTCTATTATGATTTTGATATTGAAGGAACCTTCTCAAATGAAGATCTTCAAAAAATTGAGAATAAAATGCAGCAGATTGCTAAAGAAGACTTGCAAGTAACTAGAAAAGAATTAAGTCGTANTGAAGCTATTNAANTATTCAAAGATCAAGGTGAAAAATATAAAGTAGAGATTATTGAACAAATTGATAAAACTGATAAAATATCAGCTTATACCCAGGGTGATTTTATTGATTTGTGCCGTGGTCCCCACGTGCCTTCAACGGGAAAAATAAAGCATTTCAAATTACTCAGTACTTCCGGTGCCTATTGGCGTGGGGATGAAAATAACAAAATGCTTCAACGTGTTTATGGTACAGTTTTCTCAACCAATAAAGAATTAAAAGACTACCTTACATTCTTGGAAGAAGCAAAAAAACGTGATCATCGCAAGCTTGGNAAAGAGNTGGAAATCTATACATTTGATGATGAAGTTGGNCCAGGATTNCCATTGTGGTTGCCAAATGGTGGCGTCATTATTGATGCATTGGAAGACCTGGCCAAAGAATCGGAAACNCGCCACGGATATTATCGAGTTCGTTCACCACATTTGACCAAAGGCACATTATATGAAAAATCTGGACATTTAGAATTATATAAAGACTCCATGTATCCCGCTATGGACGTAGATGGAATTGAATATTATGTAAAACCTATGAATTGTCCGCACCACCATAAGATTTATGCCGCGTCTCCAAAGAGTTATCGTGATTTACCATTTCGTATTGCAGAATATGGTACTTGTTACCGTTATGAAAAATCTGGACAACTTTTTGGACTTATGCGCGTGAGAAGCATGCAAATGAATGATGCCCATATTTATTGCTCTAAGTCAGATTTTGATGAAGAATTTTTAGACGTGTGTAAAATGTATTTAGAATATTTTGAAATATTTGGAATTGATAAATATGAAATGCGATTAAGTTTGCATGATCCTAAAGATTTGGGNAAAAAATATATTAATGAACCTGATCTCTGGCTCGAAACAGAAGAATCAGTTAAAATTGCTTTAAAAAAGGGAGGGATAAATTTTACAGAAATCCCAGGAGAGGCAGCATTTTATGGCCCGAAAATTGATGTGCAAGTTTGGAGTGCAATTGGTAAAGAGTTTACCCTGGCCACAAACCAGGTAGATTTTGCCATTCCAAAACGGTTTGATCTTACATTTACGGATGAAAAAGGGGTAGAGCAGACTCCCATTTGCATACACAGAGCACCTTTGAGCACACACGAAAGATTTATAGGATTTTTAATCGAGCATTATGGAGGCGACTTTCCTTTGTGGCTATCACCTACCCAGGTGATTATTTTACCTGTCTCTGAAAAAACATTTGTATATGCAAAATCGCTTAAGAAAAAATTTATCGCAACTGGTATTAGAACCAAATTAGATGAAAGACCAGAAAAAATAGGCGCCAAAATTCGCCAGGCAGAAATAAATAAGATACCTGTCATGGTTATTGTTGGAGAAAAGGAAGCATCTGAAAAAACTGTATCGGTTCGCNGNCGTTTTATTGGAGATCAGGGCTCTGTAAAAGTTGAGCAGTTATTAAAAACCCTGTATGATGAAAATAAACAAAGGAGTCAGCCCTATCGCGAAAGTAGATAAAATAAGAGTAAATGAAAAAATTCGTTCTGATGAAGTAAGGTTAATATCTGAAACTGGAGAGCAGCTAGGTGTAATGGAACTTGATGATGCCATTGCTCGCGCGAAAGAAGTCGGACTGGATTTGATTGAAGTAGCACCGAATGCCAAACCGCCTGTAGCTAAAATTCTTAATTATGGAAAGCTCAAATACGAGGAAAAGAAAAAACAACAGGCCAGCAAGAAAAAACAACATGTTATAAAAATTAAAGAACTACGTGTCCGGCCAAGAATTGATGACCATGATTTATTAACCAAAGTAAACCGTGGTAGACAGTTTCTATCAGATGGGTGTAAACTTAAAGTTACGCTCATGTNTAGAGGTCGTGAACTATCTCGTATTGATTTAGGGATAGATCTATTGAACCGTATTGTAGATATGCTTTCCGACATTGCTGTCGTTGAAAAGCATGGAGAATTGGAAGGTCGTCGACAGACGATTGTTTTGACTCGAAAATAGGAGAAAGTCAATGCCAAAACAGAAGACAAGACGCAGTGCAGCCAAACGTTTTCGTTTGACTGGTACTGGTAAAATAAGACGAAACAAAGCAAACCATAGTCACATGCTCATTCGCCGGAGTAAAAGTGCAAAACGAAAGATGCGTAAACCTGATTTGGTAGATGNATCTGAAACAAAGCGCGTCCGACGAATGATNGCTCAATAAATAGGAGAATATTATGCCTAGAGCAAACAGCTCTGTGCCACGGCACAGACGACATCGAAAAATAGTGAAGCAGGCCAAGGGCTACTATGGTGCCCGGAGCCGCAACTTCAAAGCTGCAAAAGATGCAGTTCAGAAGTCAGGACTGTATGCATACCGTGATAGGAGACAAAGAAAACGCCAATTCAGGCGTTTGTGGATTATCCGGATAAATGCAGCTGCGCGGCAACATGGCTTGTCCTATTCACGGTTCATCGCTGGAATGAAAGCTAAAGGAATTGATCTTGACCGAAAGGTNTTAGCCGATATGGCTATGAATGAGCCCGATACCTTTGCTGAGTTGGCTAAGTCCGTAATCAGCTGATGAAATTAAAGGAATCAATTGAATCGGTTCGAAAAACATTTCGAGCCGATTCTGATCCCTTCCCAAAAGATATTCGATCGATCGAAGCATTACGTGTAAAATATCTGGGTCGTAANGGCCTTTTAGCTGCTCTTTTTTCATCGATGAAGGACATTTCTGATAAAGAGCGTCCATTAGCCGGTAGTTTGTTAAATGAACTNAAACAGGAAATTAATTCCGTATTTTCTGTTAATAAAGAATCATCAGAATCAAACCAAGTGACCCATGATGAATCTGATTATACTTTACCAGGTTTAAAGTTCCCCGTTGGANATATCCATCCCGTACAGCAAACCCTGGATGAGGTAAAATCAATTTTTATGAATGTGGGNTTTTCNGTTGTATACGGTCCCGAAATTGATGATGATTTTCACAATTTTAGCGCCCTAAATTTTCCGCCGGAACATCCCGCTAGGGATATGCAGGATACGTTTTTTATTGATTCAGATACTGTTCTAAGAACACATACATCTAATGTGCAAATCCATTTGATGGAAGAGCAAGATCCTCCATTGCGGTATATTGTACCAGGGAGAGTATATCGTAATGAGTCTAGCAGTTTCAAAAGCTATAATTTATTTCACCAGATAGAAGGACTTTATGTGGATAAAAATGTTTCCTTCGCTGACTTGAAGGGTATTTTAACATATTTTGTTAAACGATTGTTCGGGGCTAATACACAAATGAGATTNCGNCCCAGTTTTTTTCCTTTTACAGAGCCCAGTGCCGAAGTGGACATTTGGAGCGAAGCGAGGGGACAATGGCTGGAAATTCTTGGCTGTGGCATGGTTGATCCAGAAGTATTTAAATCGGTGGATATCGATCCAGACGTTTGGCATGGTTTTGCTTTTGGATTGGGTATTGAACGAATCTGCATGTTGAAATATGGGATTGACGATATCAGGTTATTCTTTCAAGGCGACAAACGATTTTTGGAGCAATTTTAGTGCGTATTGCTATTGATTGGTTACAAGATTTTGTTACCCTTCCGGGTAACACTCAAGAATTAGCCGATACCTTAACGATGCTTGGTCTGGAAGCGGGTCATGGATTGGATACATCTCAACTTGGCGATATTATCATTGGTCAAGTCAAGGAATGCACAAAACACCCCAATGCGGATAAATTAAGTTTATGCAAAGTCTATGATGGAAAAGATACTNTACAAATTGTCTGTGGTGCTTTCAATGTAAAGACGGGACAAAAAATTGCTTTTGCNCCNNTAGGTGCAGTACTGCCTGGAGCGATTACAATCACCAAAGCAAAAATTAGGGGCGAAGAAAGCCTGGGTATGATCTGCTCTGAAAAGGAATTAGGAATCTCTGAAGAACATGATGGTATTATGGTTTTGAATAAAGTTGCGAAAGTGGGCACATCATTCATCAATTATTGGCATAATTATTCAGAAGTACTTGAATTGGATATTACACCGAATCGACCTGATTGTTTTTCCCATTTNGGTATTGCACGTGATTTATCCGTTAAAACGGGGTCCAAAATAAAATCACCTNAAAATCAACAGAGAAGTTTTCAAAAAAATGAAGCTGAAAATTGGATCAGGCTNAAATTTGAAAACGAAAATGATTGTCCTCGTTATATAGCGGGNATTGTACAAAATGTAAAAGTTAGCCCTTCTCCAAGATGGCTTAAAGATCGATTAGAATCAATAGGGCAGCGTAGTATTAATAACCTGGTGGACATTTCTAATTATGTGATGATGGACATGGGGCACCCAACTCACATCTTTGATTATGACAAATTAGGATCAAAAGAAATCTTAATTCGTCGTGGTAAAAAAGGTGAAAAGATTACCACTTTAGATGAAGTGGAACGCAAAATTTCACCAAATGAATTATTAATCACTAATGGTAAAAAACCCATTGCTATTGCAGGCGTTATTGGTGGTTTGGATAGTGCTGTTAATGAAAATACCNGTAATGTATTAATTGAAAGTGCATATTTCGAAGCTCCTGTAATACGAAAAGGAGCGAAATCTTTAGGAATGAGTACAGATGCATCCAAACGATTTGAACGGGGAGCGGACCCAATTGGTGCTGAAAATGCTTTTTGGCGTGTAATTGATCTATTAGAAGAAATTGCGGGTGGAAAATGGACCCCTGGTGTCGTTGATCCATATCCTAAGAAAATTGACTCAAAGCAAATTGTCTTAACTCGTGACAAGTTGAACTTATTATCTGGTTGTGATATTAATGATACATTTGTTGTGAAAACGCTAACTGGTTTGGGATGCACAATAAAAGGGAAATCAAAAAAATGGACTTGTGTACCGCCTTCGTGGCGACCGGATTTGGAACGGGAAGTCGACTTGATTGAAGAAGTGATTCGTATGTTCGGTTTCGATAATGTACCTACAAAATATCACTATAATGGTATTATGGAAACACATGAACCGGACCCACATAAAGAATTATCAAATATTATCTCTATTTTGACCGGATTAGGTTTTAATCAGGTTTTCAATAACTCTTTACAATCCAAAAAAACTGTCATTACACTGGATATACCGGCCGTTAAAGTAATGAATCCTTTATCGGATACGATGAGTCATTTAAGGACGAGTTTGCTCCCTGGATTATTGGAAACAGCAGATTATAATTTGAAAAATGGTACTCCAGATGTATTGCTTTTCGAATGGGGAAACATCTTTTGTCAGGAAAAACCTGGATTAAAGGGTATTGTTGAAAAATTTCAACTGACTGGAATCATACATGGAAATCTAAACGAAAAATCATTACATCGTATAAATAAAAGACCCGCATCTTTTCTAATCTTAAAAGGGCTTGTGGATACACTACTAAGACGCTTAAAGTTCCATAATGTCTCTTCTAATTCTTTAAAAGAAAATGAATTAGGATTTTTAAATTCATTTACCATTGAAGTGGCAGGAAATACTATTGGTTATATGGGGGATATATCATCAAAATTTTCATCAAATATGTTGCTAGATTTAGGACAATCCTTTGGATTTCAATTTGATTTAAATCAATTGTTGAAATTATCGGAAACCACCAGCCAATATAAACCTGTAATCAACTTTCCTTTAATTCAACGCGATTTGAATTTTGTTATGGATGAAAAAATTCAAGTAGGTAAGGTGAATTCTACGATTCAAAATAATGGGAAAAACATTCTATTAAAATCGGAACCGCTCAATATTTTTCGTCAGAAATCTTTAGGAAATGGAAAAAAATCAGTCGCATTCAATTTAATATTTCAAAGTAGTTCTAAAACACTTGAAGATAAGGACGTAAATCCAGTCATAGATGCAATTATACGAGTGGTTTCTAAAAAATATAGTGCTAAATTAAGGTAAGAAAAATGAGTGAATCAATGGACGGAAGTGATAGCTTTGTTAAAGTGACTATTTATGGTCAAGAGTACACAATTAAGGCGCCGGCAGATGCCACCTATATTAAAAATATCGCAGAATATGTCGACATGAAAATGCGGGAGGTTCAGGAAGAAATGAATACTCCGCAAGTTCCGGCAAAAGTGGCTATTTTAGCAGCTATGAATATTTCGGATGAACTATTCTCAAACAAACGTACGACAGAAAAAATGAAAAATGATGTTGAGGGAAAAATTTCATCCTTGATTGAAATTGTCGACGAAGTAATCCAACAATAAAATTTATACAGGCTGACCATGGATACGAAGATCTTGTCCGGCAAAGATGTCAGCACTACTACTTATCAAGCGCTTCAAAGCAGAATTAAAGCGCTTAAATCTCAATCCNTAGTCCCCGGGCTAGCAGTATTGCTTGTTGGGGAAGATGCTGGTTCACAAATATATGTTCGAAACAAAACAAAAAAATTTGCGGACCTGNNCCTTCATTCAAATACATTCCAATATTCATCCAGTATTTCCCAAGAGGATCTGCTATTGAAAATCAGAGAATTGAATAATGATGATCGTTTCCATGGAATTTTAGTGCAATTACCATTGCCAAAACATATCGATGAANATAAAGTGTTAAGAGCTATGGATCCGAAAAAAGATGTCGATGGTTTTCATCCATTCAACTTAGGATTGCTAGCGGCGGGAAAACCGTATTTTATTCCATGCACTCCAAAAGGAATCATGCGGATCTTGGCACATTATCAAATTAATTTATCAGGTAAAAATGTTGTTGTTGTTGGTAGAAGCAACATTGTTGGCCGCCCGATTTCCATATTAACCAGTTTAAAGCAGGAATATGCAAATGCGACTACCACAATTTGCCATTCTGGTACCCCTGATATTTTTGATTATACAAAACGAGCAGATATTATTATTCTAGCAATCGGGTCTCCTAATTTTCTAAAAGGTAATCATATCAAAGCTGGGTCAGTAATAATTGACGTTGGCATCAACCGTGTTGAGAATCANTCTCCAAAGGGATATAAAATTGTCGGAGATGGAGATGAGACGACTCTAATGGGTAAAGCATCAGCAATCACACCNGTGCCAGGAGGAGTTGGACCGATGACGATTGCTATGCTGATTGAGAACACTATTGAGGCAGCTGAACAATTATTAGATTGATTTTTCATTGTAATTCATAACATTCGTCCTATTTTCCGTCGACAAGATTGCGTTTCTTTCAATGGAATTATCTATTACTAAAGCTCATAAAAACTTCCAGATTGATCCAACATCAGCCGTTTGTCTGGCAATTCCTTATGATTACCAAGGAAGCCAGCCGAATTTTTTCGATTCGCCACCTGGTAAAGCAGTACCGTTTCAGAATGATGATTTTATTGGAGAGGTGAAAAATGATAAAGGGTGCAATGTAATGATTATTAATCAAAATATTCATAGTACCGGAACACACACTGAATGTGCAGGACATATATTAGAGAAAGATATTTATATCCATGATGTATTAACGCCCGAATTTATCCGNACAGAATTAGTTTCTGTTACNCCCAAAAAATGGTCACAAACCAACGAAACCTATCACTGTAATGTCGAAAATGATGATTGGGTAATTACCAAGAAGGAATTGTCAGATAAAATATCACATTCTACGGATGGATTGGTACTGCGAACTTTACCAAATAATACAGAAAAACTGATACGCAAATATGATGCATCAAATACAGCATTTTTTACTACAGAAGCAATTATTTACCTCAAGTATTTGAAAATAAAACATTTGGTTGTTGATCTTCCTACCATTGATCGTACCAATGATGGCGGCTCACTTGGTAATCATCATCTTTTTTTTGAAAATGAACCACCCTATAAAAAAACAATCACTGAATTTGCTTTCATTCCAAATTCGGTAGGAGAGGGNCCATATTTNATGCTAATCGAAATTCCACCCATGCAGTTGGATGCTGCACCTTCTCGACCATTTTTATTTAAATTTGAGGAGAAATAAATGAGTAAAGAAAAGCCTTATCCACCTCAATATTACCAGGATTATTTAGGTTTGGAAAAAATCTTAAATAGCCAACATTTAATTAGTGAGAAGTATGGCAGCCCTGCACATGATGAGATGTTATTTATTATTATCCACCAAGTATATGAATTATGGTTTAAACAGATTCTTTTCGAATTGGATTCATTAATTGGGATTTTCTGTAAGGATGAAATTCAGGAATCTGATATCGGTAGAGCTGTATCACGTCTAGAGCGTATTATTGAAATACAAAAAATATTGATCGATCAGATCCACGTTTTAGAAACAATGACGCCTATGGATTTTTTGGATTTCAGGGATTTCCTTATTCCTGCCTCGGGATTTCAGAGTGTCCAATTTAGAATGATTGAGAATAAGCTCGGGTTAAGTATGGAAAATCGNCATTCTTATGGAGGCAGTGATTACCATACATCTTTAAATGAATTGGATCAGGAAAAAGTAAAAGTATCTGAATCCTCGGATTCGCTTTTTGATTTGATGGAAAAATGGCTGGAACGAACACCATTTCTTAATTGGGGAAAAACATCCTTCTGGGATGAATATGAGCAGGCTGTTGTAGAAATGCTACGTGATGACCGTCATATTATCGAAACCAATGCAAAACTTTCCAATACTCAAAAAGAAAAACACTTAATTGAATACGAAAAAACAGAGGCTTCTTTTGGTGTGGTGTTAAGCTCGAAACAACATGACAAATTGGTGAAAGAAGGAAAATGGCGNCTTTCACATAAAGCAACTCAGGCCGCTCTGTTAATATTGCTATATCGCGATCAGCCTATTTTATATAATCCTTATCAATTATTAACAAAATTAATAGATGTAGATGAATTATTTACAGCTTGGAGATACCGTCATGTGCTCATGGTCTCTCGTATGATTGGACGTAAAATTGGTACNGGTGGATCNACCGGATCAGACTATTTGAATAAAACAGCCGAAAAACACCGTATTTTCAGTGATATCAGTGAATTAACAACATTTTTAATACCTAGGTCAGCTTTGCCTCAATTACCACAGGAGGTAGCAAATAACCTGGGATTCTTTTATCATGTGAAGGGAAAATAATGGACTTAAGTCTTAAAGGGAACAGAGCCATCGTTTGCGGTAGTACAGATGGAATTGGAAAGGCATCCGCGCTATTAATGGCAGAAAGAGGTGCAAGCATTACCCTGGTGGCACGCAATAAAGAAAAGTTAAACGCTACTTTAACTGAATTATCTACAGANCATGGGCAAAATCATGCTACAGTTTGCGCAGATTTCAATAAACCAGATAACTTAAAACAGATGATTCAGTCACATTTAAAAGAAAGCGGTTATACATACCGCATACTGGTGAATAATTCTGGTGGTCCTCATGGTGGTCCGCTCATCGAAGCTAAAGAAGATGAATTTCGTATCGCATTTGAGCGTTTGCTTATTTGTAATCAAATTATGGCACAGGCGACCGTGTTAGGAATGAAAAAATTGGGTTCAGGGCGAATCATTAATATAATCTCCACATCGGTTAGGCAGGTAATCCCTGGATTAGGTGTTTCCAATACAATTAGAGGTGCAGTAGCACAATGGGCCAAAACTCTTGCGCTTGAGCTTGGTGAATTTGATATTACCGTCAATAATATTTTACCTGGGTACACAGCAACTGCAAGACTTCAGGAATTAGCAGAAAGTAAAGCTAAATCCATGGGAAAAACGGTTGAAGATATTCGTAAAACATGGGCTGAGAATACATCCTTAAAGCGATTGGGAAAACCTGAAGAAATTTCCAGTGCAGTTGCTTTTCTAGCATCTGACTCAGCGGGCTATATTAGTGGACATAATCTATCCATTGATGGAGGACGGTTCGGAGCCTAATGGAGAAATTGGCCAATTTTATCAACGGNAGCTTCTGTCAGCCAAAATCTAAACAATATCTCGATGTATTTGAACCAGCTACTGGAGAAGTGTATTCCAAAGTACCCAATTCAAGCACAGATGATATCACGACCGCATTCCAGGCTGCAAAAGATGCGTTTCCTGATTGGTCTGGATTACCAANTAAAGCACGATCGCAATACTTAAATAATATNGCTGATTTATTGGAATCTCGNCAAAGTGATTTTGCTCATTATGAATCGAAAGATACTGGAAAGCCGGTTTCGTTAGCGGAGACGGTTGATATACCTAGAGCAATAGCAAATTTTAGATTTTTTGCTGAATATGGTCCCACTTTTAAATTTGATTCAGAACTAAATAGCGCACAATCAGAAAACAAGGTTCTTCATGTCCCATTGGGAGTTGTGGGTTGCATTTCACCTTGGAATCTTCCCTTGTATCTGTTTACATGGAAAATAGCACCAGCAATGATTGCTGGCAACACTGTGCTGGCAAAACCTTCGGAAATCACCCCATATACAGCATACAAACTTGGAGAGATATGCCAAGATGCCAATNTACCTNATGGTGTCTTAAATATTATTCATGGAGAGGGTGCATCCGTTGGTGACGCGCTGATTAATCATAATGGAGTAAGGGCTATCTCTTTCACTGGGGGGACTGCCACAGGAAAAACAATTGCTCAAAGAACAGCATCATCATTTAAAAAATTATCCCTGGAAATGGGTGGAAAAAATCCCGCTATTATTTTTTCNGACTGTGATTATAANAAAATGTTNGAGACTNTTGTTCGTTCGTCATTTTCNAACCAGGGACAAATTTGTCTATCCAGTTCGCGTATTCTAATTCAATCAAAAATTTTTGATCAATTCAAGAGNGATTTNGTTCAAAAGACATCTGATTTGATAGTGGGAGATCCGGAAGATAGAAAATCAAATCTGGGNGCTATTNCGTTTAAGAAACATTTTGAAAAAATATTAAGCTATATTGAATTGGCNCAAAAAGAAGGTGGGAATATTCTTTGTGGGGGTAAAGCTGTAAATTTGAATGGTAGATGTAAAAAAGGTTGGTTTATTGAACCAACAATTATTGAAGGATTGAATAATAACTGCAAAACCAATC
Source organism: Fidelibacterota bacterium (assembly GCA_002716525.1). GTDB lineage: Bacteria > Fidelibacterota > Marinisomatia > Marinisomatales > TCS55 > TCS55. Next base: position 10,444 of record PBBH01000034.1, on the reverse strand, counting down.
AAGAAGAAATATTTGGACCAGTTGTAAGTTTAATTCCTTTTGAANATGAAACGGATGCCATTCATATGGCAAACGAATCGGATTATGGNCTTTCAGCAACAATCTGGACTGAGGATAAAGAAAGAGCAGTTCGAATATCAAATCAAGTTGAAGCAGGCGTGATTTGGGTGAATTGTTGGCTGNTAAGNGANTTACGAACTCCATTTGGCGGCATGAAGCAATCTGGAGTTGGTCGAGAAGGGGGATCGGAAGCATTGAGATTTTTTACTGAACCAAAAAATATATGTACCAGTAATGCATAAAATTATATGANAATTGAATCGGAAAANGCACCGAAACCTGTNGGAGCTTACCCTCATGCACGAAAAGTAGGAAATTTACTTTTCCTCTCTGGAGTAGGACCGAGAAAGCCAAATTCTAAAAAAATTCCAGGCGTCGTAACAGATAAAGTTGGAAAGATTATTTCTCATGACATTGAGGCCCAATGTCATTCCGTTTTTGAAAATGTTCGCATTATACTTGAAGAAGCAGGTAGTAATTGGAATAATCTCGTGGATGTCACTGTGTTTTTAACGGACATGTCCAAGGATTTTGAGACATATAATCGTATTTACGCAGAATATTTCAAAGACAATCAACCTTGTCGAACCACGGTNGAGGTGTCATCATTNCCAACNCCCATCGCAATCGAATTGAAATGTATTGCAATTATTGAATAGGAGAAAGTCATGCATGTAACACCTCCTCTTAATTTTAATAAATGGATTGATGAAAATCGTCATTTACTTAAACCACCGGTTGGTAATAGCGTGGTTTACATGGATACAGATTTTATGATTATGGTTGTTGGTGGGCCCAATTCTCGCAAAGATTATCATGTGGATCCAGTAGAAGAATTTTTTTATCAATTGGAAGGCGATATGTTGCTTCAGATCATGGAAAATGGAAAAAGGGTGGATGTACCAATTATGGAAGGGGAAATATTTTTATTACCAAAAAACGTTCCCCATTCACCACAGAGACATGAAAATACAGTCGGACTTGTGGTAGAATATAAAAGGGAAGAAGGTGCCCTAGATACNTTCCAGTGGTATTGCGATGAATGTGATTCTCTNCTNCANCAAGTNACATTGGACNTGGAAGATATCGTTGCCCAACTGCCACCTTTATTTGAAAAGTATTGGGATACAATGGAATATAGAACATGCAATAAATGTGGCGCAGTGCAACAGCCTCCTAATCAGTAATCCAAATTGAAAATAGATATACATACTCATATTCTGCCGAAAGAATGGCCGAATTTGAAGGAAAAATATGGTTACGGCGGTTGGGTACACCTAGACCATCACAAAACCGGTTGTGCTCGCATGATAAAGGATGAACATTTTTTTCGAGAAGTGGAGTCAAATTGCTGGAATCCTAGTGTCCGTATAAATGAATGTGATAATCATGGCGTGGATGTGCAGGTACTTTCCACTGTACCGATTATGTTTAGTTATTGGGCAGAATCAAACGATGCANTGGACGTTTCTAAAATGTTAAATGATCATATTGCTAGTGTTGTAGGTGAGTATCCAAGAAGATTTATTGGACTGGGTACAATCCCACTTCAGGATCCCGAAAAAGCAATAATTGAGATGCAACGCTGCATAAAAGAACTCGGATTANCTGGTATTCAAATTGGNTCCAATATTAATGGAAAAAATTTGAATGATGAGTCGCTTTTCACGGTTTTTGAAGCGGCATCGGATCTTAACACTTCTATTTTCATTCATCCTTGGGANATCATGGGAAAAGAAAAGATGGAGAAATACTGGCTGCCNTGGCTAGTTGGAATGCCCGCAGAGACNAGCCGGGCAATTTGCTCNATGATATTTGGTGGTGTATTTGAACGCTTACCCNATCTTCGNATTGCCTTTGCACATGGAGGNGGTTCTTTCCCATCTACAATTGGNAGNATACAGCAGGGTTATGATNCGCGCCCTGACNTTTGTGCAATCGATANCCAAGTTGATCCAAAAAGTTACCTGGGAGAGTTCTGGGTAGATTCATTAGTTCATGATGCGGATTCTTTAGATTTTCTTATAAAAAAAATAGGAATAGATAAAGTTGCCCTAGGAAGCGATTATCCTTTTCCCCTTGGGGAACTGAAACCAGGAACATTGATCGAAACCATGAATTATAATGAACAAAAAACAGAAAAATTATTTTTTCAAAATGCTTTGGATTGGCTGGGNTTATCCCGTAATCATTTTAAATGAATTTTGAAAATTCNAGATCTTTTGCCAAAATGATGGATCAAAATGATCCGCTTAAATCATACCGGGNAAAATTTTATTATCCGAAAAGTGGGAATAATAAAAATGTAATTTATTTTTGCGGTAATTCTCTTGGTCTACAGCCTAAATCCGTGCGAAAATATGTTGAAAAAGAGCTNTATGTTTGGGAAAGGGATGGTGTGNTTGGNCANCATGGGCGCTGGGAGCATTTTCATGAAAGANTAATGGACAACACNGCNAGACTTGTTGGAGCGGAGCCATCAGAAGTAGTTGTCATGAATGCCCTAACAGTAAACATTCACCTTTTATTAGTATCATTTTATCAACCCAATCAAAACAGAAATAAAGTTATTATTGAAAAAGGGACGTTCCCATCAGATCAATATGCAATTGAATCCCAAATCAAATTTCACGGTTTTGATCCAAAATCTTCCTTAATTGAACTTAGCCCAAGAAAAAGTGAAAAAACACTTAGGACNCAAGATGTTTTGGATGNNNTAAGTGAATTTAAGGATGAACTTTCTACCATTATTTTAGGTGGTGTTAACTATTATACAGGTCAAGCCTTTGATATGAAATCTATTACAGAGGCTGGACATCAAGTTGGTGCTTATGTTGGTTTTGATCTGGCCCATGCGGCTGGAAACCTAAAAATGAGCCTTCATGATTGGAATGTAGATTTTGCTGCCTGGTGCTCATATAAATATCTATGCGCTGGAGCAGGTGCACCNTCTGGTATATTTATTCATAAAATNCANCATGATTGGTCTGGCCCNCGGNTTGCTGGTTGGTGGGGGCATAATAAAAATACTCGTTTTGAAATGGGATCCGATTTTGATCCAATCCAAACGGCAGAAGGATGGCAGATCAGCAATGCACCTATAATGGGNATGGTGCCGTTACTGGCTGCTATGGAAATATTTGATGAAGCAGGTATGGATGCTATACGGTTTAAAAGTGAAAAGCTAACCGGATTATTAGAATTTCTCATAGCAGTNAATCTACCGGAANTATCAATCATNACACCTGAAAATCCNTTGGAGCGCGGTTGCCAATTATCACTCGTAGNNCCTGGTGGAGAAAAAACTTTTGAAAACATTTCAAAAAAAGGTGTGGTATGTGACTGGAGAAAACCAGATGTTATACGAATTGCACCTCATCCATTATTTAANCNGTATATTGAAGTATATGACTTTGTAAAANTGTTACAAAAAAGTCTTAGTGAATAAAGAAAAATTTACTCTGATTGGTGCTGGTTTGGCTGGGCCACTCATGGCAACCTATCTGGCGAAAAAAGGCTACTTTGTTGAAATTTTTGAACAACGTNCNGATATGAGAAAAGAATCNATTTCAGCAGGACGTTCAATTAATCTGGCGTTATCAATACGAGGTATACATGCTTTAAAAGAANTTGGATTGTACGAAAAAATTNAACNCCAGACTATTCCCATGAAGGGACGTATGATTCATGANTTGGATGGCAAGACTCATCTGCAGCCTTATGGTCAAAAAGACGATGAAACGATCTTTTCCGTTTCTCGANGGCAATTGAATATGGATTTGATGACTTTGGCAGAAGAAACAGGTAACGTGTCGATTCGATTTAATCACCAACTTTTATCAGCCGATTTAGATCAAAATGAATTAATATTTCAATTATCTGATTCGTCTGAAGAAATAAAGTCATCATTTAACAAAGTAATTGGCTGTGATGGGTCAGCTTCAATCTTGCGGAGAGCGATTATAAATAAAACAAACGCACANTATATAAAAAAACCTTTGGGACATGGCTACAAGGAATTGATAATACCACCATCAAAACATGAAAAATTTCAGATCGAACCCAATGCGCTGCACATCTGGCCCAGAGGAAAATATATGCTTATTGCATTACCTAATACAGACTTTTCATTTACTTGTACTTTATTTTTTCCAATGANTGGGGAAAACAGTTTTGAAACTGTTATAACAGAAAAAGATATTTTAAATCTGTTCCAATCGCAATTTCCAGATGCAGTAAAACTGATGCCAACTATCGTGGAAGACTTTCAAAGCAACCCAACAGGTGACCTTGCGTCGGTTTATTGTGAACCATGGCATTTTGAAAACAAGGCATTGCTGATTGGTGATGCAGCGCATGCAGTGGTTCCTTTTTTCGGGCAGGGTATGAACGCATCTTTCCAGGACTGTTCTGTATTAAATCAGTTAATTNGCCAACATGNAGATGATTGGACAGNCATTTTTAATNATTTTTCAACCACCCAAGTNGAAAATGGNCATGCTATAGCAGACATGGCNATTGAGAATTACTTGGAAATGCGTGACCATGTCAATAATCCAGACTACAAAAAAAGAAGAAATATNGAACTAAAACTGGAAAGAATGTTTCCAGATCGATTTATTCCGAGATATTCCATGGTTTCATTTCATCAAATGCCATATTCTGAAGTGTATGTAAGAGGAAACCTGCAATATAAATTAATTGACGAAGTGTTAAAAGCAGATGCCGCGGGCACATTTATTGATAAAGCATTGGTAGAAAAAATGTTACCCTAAAATCTGTACGCCCGGGAGGATTCGAACCCCCGGCCTTTGGAACCGGAATCCAACGCTCTATCCAACTGAGCTACGGGCGCAATTGANGCTTGAAATTATAACTTTTTTATAATTCCAATCATAACTCTATTGGATTCTTTTGCTGAGGTTCATTCACCAACGTAAATTTAATATATGAATCCAGTTATATTTTTTACCACGGTGGAAAACAAAAAAAAGGCCCAATCAATTGGAAATCACCTAGTGAAAAATCGTCTTGCTGCCTGTGTAAATATTATTTCAAATATAGAATCAATATATCATTGGAAAGATCAATTGCAGCAAGATACTGAATTCTTGCTGATGATAAAATCTGATGCATCAAAGAAAGAAAATATTCAAAAAATATTCGATAATTATCACCCTTATGATTTGCCAGAATTGATCATGGTAACTATTGATGACGGTAGTATTGAATATTTAGAATGGATGAAACAGAATTTAAGTAAGGAAATGGATGAATAACTTGTTCCAGGGCCGACGGTTAAAGTATCTACTTTATTTTGGTGCTTTAGTTACANTTGGTTCANCGGGATTTTATNTCATTGGNGGAGAAGGGTGGACCGTCATTGATAGTATTTATATGACAATTATTACCCTGTCTACTGTNGGATTTGNCGAAGTNCATACCCNGAGTGAAATGGGAAAATTATGGACAATTTTAGTGATTGTATTTGGCGTAAGTGGATTCGCAGTTATTGTTTATGAACTTGGCGCTGAATTAATACAATTCAATACTTATCGGAGTCGTACAATGCGAAAAAAAATATCAAAATTAAATGAACACTATATTGTATGCGGATTTGGACGCATGGGCGCCGTAATCGCAGCAGAATTCCATAAAAAACAGGTTCCATTTGTGATTATAGAAATGAATGAAACAAAGATCAATATAATCCAAGAAAGTGGTTATATCCATATCCATGGAGATGCAACCTTAGATGACATTTTAATTGATGCTGGCATTAAAGAATGCAAAGGTATTGTTGTGGTATTGGATAATGATCAGGATAATCTTTTTGTAACTATGTCTGCACGGAATTTGAATCAGGATGCATATATTATCAGTCGATGCGCAATAAATGAAACGGGAACAAAACTTAAGCGCGCTGGTGCAAATAAAGTAGTCAATCCATACATTACNGGTGGTCACCGAATGGCTGAGTTATTAATTAGTCCATATGTNGAAGATACGGTATCTATCGAAACTCCAGGTGATATGGNAATTGANTTTNCTNTAGAAGANNTTGCTGTANANCNTTTNNATGAATTAAATGGNAAATCTATTGCAGAATCGAAAATACGCNAANACTATGGNNTNCTAATTGTAGGTATTANAANTGGANNNNGNGAAGNTGTACTTAATCCNGNNTCNGANTATATTTTATCTAATAGAAGATAAANTNATGNTAATAGGGTCTCANGANAANCTNAATNTTTTTAATAAAAATATTATAAAATAGAACTTTATATTACAATCATAAATATAATAATAATAAAAGATAAAGGTATTATTATCTAATATCGACTATATCCCATATGATGCATAACGCACATTATGTATAATANGATATATACTATNTTATTTGACAACAAAATTGACTACCCTCCCAGGTATTACAATCTTCTTAATAATATCTTTNCCCNTTAGATGTTTTTTAACTCNTTCAACNTTTNCTGCTTCGTTTTNTAGGGTTTTATTATCGATTTCTGATGAAACCTGAATATTGCCTCGCAATTTGCCATTTACCTGAATTGCGATAGTAATTAAATCGGATTTTGCAAGTTCNGCGTTATGCACGGGCCACATTTCATAAGATAAAGATTCAAATGCTTGCATTTGTTCATTTAATTCTTCTGCCATATGTGGAACGAATGGATTTAATAATAATAGAAATGTTTTAACGGTTTTATTATTAATTGTATCAAGCGATTGCAAGTGGTTCGAAAAAATCATCATTTGTGATATAGCGGTGTTAAAATGCATATTTTCCAAATCATCAGTTACTTTTTCTATAGTTTGATGCATTAACCTTACTGTTTCCTCATTCGGCGGGTCATCCGTAAGCTTATCTGTTTGGTTAAATATGCGCCAGATTCTATCAGTGAATCGAGAGCAACCCTGCAATCCCTTGGTAGACCAGGGTTTTGATTTATCCAACGGCCCCATAAACATTTCATAAAGTCGCATAGAATCAGCACCATATTCACTTATCACATCATCAGGATTAATTACATTACCACGGGATTTGCTCATTTTTTGACCATCTTCTCCTTGAATCATACCCTGGTTATACAATTTCTTATATGGTTCTCTCGTTGAGACAAGACCTAGATCATGCAATACATGGTGCCAGAACCGCGAATATAACAAATGCAATACTGCATGCTCCACCCCGCCAACGTAGAGATCAACAGGCATCCAGTATTGTTCTACATCTTTATCCCAAGGTTTATTTTCATTATTTGGATCAAGAAATCGAAGGTAATACCAGCAAGATCCTGCCCATTGAGGCATTGTGTTGGTTTCACGAGTTATCGCTTCACCTGTCTCTGGATCGGTTGTATTAACCCAACCTTTTAAGTTAGATAAAGGCGATTCACCTGTTTTTGATGGCTCATATTTTTCAACTTCCGGTAGTAATAAAGGCAATTCATCTTCTGAAATTGCTTTATGTTTTCCATCTTTATGAATGATCGGAAGGGGTTCACCCCAATAGCGCTGACGAGAAAACAACCAATCCCTGAGTTTATACTCTACTGCTTGCTCTCCTTTTTTCATATTTTCTAAATAACTGATTGTTTTTTTAATAGCTTCTGATACGGAAAGACCATTAATAGTAAAAGAGCCATCGTTTGTGGAAGAATTCATCATCTTCCCTTTTTCGATTTCCGTAAATGCAGCTGTATCGATATCTGCACCTGACACCACCTGAATAATCGGTAGATTAAAGTTTTTCGCAAATTCGTAATCTCTTTGATCATGTCCCGGTACAGCCATAATTGCGCCAGTGCCATAAGACATCAGTACATAATCAGAAATCCAGATAGGAATCTTCTCATTCGTCATTGGATTAATAGCATAGGATCCAAGGAATACCCCTGTTTTTTCCTTTGCCAGCTCCCCCCTGTCAAAGTCGGATTTACCGGCAGTATCAGAAACGTACTTTTCTACTTCATTTTTGACTTTTGTTACGGTCAACTTTTCTACCAGTGGGTGCTCTGGTGCCAGCACCATATAAGTTGCACCAAATAAAGTATCTGGTCTCGTAGTAAATGCTGTTATTTCTTGATTTATTGAAGGTAATTCAAATATTACATTTGCGCCTTCAGATCGTCCAATCCAGTTCCGCTGCAATTCTTTGACATTTTCAGGCCAGTCTACATCATCCAGGCCGGCCAATAGCGATTCAGCGTAGTCAGTAATTCGAAATACCCACTGTCGCATAGGTTTGCGTACAACCGGGTATCCTCCACGTTCCGATTTACCATTAATAACTTCTTCATTTGCCAACACAGTTCCAAGTTCTGGACACCAGTTCACCGGAACCTCATCTTGATATGCTAAACCTTTTTTATAAAGTTGGAGAAAAATCCATTGTGTCCACTTGTAATAGTTCGGATCGGTAGTATTAATCTCTCGGTCCCAATCATAGGAAAAGCCAAGGCTCTTTATCTGCTCCTTAAAACGTTTAATATTATTTTTAGTAGTAGTAACCGGATGGGTGCCTGTTTCTACGGCATATTGTTCCGCTGGAAGCCCAAACGCGTCCCAACCCATAGGATGTAGCACATTAAATCCACACATCCGTTTATAGCGGGCTAGTATATCTGTAGCGGTATACCCTAAGGGATGCCCAACATGCAATCCATCACCCGAAGGATAGGGAAACATATCCAGGATATAATATTTTTCCTTATTTGGGTCAATATCAACTTTGAATGTTTTGTTATCGTCCCAGTACTGCTGCCACTTAGGTTCTATTGTTAAATGATTATATTCTTTTTTCATGGATTTATTGTCGGGGTGAGAGGATTTGAACCTCCGACCTCGTCGTCCCGAACGACGCGCGCTAACCGGGCTGCGCTACACCCCGTAATGGTCGATAAATTTAATTAGTCATTCCCTCGCAAAACAACCTAACAGAAAAAGCAAAAATGCTATAACAAATATTTAATAAGAAAAAAACCGCCAATTAGAAGAATCGTAAAGAGAATTGCTAATTTATTGAAATAGCGATCTATAAACTCCTGAATGGGGGCGCCATATTTCCATATTAATCCACTTACAAGCAGGAACCGGGCGGATCGGCTGATAGTAGACGCAATTATAAACATGGGGAAATTAATGCTGAAGGCACCAGACGTAATGGTGAACAACTTAAAAGGGATTGGGGTAAAGCCAGCAGTGAATATGATCCAAAAATTCCATGTTTCGTATTTATCCTGAATTTGATAGAACATGTCGCGAGTGAAACCAGGAATTGCATCAAAAAAGAATATCGCCAGCCCTGAGAATACTCCTTCCCCACTCCACCAAAGGAATTGCCCAATGCTATAGCCGAAGATGGCGCCGACTACAGACCCAATTGAACAGAGGATACCGTATTGAATTGCTTTTGAACGTGCCCCTAAAGCTAATGCAATCAATAATATATCTGGTGGTAGTGGAAAAAAGGACGCTTCTGAAAAAGAGAGAACTACTAGAGCAACAGCTCCATATTTAGAATCAGACCACTTTAAGATCCAATCGTATAAATCACGTATCCACTTCATAATTATTAATCTATCTGATCATTCATTATTTTGAATGAAAGTGAATCATATCGTACGCCTAAAGTATCTTCAACAATTACTTTCCAGTCACCTACTCTATCCGGAAAAACTGAGATATAACTCCATGCTCTCCAATTAAATGACCGTCCAATTTCTATTCTGATTAAGGACTTCAGTTCCCCTTCTTGATACCATTTATGATAAATTGTTTTGGAGTCGTTCCAATTACGTATGTTCGTATGGAAATAAATTCTTTCAATATCAAGACTAAAAACAGAATCAGGTATTTCGATACTACGATTAACAATATTTGAACCTGTTGCGATATTTAATACCGTTATTGGTTCATCTTCTATTAAATCAGCCGATAAGGTATCTTCAACAATTGGCATAACAGTTTTTTCTATTTTCATAACGGTAATTTTGTCATCTGATATTTTTTTAATCGCAGGCATTTCAGGGATTTGAGCTTTGAGAGTAGGTTCATAATCTATGGTTGCTTTCATTGTTGTGTCTGGAAATTCCTGAATAACAATTTTGTCGTCTTTTTCATCCCTTACTATCTCATCATGTATGCCATTGGTTTCTGTTTCTACAATTTCATGAACTGATTCTGATGTAAGAATTATAAATATTAAATAGAAAATAAACACAACACACATTACCGAGGCTGTGCGATATAATTTTTGCCAAATAGCAATAGCAACTAATAATAATAAAACTATTGTGATCTCAAATAAGGCTGGATCGTTATATAAATTCTCATACATAGCAAAAGAATTTAGACTCTCTTT
>PBBH01000033.1 GCA_002716525.1 Fidelibacterota bacterium | reverse complement strand
CGATCAATCGGCGCACTAATCAGCATTGAAAAAGCATCGAATTCCTTTTCATAGGCAAATGAACGATGAACTCCTATAACAGTAACAAAGAGGACCATAATCCAAAACATGCCTGGTGCAAAATTGGCTATAATCATGGGAGAAACATTAGATGAAAAAGCAAAAGTAAGAATAATGGCCAGTCCAAATACGATCATGGAAATAGTTATTTCCCGTGTCCGAAATTCAATAAATAATTCTTTTTTCAAAAGTGTGAAAAACATTAAAGACTTTCCATAACACCATGATTTAAATAAAGAATCTGATCTCCATATATTTTTGCCCGCTCCATATTATGAAGCACCATACACAAGGTTTTTCCTTCTTTTATCCATTGAGTAAGTGCCTTATCCATAAGAGCAGCACCATCCTGGTCTAATCCAGTAAAAGGTTCATCGAATAAAAGAAGATCCCAATCCGTAAGCTCCGCATAGGCCAGCTTTAATCGTTGCAACATCCCTTGGGAATAGATAGAGATAGGATCATTAGCCTGTACACCCAGACCAAAATGATTCAATCTATCCAATATTTTTGATGCATTAGCTTTAATGTATCGCAAGTTTAGTGCCAATGTTAAATTTTCAATAGCTGAAAGAGCAGTATACATNGCTGGCGCATGACCAATATACAATATTTTTTTTCTTATTGATGGCTTACCATCAAATAAATTCTGATTNTGAAANAATATTTTTCCTTTTTCACAAGCCATAATTCGTGCAATAATCCGCAATAAGGTAGTTTTCCCCGCACCATTTTTACCCATNATTACAACTGTTTCTCCTGCATTAAGGGTAAAGGAAACATCTTTTAAAACAGAACGATAATTAAAGGACTTTGATATATTGGAAACCGAAAGCATATCGTATTTATTATTTTGAATCAAGTGCAGTGATTATCGCGGAAACCTCTTGTTTTAATAAAGCACGACTCGAATGGAAATCTTCATCATTAATATTGCCGATTTCATATTCCATTTCTAACTCTTTAATTTGTCGATAAAGTAAAAGTTTTTTCCGCTTTAAAACATTTATGTCTAAGTCTACGACAGGTTTTCCAAGGTAGGGTAACAATAATGGTTGCAAAACAAATATGACCGCCACAACAAAAAATATTAGAATCAGGCCGTAGTCTCCGATGACGTCCATTAAGAATCTCTCCGCGGCCAAAGGGCAATTAATGTACCAAAAACCAAAATAAATCCCCCAATCCAAACCCACCGAACCAATGGATTCACCATAATCTTGATAAAGGCCACACCATTTTCTGTATCAACAGCTGAAAAAATAGAATAAATATCCTTATTCAGTGTAGAATAAATATCAAGCTCACTATGTGGCTGACGACGATTCACGTCTGGATTTCGGTGAAAATAAACCCGTTTTTCAGGATGTAGGTTGGTTACAAATTCACCATTTTGTTTTGTCACTCGCAGATCTGAAATCCAAGCATAGTGATTAGGGCGTTCTGATTCAGATAACTGAATCAATTCAAATTCATATCCAGCGACATGCTCCGTTTCTCCCTCCTTTAAACTGAACTCTTTTTCCTTGTCAAAAGCATGGCCGGTAAAACCAATAAACATAAAAACAATTCCTAAATGAACTACATATCCACCATACCGGGAACGGTTTTTACTCACCATCATTTTCAATGCAGTAAAAGGAGATTCTTTAAATTTTTTGTTACGAGCGCGAATACCTCTGATAAATTCTGTAGTAATTGTTGCTGTAACAAAAGCTCCTAAGCTGAATGAAATAACGACATAATCTCTGTATCCAATTATTAATAGTACAATTGCTGAACTTAATCCTGTAAGGATTGGAAATGTGAAATTACGTATCAAGTTTTTCTTTCCTGTCCTTCGCCAAGCTAAAAGTGGCCCAACACCGGTTAAGCCTAAAAGTATCAAACCAATTGGAATATTGATTTGATTGAAGAATGGTGGCCCGACTGTAATTTTTGTTCCACGGACTGCTTCAGAAATAACTGGAAAAAGTGTTCCCCAGAACACGGAAAAGCACATCACCACAAACACCATATTATTAAAAAGGAATCCACTTTCACGAGAAGTAAATGACTCCATTCTTCTTGTTGATCGAAGATCATTTATACGGGTGTACATGAGACCAAAAGAAGCTATCAATATAAAAAAAACAAATGCTAAAAATATGGGGCCTAATGAAGAAGCGGTAAATGAGTGTACAGAACTCATGACGCCGGATCTCGTTAGGAATGTTCCGAAGATACAAAGGGTAAACGTAAGAATGATCAGTACCATATTCCATACTCGAAGCATATCCTTTTTTTCTTGTATGATTATCGAATGGACAAATGCTGTGGCCGTGAGCCATGGCATAAAACTAGCATTTTCCACTGGGTCCCAAGCCCAATATCCTCCCCAGCCTAATTCCCGGTAGGCCCACCATCCTCCTAAGATAATCCCCATACTCAAAAAAAGCCATGCTACCAGGGTCCACCGGCGAATGCTCTGAATCCACAATGGACTCGTATCACGATTAACAAGCGCTGAAATCCCAAAACTGAATGGAACCGTAAAACCAACAAACCCCAAATAAAGGGTGGGTGGGTGTATAGCCATGGTCACGTTTTGTAGTAAAGGATTAAGCCCATTTCCATTGGCCACGATAAAATCAGCCTCCGTGGCTTTAAAAGGATTGGTAACATAATTCGTCAACACAAGAAAAAACATTTGAACAATGACTAGTGTAATGATAACCCAAGGCATAAGTCCATGGTGCTTTCGCTGATTTTGGAGAATGACCACGGTAGCATAAATAGATAAAATAAACAGCCAAAATAACAGCGAACCGGATTGCCCAGCCCAGAGGGCCGATATTTTATACACTACCGGTGTTTCAAGGCTAGTATATCGTGCTACGTAATCAATATCAAAATTGCTGATTATTAATTGGTAAGCAAGGATAAAAGTAGCTAAAAAAATAAAAAAGGAAACTCCTAATGCCAGACGCTGTCCCGTAAGATACAGGCGCTGGTCTCCATTACGTGTATAAAAAAAGATGGTAAGTATGGTAAGAATGCCGAATCCGAACGCCAGATTCAAAGCAGCACCACCTGCAATCGGGGTCATGATTCGACGTCAGTTAAGTTATAACTATTTTCGTCTCTTAAATCACCTTCGTAACGTGAGGCACATTTTGTCTGTAATTCGTCAGCATAAAAAATACCGTTTAAATATTGACCGGTAACAATCACTTCTGCCCCATCTTTAAATAAATCCGGACGAGTACGATCATACTTTACGGCCAATTCAGTATTCCCTTCTTTAAGAATGAATGTACAGTCCAAGTAACTGGTTTTAGAAACAACAATCGACCCGTCTTTTACCAAACCACCTAATTTCGTCCGCTGACTCATATTATCTTTCATAAGCTTTTCTACGGATACAAATGTTGCCATCGCTTTTTCATCTGCAGGGTTGGTTGAAACCCAACCAATCCAAAAAATGGACACCACGATAACACCAATAATCATCAACAAAAATTTCTTATTACTATTCATGTTTTCTCCTAAAAAACAGCAGCTTCCTGCCATTCACCAAATTCTGCTTTCATAGCGATCACAATTTCACCCATGGTGGCTAAAGCCTTTGATGCTTCAATAATTGGCGGCATAATGTTATCACTATTTGCACAGGCTTCCTGAATGCGGCTGAGTGCTTTCTGAACCATATTTTCATCCCGCTCTTTTCTTAGTTTAGTTAAAGACCNTATCTGGATATTTTCAGCTTCGTCACCAATTTCTAATAACGGGATTTCAATTTCTTCATCTTCTTTAATAAAATCATTTACCCCAACATGAATCAATTCTTTATCATCAATCTTTTGCTGGTATTCTGAGGCTGCATAGGCAATTTCTCTTTGGAAATAACCCTTTTCAATGGCTGGAATTACTCCGCCAAGATTCTCAATTTCTTCAAAATATTTTTCTGCTTCAGTTTCCATATGATCTGTTAGAGATTCCACAAACCATGAACCACCTAAGGGGTCTGCTACATTTGCAACACCAGTTTCGAATGCAATCAATTGCTGCGTTCTGAGAGCAATTTCCGCCGCTTTTTCTGTTGGAAGCGCCAAGGTTTCATCCATGGAATTAGTATGGAGTGACTGGGTGCCTCCAAGAACAGCAGCCAAGGCTTGAAAACCCGTCCGTGCAACATTGTTTTCTGGTTGCTGAGCTGTTAATGAACAACCTGCGGTTTGTGCGTGAAAACGCAATTTCCAGGAACGTGGATTATTAGCCCCGTATTTATTTTTCATACGTTTTGCCCAAATACGGCGAGCAGCACGATATTTAGCAATCTCTTCAAAGAAATCCAAATGTGAATTAAAAAAGAATGATAATCGTGGTGCGAAGCTATCGATATCCAATCCTGCTGCCATTGCGTGTTCGACATACGCGAAACCATCTGCTAATGTAAAAGCTAGTTCCTGAGCTGCTGTTGATCCCGCTTCCCTAATATGATATCCAGAAATGGAAATCGTATTAAATTGAGGCATATGTTCGCTACAAAACGCCATCATATCTGTGATAATACGCATAGACGGTTGCGGCGGAAAAATCCATTCTTTTTGAGCAATAAACTCTTTTAGGATATCATTTTGTAATGTTCCTCGGAGATTCGCCAAAGGAACGCCCTGGTTTTCTGCCACGGCAATATAAAAGGCCAGTAAAATCATTGCCGGACCATTAATGGTTTGGGAAACTGATATTCCACCCAAATCGATATCTTTAAACAGCTGCTCCATATCCTTAATGGAGGCAACACTAACACCGCATTTACCAACTTCACCTTTCGCCCAGGGATGATCTGGGTCATAGCCCATTAGTGTTGGCATATCATATGCAACTGAAAGACCCGTTTGCCCTTTGTTTAATAATGAATGGTAACGGGAATTTGTTTCTTCCGGTGTTCCAAAACCTGAGAACTGACGTTTTGTCCATAGCTTGCCCCGGTACATATTAGCATGTACACCACGGGTATATGGGAATTGTCCGGGAAAACCCAGTTTTTCTAAATAGTCATCACTTGGTTTATCAGGATAATAAAGCGGTTCTAAAGATTCACCGCTCAAGGTATCAAAATTGTAATCACGTTTAACTGAAGTTTGCACCTCTTTATCCCACTTTTTCTTGGCCTTGTTGAATAATTCTAATTGTCTAGACATATTGGGTGTTCATTTGATATTAAGATAAGAAATTTATGACGTTCTACGTATTTCTAATACCTTATTTACTCCTTCATAGGCCATCCAAATAATCAGTCCCAGCAAAATAATAGTTAATCCAAATAAAATACTATTTTGCCCGTAAAATTGAATTGCATTAACCACCAGTGCTGTAATAGCTATACCCATAACAAAAAACATAGGTATGAGTAACGGAAGAATAGGTCTTTTCTTTTGCCAATAATAAAGTGTGAGCACCATTAATGTAAGCCCTGCGAGCATTTGGTTACTCGCACCAAAAATGGGCCAGAGGACCCATCCGGCCTGTCGCATCGTTCCAGTGTCTGGCTCAACCACATTCCAAAATGCCAACAATATGGCTGGAATGATTGCCACAATGGTTGCCGTATAGCGATTAGAAAGCGCCCTTACTCCAGTGGCGATACCAAATTCATTCAAAATAAAACGCTGAATCCTAGTAGCTGTATCTAATGTTGTCGCCGCAAATGAGATTACCAAGACTGCCATTAATGTATTTGCTACAATGGTTGGAATACCTAAAGTTTGAATTAATGCACCACCACCTAAAACAAAAGCAGCGGCCTTATTCTCACTGGCATGGGCCCATGTATCATAGTAAACATTCCAATTCAAATCTGTAACGGGACCTACTGCAGGTAAATTGGAATTGGTAACTAGTGCAATCCCAGCCACAGCAGATATGGTTGAAGCCAATGCAAGTGCTCCTTCTCCGATCATCCCACCGTAGCCCACCAGCCTTGCATCAGATAACTTTTCCAATTGCTTTGATGATGTACCGGAAGCGACCAAACCATGAAACCCACTGATTGCGCCACATGCAATCGTGACAAAAAGCAGTGGAAATATTCCCGGCACGTCAGGCTCAGATAAAGACCGAATGGCAGGAGCATCCACCACTGGTTGNGAAATAAAAATACCGAGAAATAATAACCCCAATCCAACAAATAACTGATGACTGTTAATAAAGTCCCTTGGCTGCAACAGTGTCCAAACTGGTAACAAACTTGCAATTGCTGAATAAATAAACAGCATTATTATCCACAAGTTTTTGACATCCTGTACCGCCATGGTCGTAGTGAGATCAATCGGCACCTTAGTTCCTACCCAAACAAAAAAGTACAATAGAGCCAATGCAAACAACGATGGAATAAGTATATCGATTTTCTTTTTATAAATGAGAAATCCCATGATGATAGCGATAATAATTTCAATATTGATTGGAATGACAGAAGATGGGATAGCGACAAATAAATCGGCGATCACCATGGCAAAAACAGCTAAGATAAGCCAAATCAAAAGAATCACGAATGATAAAAACATGAGGCGGGTACGTTTGCTGATCGTATTTGAAGCAATGTCGGCAATACTGCGCCCCTTTTCTTTCACACTAGTTACAAGTGCTCCAAAATCATGCACAGCCCCCATAAAAATAGTGCCTAATAAAATCCATAATAGAGCTGGAAGCCATCCCCAGTATGCTGCTACGCAAGGCCCTATAATTGGTGCTGCACCAGCAATCGAAGTGAAATGATGGCCAAAAAGAATATGTTTTTTGGTCGGCACATAATCAATCCCATCTTCCAATGCTTTAGATGGCATGATTTGATCATCTTCATGGATCTTAAAAATACGGTTTCCAATAAATTTGGAATAAAAACGAAACCCTAAATAGAAAACAAGGAGCCCAATCAGCACTAAAACGATTGAACTCATAGCTTAAACTTCCAATTTTGCAGGTTTTTTATTAGTCTTTATAGCTTTAATAATGCCCGCCTGACTTACACCCCATTGTTCCAATAAAACATCTCGTGGACCGTGTTCCACATATTCATTGGGCAGGGAAATTATCTGAGTTTCACCCTTATATCCGTTCGATGATAGCCACGATACAACAGCTTCCCCAAAACCACCTGCTCTTACCCCTTCCTCAATGGTAACAACATTATCAAACTTGCCAATAATTGATTTAAGGTAAGCTTCATCCATCGGTTTGATAAAACGACAGTTCACCACTTCACAACTAATTCCAGATTGATCCATTTTTTCAGCAGCATTTAATCCATCAAAAACTAATGGTCCAACTCCTAGAATTACGGTGTCCGAACCATGCCGAAGGACTTCCCAACTTCCTATGGGTAGAAGTTCTGCCTGTCCACGTGGATTAAATTCAACTGAAGATGCTTTCGGATAACGAATTGCATATGGACCATCTTGATAGTCCAATCCTGTATATAACAAATGGCGTAGCTCATTTCCATCTTTGGGTGATGAGACCACCATGCCTTGGATACATTTCAAGTAGGCAATATCTAAAGCACCATGGTGCGTGGGCCCATCCTCACCAGCAATCCCGGCCCGGTCTAAACAAAATACCACCGGTAATTTTTGTATTGAAACATCATGGATGATTTGGTCAAATGCCCGCTGTAAAAATGTAGAATAAATGGCGACAATAGGGCGAACCCCCTCTGTAGCTAATCCTGCGGAGAATGTGATTGCATGCCCTTCCGCAATTCCGACATCATAATAACGATGGGGGAACTCTTTAGCAAATAGTACGAGTCCCGTACCTTCCCTCATGGCAGCTGTAATACATACTGTATCTTTCCGATTGCGAGCNATTTCACAAGCCAAGGATCCAAATACATCTTGAAATATAGGTACAGAAATCGAATCAGAAGCCGGAGCAGAAATTTTACCATTAGATCCGCTATTAGGTTTTACAGCATGAAATTTTACAGCATCATCATGGTATTCTCCCGTTTCAAAATTAGTGGATACCATTCCTTTCCCTTTTTTGGTCCGTATATGCAACAATGCCGGTGTTTTTAAATTCTTCAAACGCTCTAAGGTTTTTATTAAATCATGCAAGTTGTGACCATCGATCGGGCCAAAATACCTGAAGCCCAACTCTTCAAATAGCATTCCCGGAACAAGTAATGATTTTAAACTTTCTTCGATACGATGTAGCATAGTACGAGTTGTCTTTTTGCCGAACGGCAATTTTCCCGATATATTCCAGATCTCATCCCGAATGCGATTATACAAAGGATTTGTTACGATCTTGGTCAAATATGTATTAATTGCTCCTACATTGGGACTGATAGACATTTCATTATCATTGAGAATTGTCAACATTGGAGTTCTCAAATGACCCGCATTATTCAGTGCTTCAAAAGCCAAACCACCTGTCATAGCACCATCGCCAATAACGGAAACAACTCGATATTTCTTCTTTGAATGTTTCCTTGCTTCTGCGATACCGGTAGCAGCTGAAATTGAAGTGGATGCATGTCCGGCACCAAAAACGTCATATAGACTTTCGGATCTTTTCAAAAAACCACTCAAACCTCCATGTTGACGTATGGTTGAAAATTCATTATACCGACCAGTGAGTAATTTGTGGGCATATGCTTGATGTCCAACATCCCAAATTAACTTATCATTGGGTGTATCATATACTTTATGTAATGCAACAGACAATTCTATTACTCCAAGGGTTGGTGCCAAATGCCCCCCCACTTGACTAACAATATCGATTGTATGAAATCGGATTTCATCAACTAATTTTTCAAGCTCATTCATTGTAAAACCACGAATATCCGCTGGTGAATTAATATTGGGAAGCAGTTTAAGCTGCATGGTGATTTTTTGTTTCATTGATAAATTGACTCTTGAATGCAAATTCATGGAAGAGGCTAACCTTATCCAGCTCGGGATGAAAGGCAAGTCCCAAATGAAGGCCTTGTTTTACTGCCACTGGTTCACCCGCATATTCACTGATAATTTCTACTTCATCGTTCACTTTGGTAATCTTTGGTGCCCGTATAAATGTTGCAGTAATCTGAGATTCTTTTCCATTCAGTTTAACGGAAAGCTTATCGGTAAATGAATGAATTTGTCGACCATATGCATTACGGTCAATTTCAATATCTATTATGCCTAGAGGTTTTACTCTAGAATCTGGAACAGATTTTGCCATCATAATTAATCCTGCACAGGTACCAAGAATCGGCTTTCCTTTCGAAAATTCCCGTAAGGCTTGAAAAAAATCAATTCGATTCATTAAATCTGTGATTGTGGTTGATTCTCCACCAGGAATAACTAAACCATTGATGGAATCCAATTCTTCTGGATATCGAATTTCCATCGAACGGATATTAAGCGTATCCAGAATCTGGATATGCTTTTGATAATTTCCCTGAAGTGCAAGGACACCAATCATCTTATAATTGGAGGCCCGCTCCCCTTACCAACCCCGCTCCTGGAGTCGTTCTTCCT
Source organism: Fidelibacterota bacterium (assembly GCA_002716525.1). Taxonomy (GTDB): domain Bacteria; phylum Fidelibacterota; class Marinisomatia; order Marinisomatales; family TCS55; genus TCS55. The sequence goes on along the minus strand of PBBH01000033.1, from coordinate 15,650 downwards.
CAGGAATCTCAGACATATCCAACCCTTTCATGGCAGACTGGAGACCTGTGGAAATTTCAACCAGTTTTTTTGGATCTTTGTAGTAGGTCACAGCCTCAACAATCGCTTTTGCTCTCGGAGCTGGGTCTTCACTCATAAAAATACCAGAGCCAACAAAAACTGTTTCTGCCCCCAACTGCATCATTAATGATGCATCTGCAGGTGTTGCAATACCTCCAGCAGCAAAATTCGGCACTGGTAGTTTGCCTAATTTGGCCACTTGCTGGACAAGGGCAAAGGGTGCTCCCATATTTTTTGATCCAGCCATAAGTTCATCTTGATCCATGACAGTGAGTTTTTTGATATCACTTTGAACCTGTCGCATATGCCGCACGGCCTCAACAATATTACCGCTTCCTGCTTCGCCTTTGGTTCGGATCATGGCAGCACCTTCTCCTAAACGACGAAGAGCTTCTCCCAAATTGCGGCATCCGCAAACAAATGGTACAGTAAAGTCATGTTTCCAAATATGGTTATGTTCATCAGCAGGAGTTAACACTTCACTTTCATCAATAAAATCAACTTCTAACGCCTGCAGAATTTGCGCTTCTGCAAAATGCCCAATCCGAACTTTGGCCATCACTGGAATTGAAACTGCCGATTGGATATCTTTAATCATTTGCGGATCGCTGGCCCGGGATATCCCACCTTCTTCTCGAATCATCGCTGGAATTCGTTCTAAGGCCATTACCGCTACTGCTCCTGAATCCTCTGCAATTTTAGCCTGGTCAGCGTTCATCACGTCCATAATTACACCGCCTTTTAACATTTCTGCTAAACCGACTTTAATTTCATATGATCCTTTTTCAGCCATAAATCATCTCCTCGGGTACTTTCCCGATTTCCTTAATTTTTGTTAAAACATCATTGATAATATTATCTGGAGTACTGGCACCTGCTGATACACCCACTGTTTCTACTTGTTTTAGCCAACGAGGTTCAATCTCATCAGCAGTGGCAACTTGATATGAATTTTCATTCCTTTCTTTTGCCAGAGCCGTTAGTCGTTTTGAATTAGCACTTGAGAATGAACCGATTACAATCATGACATCACATTGCTTTGCTAATTCTTTGATCTGACTTTGGTTACGTTTTGTTGGAAAGCAAATTGTATTTACAAAACGTAAATCAAATACTTTTGTCATAATAATATTAATGATCTTCTGGACATTTTCAATTGTCTGTGTGGATTGACTTACCACACCAGCCCGCTTCGTTTTTCGCAGTGCCTTAGCTTCCTCAGCGGTTGCGATAATAATAGGATCTTTAACCTGGCTGGCAATTCCTACGACTTCATCATGCCCATGATCGCCAATGATGATGATCTTTCGCCCTTCTTCTTCCAAATTCTTGACTTCTTCATGTATTTCGAGGACCAGAGGACAGGTAGCATCCACAATGTTCATATTATTGGTTTTAGCATCTTTCCAAGTATCCACAGGTGTTCCATGCGCGCGAAAAAGAATGGGCTTATCTGCTGGAACATCATCAAGTGATTCAACAACTTTTGTCCCGGCATCATTTAAATCTTTTACCACATTTTCGTTATGAACAATATGACCAAGCATATAAACATCACCATGGTCGTCGGCAGTATCGTAAGCCAGATTAACGGCATCTCTCACACCAAAGCAATAACCTGCATCTTTCGCAAGGAATATTTTCATATTACATGCCCATTTTGATGTTCTAAAGCAGCTTTTGTTTCAGATAATACTTTTTGAAGAACTTCGTTGAGTGTCCCTGGAGCAATAGCGCCTGCGGCAAATTTATGCCCACCCCCACCTAAGGATTTTGCAATATCATTAATGATGTATTTTCCTTTAGAACGAAAATTAATTCGACAAGAATTTGGCTTATTTTGAAATATCATCACGGCAACTTCGACACCACGTATGGACCTTACAAAATCTGTAAATCCATCTATATCTTTTTTTGTCGCGCCGGCTTTATCCATCATATTTTTATCAATTGTGAACCAAGCCAGTTCACCATTTTGATCATAATCCAGGTTATTTAATATCTGGGCCAGCAAAGCAATTTGACCAGGCGACCGATTTTCATATACTCTCTGGTAGATGAGAGATGTATTAACACCAGCTTCCATACATTCAATAGCAATCCGGTGACACTTCTCATTAGTATTGCTATAGCAAAAGGATCCTGTGTCTGTCATGACCCCAGTATAAATCCCCTCTGCCATTTCCTTGGACAAAGGAATATTCATGGCCTTTAAAAAATCATAAGCCATTTCTCCAGTAGCTGCAGCATCAACGTTAATATAATTTTCACTGAATCGACCATCGCCCATATCGGGATGATGATCAATATTAACAACATGAATTTTGTGTTGATTTAGTAATTCACCAATGATACCAAGACGACTATAATCCCCCACATCAAATATCAGGGCAAGGTCTGCAGAAGCGATCCAATCCGTGTGGTTTAAAGAGTTATAAGTCTCAATCATTTTATTTTGATTTAAAAACTCATACTCAAGTGGCAAATCAGAAATGTTAATTATTTTACAATTCTTACCTTGTGAATTCAGATAATGATATACAGCAGCCGCACTTCCCAATCCATCTCCATCAGGATTTTCGTGGGTAGATAATAATATGCGTTCCGTACCGTCAATAGTTTGATGTAATGATTTCCAGTCTAGCATGATTTTTTTCTNACCAAGAATTTAGGCCAATTTTTCAGATATTATCTAACTATCGAAATAGAAATAATAATTAACTATTCCTTTCCCAAAAGGTTTCACTTCCCCCACTATTTTGGGTTGTGAATCTGGCTAAAACAAAAAAATAATCGCTCAGTCGATTCAAATACCTTAACCAATGATTCTTGTCAACACCTGTATCAATAAAAGTAACACAGCTTCGCTCTACGCGCCGGCACACTGNCCTGGTAAGATGGATNCGCGCAGAAAATTCATCGCCACCCGGTAAAATAAATTCCTTNAGAGGTGGTAAAGCCAAATTCATTTTTTCAATCAACTTTTCTAAAAAAATAATGCGGTTTTCACTTAACAATTCTATTTCTGATTCAGGCATTGATACTTCACCGCCCATGTTTAATAAATCTTGTTGAATAGACTTCAATTCCTCAATCATACCCTGATTTGCACAACTGGTGATTGCCAATCCGAGAACAGAGTTTAATTCATCAATATCACCTAACAGTTCAATATTCGGATGAGATTTAGAAATCCGTTTCCCATCCCCAAGACCGGTTTCTCCTTTATCACCAGTTTTAGTTGTTACTTTTGAAATTCGCATGAAAAAGAAATTACACCCAGCTGACTTTAGAGTGATATAACAACATAATCTATGTTAGTAATAAAACAATGCTACGAAAAAAGACACCTACCACANGCATTCTGGTTTCAGTTGATCANCAAATGAACCCAGATGCTCGCNGCATAACCGAGCGCAATGACCGGCGTCCATTTCATATGGCCAAAGAATGTGTAAATNCCACGGGCTTGACCCATTAATGCCACNCCCGCAGCCGATCCAATGGACAACATGCTGCCTCCAACGCCCGCCGTCAGTGTAACAAGCAGCCATTGCGTTAANTCCATAGTTGGATTCATTTGCAGCACGGCAACCATCACTGGGATATTATCAACAATAGCCGAAAGTATACCTACCATTATGTTGGCAAAAGTAGGGCCTAACTCGCCATACATATACGCCGAAACAAGATCAAGGTAACCGATAAAGCCGAGTCCCCCGACACACATGATTACGCCAAAGAAAAATAGTAACGTGTCCCACTCAGCACGAGCTACCTCTCGAAAGCTATCGAACGGCACAACGTCGCCAGATTCACTGCGGTCAGAGTTATCTTTGTGCGGCGGCACGTGGCTCCGGCTCAGATAATGTCCGAATATCTTCAGGTAGGCCAAACCAGTCATCATACCCAAGAATGGTGGGAGGTGCAAGAAATTATGGAACGAAACGGCAGTAGCGATGGTACATCCAAACAAAAACATGATGCGTTTTGCCCCTCGTTTCATCACGACTTTATTGTCCTCAACATCCGGTTGTCCTTTTTCTACCGCTAAAGACATAACGACTGCAGGGATGACATAGTTCACAACTGATGGAATAAAAAGATTGAAAAACGTCCAGAAATTAACAATACCTCTTTGCCACACCATCAGCGTAGTGATATCACCAAAAGGACTAAAAGCACCACCAGCATTTGCAGCCACTACTATATTGACGCAAGCCAGACTAATGAATCGCTTGTTTTTCTGACCAACGGCTAGCACCACCGCACACATCACTAACGCGGTCGTTAGGTTATCAATGATAGGCGATAAGAAAAAGCTGATAATACCCGTAATCCAGAATAGCTGCCTGTAGCTAAAACCACGGCTTACAAGCCAAGACCGAAGCGCATCAAATATACCTCGTTCACTCATCGAATTAACATAAGTCATCGCGGATAAAAGGAATAAAAAGAGCTCACCGAATTCAATCAAAAAGTGTCTTACGGCTTCTTCGGCACTGTGATCCATACCACCCATGTACTGATAAGCAATAATCGCCCAGATAACTCCAGCACCAAAGATAACCGGCACAGATTTTCTCAAGTGCGAAAATTCCTCGGTAATTACAAACGCGTAAGAGACCACGAATATCACGATCGCGGCGATACCTACCCAATGAGTAGTTAAATCCATATTTTCCTTCCTATCTTGCTTCCATTTCCAGGGGAACTGAAAAATAGCATATTAATATAATTTTGTCGCATGTTTGAAAAGTTTTTTTGATTTAAGGTTAACTCGAAGGAGGGGAAATTAATTGATATAAATACCTCTTCCAAATAATGATATCCATTTTTGATTCAACATAAATTATTAGATGTACCTTTGTTAATTAATCGTGGCCATTCCAGAAGTTGATTGGGATCTTAAAACGTCATTTTCTTCTTTTATAATCCATAGCGCTTCAAAACCATCTAGAGATTCGATTAACGCTTTACCCTCGTTAAAATTTAATACTGAAAGTGCTGTTGCCAAGGCGTCTGCGTCCATACAATTGGTGCCTAAAACTGTGACTGAAGCAATATTAGTTTCAACGGGATAACCCGTTCTGGGATCGATAATATGGGAAAAACGTTTGTCATTAAATGTGTAAAAGTTTCGATAATTACCTGATGTTGCTATCGCCTGATTATCAAGCACTGCCACTTTAAAAATATTTTCTCCAGGCGCAGTGTCTAAAATGGGCGTATCAATACCAATTTTCCATTTATCTTTTTTGATATTTGTTCCCATCGTGCGAACTTCTCCGCCTACCTCAACCATTAGCTTTGAAACACCTAAATTCCGAAATAATTCAAATAATTGATCCACACCCCACCCTTTAGCAATGGCACTCAAGTCAATCATTTGTCCATCAAAAACCTTGATTAAGATATTTCCTCTCAAGAGGACTTTGGCATAGCCCACTTTATCCTTTGCCGACATTATATTTCTAATCAAAGGCGGTTTCCATTCGGATTCAAAACTATCTACAAAGCCTTTTCGCCATGTTACAATAGACGGCATGACCGAGACATCCAAGGCACCGTTTGTTTTTTCACCCCAATATAAAGCTTTTTCTAGCACTTTTTGAAACCCAGCAGATATTTTAATTTCTTCATTAATTTTTGCTTGATTAAATAATGAAATTTCACTGTTCCATTTATAAGTCGACATTTGTTGATCGATTTCTAAAAGAATTGAATCAATTTTTATTTGAGCTTCTTCCAGTTTCCAATTCATATTTCGATTTGGTACTATTCGAATATTATATGTCGTGCCCATTGTTTTGCCGGTGAATTCTACATATTCTTTGTTTTGGCTGCAGCCTATACCAAAGAAAAGGACAAAAATGCCCAACACTATTTGGAAAGCAAACATTAAGTATTTACGGTTCAAATCTTATCGAAATTGAAAATATAATTTAAGGACAGGGGAAAACTTTCCTTAGAAAATCAGAATGTAAAAATTGCAGCTTTTGCAGCGATTTCTAGAAGGTAACCGGGTATAATTCCCAGGACAATCATCAAAATTGCCATAATACTAATAAGACCAGTCGATACCATACCATAAGATGAAAGTATAGTTCTTTGTTCTTTCTGCATATACATATTTACTACCAGACGAAGATAATAATAGATTGAAATCAGCGTATTGAGGACACCAATGACAACAAGCCCAATATATCCTTTTGCTACAGCAGCAGATAAAAGCCCATATTTAGCAACAAATCCAGCTGTTGGTGGAAACCCGGCCAGAGATATCATAAAAATAGTCATCGCTGCTGAAAGCCAAGGATGCTTTGCTGCCAATCCGCGGTAATCTTCAAACATTAATCCTTCTTTTTCTTTCTCCACAGATGAAACGATGGCAAATGCACCTAAATTGATAACTGAGTAAACGACTAGATAAAATAGGACTGCTGAAATGCTCGTTTCATCTAATACTAACACTCCTATTACCAAAAATCCAGCGTGGGAAACACTGGAAAACGCAAGCATTCGCTTGACATTAGACTGCACCAGTGCAGAAATATTACCAACAGTCATGGTTAAAGCAGCCAAAATCCAAAATATATCCTGCCATTGATAATGGATTTCGACAAAAGCACGGTTAAATAATATTATCAGCGCCCCAAATCCTGCAGCCTTGGGCGCTGTGCATAGGAAACCAGTGACCGTAGTTGGAGCCCCCTGGTAAACATCTGGAGACCACATATGAAAAGGTGCCAATGCAACTTTGAATGCAAAGCCAATAAGTAATAGCCCAATACCCATTGATAAATAAATACTGGAGAGGATGGTATCATTAGTGATCGCCAAAATGATCCCGCTATAGTTGGTTGTGCCAGTTGCTCCATAAGTGAGGGCCGCACCAAATAGGAAAAAGCCAGTAGCAAAGGCACCAAGCAACAAGTATTTTAAACCTGATTCATTACTTAAATCATCATGACGCAGAAATCCAACTAATACATACAGTGATAGCGAAAGCAATTCTAATCCCAGAAAAACAATTACCAAATCATTTGCCCGCGTCATTAGCATCATACCGATAACCGCAAAAATGATAAGTGCTGGGTATTCTCCTCGTGTACGCCCCCCTCTTTTTTCCATATATCCATGGGAAAAAATCAAGGTTATAAGCCCAATGAAAATATAAAGAGAATCAAAAAATGCCGAATACCGGCTGAGAATCAACATCCCTCCGAAAAGAATCCGTTCATCGCTGATGGTATTAATAACAACAGAACTGGCCAAAAGTAAACCAAGTGCTGCCACCATTAATATAATTTTGGAGCGGAAAACATGAAACATCTCAAGCGTTAAGACAGATAAGGCTGTAATCGTCAGAATAATTTCAGGAGCAATACCGAATAAATCAGCCGATGTGAAAAATTGAGCTATGTCCATGAAATCACCTGACACATTTCGAATTAAGTACCATTAAAATAATGCCTAAAAAATGATAGAGTAGGTTTGTCAGACCCATTTGAATAAAGCCTTAATATATTCAGCAATTGAGCTGACAGTATCATAAGCGTTAATATCTTCAAGTATTATAGAATTATGCAGTTGCTCAACCAGGTGTTCCACTGATACATGCATATAACTCAAAAGAATGTTGGGTTGCAGCCCAATCATTAACACAAGCAAAACTAAAGGTGCGAGGGTGGCAATTTCCCGCAAATCCAAATCAACAAGAGAGGATTGCGTAGTTGTATTTATTTCATTAAGAGCCACTCGGTAATACAGCCAAACCATATAACACGCACCTAGAACAACACCAAGAATGGAAAAGGCGGCGATAATCATATTGGCTTTAAAAGCACCACTAATAATAAGGAATTCCCCAACAAAAGCATTCATACCTGGGAGACCTATCGCTGCCAAAGTAAAAATCGAGAAAAATACAATAAAGATCGGAACAGTTTTTGACAGCCCCCCATAGTCTTCAATCATCCTTGAATGCGTTCTCTCATAAATCATTCCTACGCACAAAAACAGTGCACCGGTTATCACGCCATGATTAATCATTTGAAGGATGCCACCTTCAATGCCGTTTTGATTTAAAGTAAAAAGACCAAGTGTTACAAAGCCCATATGGCTGACACTAGAATAGGCGATCAACCTCTTCATATCTTTCTGCATTAAGGTGACATAGGCACCGTATATAATCGCCGTAACAGACAAAATCAGTAATGGTATAAAAAGTACATTTACGGCATGGGGAAACATGGGGAAAGAAAACCTTAAAAAACCATATGCACCCATTTTAAGTAAAATACCTGCAAGGATAACACTACCGGCCGTAGGCGCTTCTGTATGAGCATCTGGTAACCAGGTATGAATTGGAAACATGGGCATTTTAACTGCAAAAGCGGCAAAAAAAGCCAAAAATAACCATAGTTGTGTTCCCACTGGATAGTTCACTTTAGAAAGCTCCAGTATATCAAAGGTTTTTCCACCTGCATAGTAGAGCACAATTATTCCCACAAGCATGAGAACACTACCAGCCAGCATAAAAAGGACAAACTTCAATGCGGCATATATCCTTTGTGGGCCTCCCCATACGCCTATTAAAAGAAACATCGGTATGAGGGTCAGTTCCCAAAAAAGGTAGAAAAGAAACATATTCAATGATACAAAAATCCCAATCATTGCGGTTTCCATTATTAATAGAGAAATGTAAAACTCTTTCGTTTTTTCCTTGATCGCTTTCCAAGATACAGATACACAAAGAATACTTAAAATTGTGACTAGAATTATAAATAATACACTAATACCATCCACACCAACCTTGTAGTTTATATTCCATGTTGGTATCCAAGAATAGATTTCGGCAAACTGCATCTTATAAGTTGTTTTATCGAAATACTTATAAATAGGCAATGAAATAATGAATGTTGCAACTGTCGTCGCCAGCGCAAACCATTTGATGAAAGGCCCTCTTTTGAGGAAAAGTATAATAAGGGCTCCCGCCATTGGCAGAAAAGTGCTCACCGTCAGAACTGGATAATCAAGATTATTAATAATAATATCTTCCATATTCCTCCAATTACGGTAACACCATAATAACTACAATCAAGGCAATGAAACCGGCGACCATATACATTGCATAATGTTGAATTTGACCACTTTGAGCATTCTGTATCTTTCGGCTCCAGGCCAGGGTTAATTTGCCTAATCCATTCACCGCTCCATCCACAACAACCGTATCTATTATCTTGAAAACCTTGGCTGTGCCCATGATCGGTTTTTGAATAATAAATTCATAAATCTCACCAATAAATTTGTACTCAATTTTTGCTAGCGGTTTTGTAATCCACATGAAAGCTTTTGCTCCTTTGCGAAGAAACCAGTCTGTATCCAGAGATATGGTGTCTTCACACCAAAGCTTTTTAAGTAGGAGGAAAAAGCCAAGTTGTGTAAAAAGCAATAGCTGCAAAGTCTCCCAGGTATGATATGCCGTGTAAGGTTCAAAATGGACTGCATGCGGCAGTAAGGCGTACAGCGGTTTATAAAAAATCCCTAGTCCAACACAAAAAAGCGCTCCTATTCCCATGGCTAATTCCATATTCCACGGTGGCTCTTTGGCTTTTAAACCCTGATCTTTACCAAACCAAATAAAATAGGGTACCTTAAGACCGGTATGTAAAAATGTCCCTGCAGAAGCGAGCATAAGTGCAATAAACGCCCAAGTCAAATGTGCTTCACCAAAAGCAGTAACTGTCATGGATTTACTTACAAAACCACTAAACAAAGGAAATGCAGAAATGGAAAGACCCCCGATTACAGTATATATCATTGTTCTTGGCATGGTCTTATAAAGACCACCGAGCTCCGTCAATTTTGCCGTTCCTGTGACATATAAAACAGAACCGGTACCCATAAATAAAAGGGACTTATATAAGATATGACAAAAAGCATGGGCCACAACACCGTTTATTGCCATTGGGGTACCCAGCCCAACACCAGCTACCATATAACCCACCTGACTGATAATGTGATATGCCAGAAGCCTGCGGGCGTCGTTTTCAAGTACTGCGTAAACAACGCCGTAAATCGCCATAATAACACCCAGAACAATTAACATTTCGGAACCTGCACATACTCGGATCAAGGCATATACGGCTGTTTTCGTCGTGAAGGCACTCATAAATACTGCACCTGTAACTGTTGCAGCGGGATAGGCATCAGGAAGCCACGCACCAAATGGAGGTACAGCTGCATTCACAATAAACCCAATTATAATAAGGAATGAGGCCAGGCTTTGAAAGTCGGTTGGCCACCAACCATGAAAGGGTAGATACTGAACTGATAAATCACCGCTCACCGAGTACTGCAACATGATTCCAGCCAACAATATTAATCCACCGGCAACATGCCATAATAGATATCTAAAGCCAGAATCAAGAGAAGATTTTGATTTTCGAAACCATATAAGAAAAACAGAAGAAAAAGCCATCATTTCCCAGAAAAGGAATAAAGTCAGAAAATCGCCCGCAAATATTACTCCCAGAGATCCGCCAACGTAGTAAAATGCAGAAAAATGCTCACCGTCATTCTTTACATGGATCGAATATATTACTCCGATAACACCCATTATTGTGAATATATATGCAAATACTTTGCTCAGCTTATCCACCTCTAAAAATGTCAATTTCCAGCTGAGGAATTCATAGGCACCAAATGTACCGTAAGGCAGATTGACTACCGCAAAAAAAGCCAAAAGAGAAACAAAAAGCATATAGCCTTGCTTAACTCTTCCCTTGAGAAAGGGAATTAACAGGCCTCCTAGGATATAAAATACCGAGGGATGCAAAAATTGAATATTAAAAATTTCACTCATCATAATAATTCTCGTCCTTCATAAGTCCCATATGACCTATCCATTTAGAAACGATAATAATTAATACACAGGCGATAAAACCGAATAGAGACCAGAAACCGGGAATTTTATCTCCAAAAAAGTGAATTTCATGGCGAGGAATAATAAAATCAACTGCAATGAGTAACACCAGCACAGAGTATGCAATTTTTTTAATTGTCTTTGTGCTCAAAACTTGTATTAGATCCAATAATTTCACTTGACCACCATTTCAGCTATATGCACAATAAAGTCAGGGTATAGTCCCAGCAAAACACTCACTATCGCAGTTAATGATAGTGGAATTACCAGGAATGGATTCTCTTTTAAATTTTTGTCTTGGAGTAAATTTTCCTCTTCAGAATTTGAATTTTCTTTTTTGAAAAACGCCTTATATAGAATTGGAACAAAGTATGCCGCATTCAGAAACGAACTCACCAACAGTACAGTAAGTACAACCAAACTATTTCTTTCCAGAGAACCAATTACAAGATACCATTTTGTAATAAATCCCGATGCAGGTGGAATCCCAATCATGCTTAAAGTAGCCAAAGCAAAGGCTGCCATTGTCCAAGGCATTTTTTTCCCGATCCCGCTTAGCTGGCTGACTTCGGTCTTATGGGTTGAAACATAAATTGAACCTGCGCAGAAAAAGAGAGTAATCTTTGAAAAGGCATGATTAGTAATATGAATTATGCCTCCTACCATTGCACTTGGTGTAAGTAAGGCGGCGCCCAAAATAATATATGAAAGTTGGCTGATTGTCGAAAAAGCCAACCGCGCCTTCAGGTTATCCATGCTCAGAGCAATAATAGAGGCAGCGATTATAGTGACCGATGCAAATGTAATTATGAACACATCAACACCAATGTCCAACATCAAGTCTGCGCCAAAAACAAAAAATATAACACGAAGCACAGTAAAAACTCCTGTTTTGACGACGGCAACAGCATGAAGCAGTGCACTGACTGGCGTGGGAGCAACCATTGCCGCTGGAAGCCAACTGTGCAAAGGCATGACTGCACTCTTTGCAAATCCAAAAAGAAAAAGGACAAAAATAATATAAAGCAATTCAGGGTTTGCTAACTGCACAATGGCAGGGAAAATTCCGTCTTTGGAAAACTCAAGTGTACCTGTCAAATTATAAGTAAGGATGATAGCTGCGACCAAAAAAGCTTTGGCTGCTCCAAGTAAATAAATGGCATACTTCCTTCCACCTGCTTTTGCTTCTGGAGTACCTTTGTGAGCCACTAATGGGTAGGTAATGATTGTTAAAACCTCATAGAAAAGAAACATCGTAAAGAGATTCGCTGAAAATGCAACACCTATTGTGGCCGAAAGTGCTACTGCAAAACAGGTAAAATAACGTGTTTGCGAGTGCTCATTGGTCGATCGCATATAACCAATCGAATAAAAAGAAGTTGCAATCCAAAGTATGGAAGCACCCATCGCGAATAATAGACCAAAGGCATCAACCCTGAAGCCAATCTCGATTCCAGGCAGAATATTAAAAAGTGTATAGGAAATTATCTTTTTATCATAAACAACAGCCGGAATCATAGATAATATAATTATAAGTTTTAAAACACCAGCAATAATAGACCAAGATTCCCTCAAGTTTGGTTTTTTCCCAGTACCAATTATAAACAAGGCTCCTATAGAAGAGACGAGAACTGCCATAAGAGGCTTTATAGATACAATAGTTTCCACGATTACTTTCTAATTCTTCATCAAATTAATTTCATCAATATTTACTGTCTGGCGATTCCGATAGAGGGCGATAATAATTGCCAGTCCTACCGCTACCTCAGCTGCAGCCAATGTCATAACAAGAAAAACAAAGACTTGACCATCTACACTGTTATGATAACGAGAAAACCCGACCAGAGCCAGGTTGACCGCATTTAGCATAAGTTCAATAGACATAAAAATAGTAATAGCATTACGCCGAAATAAGACACCTAGAACCCCAATGGAAAAAATGATCAAACTCAATACAACAACATGTTCAAGAGGTACAATCATTATACTTTTCTTTTCGCTAAATAAACTGTGCCAATTAATGCAACAAGTAATAATAGTGAAGCGACTTCAAAGGGTAATAAATATTTTGAAAAGAGCGCTTCTCCCAATGGATAAATGCCCCCAGCTACAAATTGCTCAGTTGGCTGAGGAAATAATCCTTGATCACCTATCATTAACAGAAAAATTCCAACAAAAAAAAGAAGTACCAAAAGTAGCGATGTAGCACGCTGTAAATAATTAAGGTTTGGCAAGGCATCTTCCCTGCCCAGGTTGAGTAGCATGATCACAAAAAGGAATAATACCATGATAGCACCGGCATATATAAAAATTTCTAATACGGCGATAACATATGCCTCCAAAAGAAGGTAAATAACTGCCAAAGAAAAAAAGCAAAGGACCAATGAAATGGCACTGTATACTGCATTACGATTCAATACAACAAAAATAGCTGATCCAATTGCAATTCCACCTACGCAGTAAAATAGTAGCGATAATGACATGAGTTTATGTTTTTAGGTATCTATAGGTGTATCGACAGAAGAGGCTTTACTTAGATTGTTTTTGGTGTAATAGTTTTGATCTTTAGTTAGGTCATAAACTTCCAGAAGGCCTTCCTTATCAATAACTAGATCATCCCGTGTATAATCGGAGAAATCATAAATCTCTGTTAACTCAATTGCTTCTTCTGGACAGGCCATTTCGCAAAAACCACAGAAAATGCATCGTAACAAATCAATGTCAAACCGTACTGGGTATCTTTCTTTTCCTCCATCCCAAGGTGAAGGACCTGGAATAATATGAATACAGTCTGCGGGACATGCGGCAGAACACATTTCACAGGCCACACATTTAATTCGACCTTCCGGAAACTTATTTAACCGATGTAAACCCCTGTATCCCTCAGGAGGTATGTGTTTTTGGTCAGGATATTGGATGGTGACATTTCTACGAAAAAAATGACGAAATGTTACAATTAGTCCACGCATCAAAGCCGGCAGGTACAACTTATCCCAAAAAGTAGGCTCGTAAGATTTGATTATTGTTGCCATCAGCCTAATGCCTTTATAGTGAGATATCCGCCTGTGAGAAAAATATTGAAAAGAGCTAATGGTAGCATGACTTTCCAGCCAAGTCGCATCAGCTGATCATAGCGAAAACGCGGAAATGTCCATCGAACCCAAATAAACAGAAATAAAAAAAATGCCACTTTTAATATAAAGGACAGCACCGATAGCAACGCACCAAACAAACCCAAAGAACCTTCATCTAATAAAGGGACATCCCAACCTCCGAAGAACAGCGTAACAGTTAAGGCTGCAGCTGTAATCATATTGGCATATTCAGCCATAAAGAACATAGCAAATTTCATGCTGCTGTATTCGGTGTGGTATCCACCAACCAATTCTTGTTCTGCTTCTGAAAGATCAAAGGGCAATCGGTTGGTCTCAGCATAAACGGCAATAAGAAATATGAGGAAGGCCAGCGGTTGTCTAAAAATATTCCAAGATAAAAACGAACCTTGCTGATCAGTAATAATATCATTCAATCTCAACGATCCCGCCAAAAGAATAATACTAACCACTGCCAATCCCATCGCTAATTCATAACTGATTAACTGGGCAGAAGAACGTAAGCCTCCAAGTAAAGAATATTTATTATTGGAAGACCACCCTGCTAACACAATACCATAAACACTAATACTAGTAAGCGCAAGTACATACAAAATACCCACATTTACATCAGCCACTTGAAGAGCGATCTCCCGTCCAAAAAGGTTGATGGAAGAACCAAATGGGATCACTGCAAAGGTCATAAGTGCTGGAATTAAAAGGATTGCAGGAGCAAGAATAAAAATAGGTTTATCGACTCTTTCTGGAACTAAATCCTCCTTCATTAAAAATTTGATACCGTCCGCAATGGGCTGCAGTACTCCTTTGAATCCGACACGGTTGGGCCCAACCCTATCTTGCATAAAAGCAGAAACACGCCTTTCCGCATAAATCATCACAAGCACACCCAGCATGGTAGCTGCAAATACAACCAACACTTTAACAACAATAATTGTAAAACCTAATAAATCCATCAACTGATTTTACCGTTTATTGAATAACCATGATCTCCAACTTTGAAAAATGTAATACCACCATAATTTTCAAATTTTTCACCCATTTTTTTCATCACTTCACCTAATTCAACAAAGTGCTCTGTCTTTTTATCTAGGGCATTTCTAACCAACATTAATATTTCCCAATCTGGCTTCGATTCGACTTTTACGGGCAAGGATGGACGCAGCCACTGGATTCTGCCTTTGTCATTAGTAACCGTCCCCTCACGCTCCAATGGCGCATGTCCCGGCAGAACAACATGGGCTAACTTGGCCAAATCTGTCATGGCATAGCTCAAGACAATAACAGAATCCATCTCCCCAATAATTTTTTTCCACTTATCATCTAATTTCCTGTCTATACCATCATCCAAAATAAATAAAGTGCGAATACCCTGCGTTTCAATTTCACTTGCCAGATCTTCAACCACCCCTTCGCAAATATCATTCATTCCCCTGGTATTTGGTGAACGGTCGGCACTGATTCGAAATCCCGACGGGTAAGTGATCTCTTCACCTGTTATGGGTGGGAGCGAGCCCAAGACATCTTTAAAGATTTGCCCAAGTAAAAAA
>PBBH01000032.1 GCA_002716525.1 Fidelibacterota bacterium | reverse complement strand
TATTGCCACTAATTTTTTTAAATAATTATTTATTCGATTTTTATTGTGCCGAGACAGATTTTTTATTCCCAAAATTCTGGATATTACCCTGCGATGATTTCCATCTATTGAAGTATGTGATTGATTAAAGGCAATGGACATAACTGCGCCGGCAATATAATCCCCGACACCAGGCAAAGATCTAAAAACATCAAATTGATTTGGGATAATGCCATTGTATTTATAAATAATTTCTTTGGACGCGTAATAAAAATTTTTGCACCTGGAATAATAACCCATCCCCTCCCAAATTTTTAATAATTTATCTAGATTGGACTGAGCAACCGATTGAACAGTTTTATAATTCTCTAACCAAATATTATAATAAGGAATGACAGTCTCAACCCTTGTCTGCTGCAACATGACTTCAGATAACCAAATTTTATAGGGATCGTTTGTTTTTCTCCATGGTAAATCCCGCTTATTATTATCATACCAACATAAAATCTCTTTTGATATATTTGTATTATACAATATTAATTATTTAATCTATATTTTGAAACAATCCAATGAAATGAGGATAATACTTCCTTTATTTCATCTTGATCTTCTACGGGAATTTGGGAAAATAATTCAGAACCAAAACGATCGATTTCAGATTCAATTGATGAATGAAGCATTTCACCCCGCTCAGTTAAGTTCACCAAAATAGATCTCTTATCTGAGGGGTGTTTATTTTTTTGCACATACCGATTTTTAGCCAGCACATCAATAAGACGAGTAAGAGTGCTATTATCTACTCCTAACCGGCGGGACAAGGAGGTCATATCAATTCCATCTCTTGGAATAGATGAAAGGAGCATAATTTGGGGTAATGTAAGATTTAAACTTTTAGTGTGCGTGCGGAATAAAGACTGAAGGTCAATCAAAAATTGGTTAAGTAATTCCCCAAATTCCATATTTGTATATTACAAATATATATTATTTCAATCAAATATATTTAATTGACTACAGAACCGTTTTCAATATCTCTATCAGGTTTAATAAGTACAATGTTACCATTACTATCCTCAGCTCCCATTACAAGTACTTCGGATTTAAATGAGCCAATTACTTTATTACCCAGATTCATAGCTGCAATAACTCGGCGTCCTACCAAGTCGGCTAATGAATAATTTTCTGTAATTTGAGCACTGGACCATTTCTTTCCAAATTGTCCAAAATCAATTCTAAGTTTATAAGCAGGGGTTTTTGCTTCAGGAAAACTCTCTGCTTTTTTTATTGTTCCAATTCTTAATTCCAGTTTCCCAAAATCATCAATATTAATCATCTATTATTTACCTTTATTCTGGTAGGGCCCATAGTAATGACATATGATCGGAAAATAATTGTTTCATCGAGTCTCGTTCATTTGGAGTCACGCCATGACCAATAAATTTTCGATGGTCGGACCTATATTCACCAATAACATACCATTGCCCGGGGATTAGTAGCTCATTTTCATGATATGTTGCGATTGGGTCTGCTCCGTTCGTTCCTGTTGTTGGTCCATACATAGAAATTTTACTAACAATNCCATCATTTTCAAACCATGTTGAGTCAGTAGAAGANCCATCACTATAAAAAGCNTTTTTCATCCCNATNAGNCGAGNNTGNGCTCTAATAATAAAGGTCATATNNTTATCAGGGATATGACGCCCAGAACTTGAATCCAAAACNGTGCTACTTGTAACNAATGAAAAATAATAAATATCTGGATTTGCAATNCAAAACGTGTTCATTTGTCGTGCNCCTTCAACACTNGCATCCCAAGCAACTATATTTTNTGTGCCCCATGCTGGATGTTCTCTCATNCGTCTAAAATAATTACTCCAAGACTCATCTTTAGTTCTTTTAAACCNCCAATGCTCAAGATCAAAACTGTAAAATGAATTACCGACTACTGCTGCNANAGCAATAAAGTCTTGTAGAAATGGAATANCTGTAGTGACAATATCAGATAAAGTAGTTCCATTATGNGGNGTTGAAATAGAAGTTATNGATTTTATCCATCCTAAGTTCGACTTTCCCATTAATTCACTTTCTTCCTNAATGCCNGAAGAGTCCACAATTGTGCTTTTNAANAGATATTCCAACATTCGAACGGTNTGACCGCCCATACTATGACCAANAAGATGAACAGGATGTTCATTATCCCATTCCGGGTATAGNCCAGNGTACTTTTTNCCTTCNGGNTTACGGACAAGACCAAATAATTNGGAATGTGTTCTACCGTAATCNACTTGACCNCCTTTAATTTGATAATAAAGTTCAACAGCNCGGTCCCANTTTGAAGAAACAGGCCCAACGCTNGCTGTAANAACCGTATAACCTTCATCTATTAAATATTGTTCTAAATCAAATTTNCCNCCCCAATAACGNTAGGANCCCATTTCTTCCCGTCCCCAACCCATAAAACCATGNACCAAAATAATNGGATGNTTGTTTTGNGCATATACAAATCCANATATTTGAAAGCTTAANAANAAAAANATATTNATAATTCTATTCAATATTATCTGGNAACCAATTTTTAATTGAATAATCCTTATTGGTAATACCAACCAAAAANGATCATCATTTCATTAGTTGATAAAAATCCAAATTTCACTGTTTGATCTGTCGGATTATCATAGGTTGCAATAAGCGTTAATCCTTCCCCGGGATTTAATTCAATGACGGGATCATAATTTATTATGGGCGGGTGTTGCCAATCATCTGTCCAATAAATCACTTCATTATTTCTGNGNCCNCCNGAAATTTTAACNACAAATTCTGTCATTTTTTCATGTGCATGGGAAAACACTTGTCCAATATATATTTTGTTGTTTACATCAAATGTTTTTGTAATGGTTGTAATTTTATTGGGCGGTAAACTGAAATCCATATTGGACCATCCAAATAATTCTGCTATATGCTGCACTTTTGATTTATCAATTGTATGTATGTTTGAATAAACTTCNCCAACCATTATAGTATCTGTCCTGTTTACAAAATGAGTATTTTGATCTAATCCAAATTGTGATGGTATTCTTAAAGCGACCCCTGGAGGAAGCCTATAATCAAGGCGTGGCCATTGGGTCCCACCNAAAAACTGATGAAACTGCATTGTTTTAAGAGTGTACAAATTTGGTGCACCATCTGAATAGCGTAATTCTCTTATTTCTCCCAGATTTGGCAAATCTNTTCTTTTTGTCCCTTCTAAAAAAGAATAAAGTATAAAGTGATGGCTCCCAGGCCTCATTTCAATCTGGATACGGTTTACAAATATATCCTCTGTCAAATTCAGATCTGTATAATAAAAAAATTCCCTTTCAAAATTGGGCTGAATTTCAAAAGGGCCCAAATGAAGTTGAAACCCATTTTCTGGNGGATCTAATGGTTGGTATTCTGGTGGTTCATAACGATTAGAATCTTNTAATAATTTTTCATCCACTACAATACCAGTTTCTGGGGCACCNCCTTCAATCCATCCTCGAATAAACTGTAATTGTCCATTAGTTAAAAAATTTGCGCTAGGTGGCATCATTTGTCCGTATTCCGGATGGTCACTTAAAAAATGTTCTCGATCATAAGCATTGATTTTTTCCCACAAATAACTTTTGCCGAGCCCTTTCATGCCGCCTTCATTACTNACAATAACNANTCCATCATTNTTTGCAGATATATTTTTGGGTGGTACATTNACCATTTGNCTGTAAGCATTCCCNTTACTTAAATCTAATCCTGATTGTTTGGCTATGGCTGTACCACTAATATGACAATTTGCACAACTTGGAGTCAGTATTTGTTCCTGTATTGTATTCCAACTAGAAATCGGNACTGTACTGTCTTTATCTTCGCAAGCAAAAAAGATTAGAACCAATAAAGATAATTTGGCTAAGGATTTTATTTCCATAGTGCTATTTATCATAACCTATAAGTTAAATGAATTACTACTAAAAACCTCTGGTCTTACTTNTTAGATTATATGTTACGATAAAAATAAATCATTTTATTCACTTATTAATGAATAAAAAGTTAGNAGTGANAATAACTACTTTAAATNAATGTACTAACAATATGACTTATTATTCTGTAAGGATCGGCGTTTGATGCAGGGCGTCTATCTTCTAAATAACCATTCCAGTTATGTTCNAGGGTATAAATTGGGATACGNATACTGGCCCCTCTATCACTTATGCCATATGTGAACTGATCAATACTTTGAGTTTCGTGAAGGCCTGTAAGTCGCATATCATTATCAGACCCATATAATTCAATACCTTCTTTATGGACCTTTCCTAATTTTTCACAAATAGAATTATGCAACTGCTCGGAACCTTTNGTTCTCATTTCTTCATTTGAAAAATTCGCGTGCATCCCTGAGCCATTCCAATCTCCTGTTTTAGGTTTAGGATGGATATTGACACCAACACCGTAGTCTTCAGCTATCTTATATAGCAAATACCTACTTACCCATAAATCATCAGCAGCCTTCACACCTTTTCCAAAACATTGATATTCCCACTGACCCAAAGCTACCTCAGCATTTGTTCCTGTAAGCTCAATCCCAGCTGCAAGACATGCTTCTANATGTTCTTCAGAAATTTCTCGACCTTCAACATTCCCTNACCCAACTCCGCAATAGTAATCACCCTGTGGCCTAGGGGTTCCCTCTTCCCAACCGAGAGGCTCTCCTTTATCATTTGTAAAAAAATATTCTTGCTCAAAACCAAACCACCATTCATCCGAAACTACTTTTGCNGCGGCNGCACGCGTATTNGAAGAATGAGTCTCATGTTCACCAGTTTGCACTTGACACATGACAAGATTATCTGCAAATAAAGGGCCATCATAAGTTTGAACTGGTAATAATAAGCAATCAGAACTACCGCCCTCTGCTTGTTGAGTAGAAGATCCATCAAAAGCCCAATTTGGAGGAGATTCATCTTTTGTAACTCTTATTTTGCTTCGTAAAGATGGCTCCGGTTGATATCCATCTAACCATATATATTCAAGTATTTTCATATCAGACATCTGGTGATTTCTCCTACTTTATTTAACTTTTATCTAGGTATAATATTATAGCAACTAATATAAGCAATACAAATAATATTTAATATTTAATTCATAAAATCAATAATTTATAAGGTATTTTTTAATATATACTTTATAAATTTATATACCATTTTAAGCGATATTATGGATTTCCTTTAATGTCTTTAAGTCAATATCTGTAGATTCTTTATAAGAAGAAAGTACTACATTTGATTGCGTCCTTGATACGCCAGGCCAATTTTGTATCTCATACAAAAGATCTTCTAAAGATTGGGAATTCTTTACGCGAACTTTCAAAATATGAGAACCGTTACCTGTAACCGAATGACATTCCATCACAGCTTCACATAATCTGGCTTTTTCCACAAACTGATTATAATGGTCTGAATGCTCACTTACGATAAAGATATAAGCCGTCAAATCAAGCCCAGCATTTTTATGATTTAATATTGTCGCAAATCTTTCGATTAATCCTTTTTCAACTAATTTTTTAATGCGCTCACCAACAGCAGGGATTGATAGACCAATCTCTTTAGCAATGTCGCTTGCAGTGGAACGGCCATTACTCTGTAAAATTTTTAGAATCTGAATATCACGGTTATCATACATAAGTGATTTACTACTTTTTAATTAATATTAAAGTTATAACATAAATAATTTTTTAAAAAGAACAGTCAATCTTATGAATTTATTGATTTTATTAACTAAAATAACAAAATAGTTAAAAATTTTAATTAAAACCTTAATAAAGAACTGTTATCCCTACCGCAATAACGAAGCCACCAGGACCATAAGTATATGTATCTATAGCAAATAAAATATCTTCAAATTCATAGGATATACCTATTCCCATATCTGCAAATAAATTCTTTATAAATGAAACATCTGTTATTTGGTCTGCTTTTTTTGTTGAAAATCCTCCTTTCATAATGAAACCATTTTTAAAATTCAAAAGGCCTGAAAAAGTAAAGGTAGAATTGTTCCTAACCATAAAATATGAATAGTCAACTTCCAATACCAATGGTAGGTTTGTGATTTTTCGCGCAAAAGATGTAACGATGAATGAAGGTATTTTATCTTCTGTATCTGTATAAGAATCAAAAACAAATCCATAATTTTGGAGGCTCAGCCCTATTTCCCCTAGTCGTGAATAAAAGATAACTCCTGGAGAAAAAGTGAATACGTTTGCTTTCACATTTTCGATTTGACTTATAAAAATACCTCCACTTGCCCCAATTACAAACCGATCTGAATTTGATGGTTTTGCATAAACTGCCTGGAGGTGAATGTCCCCAGCTGAATAATCTTCCGTTATATGATTATCAACGTCTCGACCTTTGAAAAATCCATAATTGAGTCGACTTAGCTTAAACCCAAAACGGTGGCCATTTTTATTACCGTTAGTTATAATTGAATGNGCACTAATGTCTGCAGGATATCGGACTAAATTAATTTTTAAATAACGCCCAGATTCTGGCAACATGGCTGGATTTCTAAATTCATTCTGCGTCGAAAATAAATATCCGCCTCCTGCTAACCCCACGGTTTGTCCATCTGTCCAAGTATTGAGTCCCGAAAAAGATGTTTGTGCAAACAAAAAACCTATCAAATAAACTGACAAAAATGTAAATCTTATCATAATAGAGAAACAGGATTGACATCAACAATCAAGCGAACATTCCCTTTTAATTTCAACCCATTCCCATTGTATATAATGTTCTTGCAATATTTATGTAGCTTATATCCATTGGGATCTTTTCTCTTTTGAGATTTTATCACAATTTGCATTCGGTAATGATTATATAATTTTTCCCTATAACAAAAAGCGGGGCCTAGGAGACCAATACCTTTGGGTGGATTCCCCAGTTTTTTCCTCAAGATTTTGGTTGCTCTTTCTACCGCATTTTTATTCTTACCCGATATTTCCAAACGGATCATCCAACTAAAAGGAGGATAATCCAATGCTTTTCGTTCATTAAGACAAATATCATAATATCTTTTCAACTCTAGTTGAGCAGCACATTGAATAACTGGGTTCCCGGAGTTATAAGTCTGAATGACTACTTCCCCTGGGATATGGCCACGACCTGACCGACCTGCTGACTGATAGATTAATTGAAATACGCGTTCTCCGGCTCTGAAATCAGGAATATATAGCCCCGTATCTCCATTAATAATCCCAACTAACGTTACATTGGCAAAATCTAATCCCTTAGCAATCATTTGAGTCCCCAATAAAATGTCTATTTTTCTATCAGAAAACTTCTGTAGCACGTTGGTTATATTAACACCTGATTTTGCTGTATCCTGATCAAGACGTTCGATTTGAGCATTCGGGAATTGTTGAGTTAATTGATCTTCAACTTTTTGCGTTCCTGCCCCAGCCAATTGAATATCGAAGCTTCGACATTCCTTACATTTGGATGGTATTTGTTTTTCAATATGATTACAAAAATGACATTGTAGATATTCCCCGATTCGATGATAAGCTAATGCCACATTGCAATTAGGACACATTTCAACCTCTCCGCAATCCATACAACGCAATACAGGTGCGAAACCACGCCGATTATGCAATAGTATTACTTGTTCTTTTTTCTCAATCCGCTCGGCAATTTTGNCTAAAAGAATTTTGGAGAATAAGGATCCATATATTTTTGTTTTTTCAGATTCTTTAATTAAATCTACAATATGAACACTTGGATATTTAGCGCCACCAAAACGTTCGGGGAGATGAATATATTCAAATTTTCCTTTAATATGATTATAATATGATTCAAGGCTAGGAGTTGCACTGGCTAGCACCACAACCGCATTATGAATTTTCCCGCGCATAAGTGATACATCTCTAGCATGATATCTAGGATCCCGTGAATCCTGTTTATAAGAACTTTCTTGTTCTTCATCTACTACAATTAAACCTAAATCTTTGAGAGGGGTAAAAATGGCTGAACGGGCACCAATAACAACTTTATAATATCCAGCACAAATTCTTTTCCATACCCAGGCTCTGGCAGACTGACTCAATTTTGAATGCCACAAAGCGACTGCATCTCCAAATACAGCCTGAAAACGTCCAGCAATTTGTGGAGTTAAGGATATCTCAGGGAGTAAGATAATCACTGTTTTATTTTGATCCAGCGTATGACGAACGGCCTCAATATATATTTCAGTCTTTCCACTACCAGTCACGCCATGCAATAAAAAAGGATTAAATTGGTTTTTATCAAGCCTTTCACATATTTTATTGATAGCCTGATTTTGAAAATTTGTAAATCGAATATTTTTATGAATGGGCTTAAATGAAAATTCGGTCAAATCTGGTATAATCGGTTTTTCTTTCATTTCTATCAAATTCTTTTCAATCAGTTTTCTACATACGTTAGCCGGGTTTGATGAAAATTCATTTAATGAGTTGACCGATACAAAACTTTCCTGATTTTGGAGATGATGAACAATCGCACTTTGTGCTTTGGCTTGTTTTGGCAATTCTGATTTTCGTCCAGTGGCTTTTACCATCATTTGGACTTTAGGTTTATACCGAGTGGATAAATTGGATGGAAGAGCAGTCTTTGCCGCAATACCAAGTGGGGTATAATAATATTCTGCAAGCCAATTGATTAATTTCCATAAAGTTGGATCTAGAACTGGTTGATCATCAACCAGTGATTCAATCGGGCGAATACGACCTTTAAATTCAGTTGTTTTTTTTATTTTAACAACAATCCCTTGAGCTTTTCGGCGACCAAACATAGCCTTCACGCGCATTCCAACAGCAACTTTGCCCGATAAGGATTTAGGAATTTTGTAAGAAAAAATTTGATAACTCGAGATTGGGAAAGAAACGTCAGCAAACATAGACAATGAAAATACCGGATGGGTTATTCTCCCGGCAACCGATAGTTTTATTATCGATCAATAAAATCCTGGTAGGTTTTCTGGAGCTTCGCACGTCCTTTATCAAATAGAAACTGGTTAACTGAATCGGACACAAAATTATTTAAATATGTCACGGACTTAGAATCATGGTCATAAATAACAGATTGTTCTTCCTCAATCAAACCAAAACCATTATTAAATGTATAAAAAGCATTTCCATATACGTTATTTAGTAAATCTCTTGAAAAAATAAATCCATTATAATTTAAATCAAATTGATTTAAAATTGTTTTGGCCAAATCTGTTTGGCTGCCAATGACAGATATTTTTCTACCTCTCCACTTTTTTCCTAAAGGATCGCCATAAATAAATAAAGGGATATGATACCTCCGCGGATAGCGGTTATGCCCATCTCCCATTCTAAAACCATGATCGGAAATAAAAATAAAAATGGTATTTTGAAAGTAGGGCTCCTCTTTAATTGACGACATAAAACTTCCTACAGATTCATCAGTATAAATGATTGAATTTTTATACAATGTTTGTCTGTCTTCTCCNTTCAAAATTGGGTCTATTGGGACTTCAAATGGTTCATGGCTTGATAGAGTAAGAATTGTAGCAAAAAAAGGCTCGGTTAATTTTTTTAATTCACTTAATGATTTTTTAAACATAATGTGATCATGTGCGCCCCATTTTGAATTCATATCCTTTTTGTCAAAATCATTTTTATCAATAATTTGGTTAAACCCGGCATTTAAAAGATAAGATTTAATGTTGGCGAATTCTGATTCCCCTCCATAAAAAAACACAGTTTCATACTCATTATTTAAAAAATGTTTTGGTAAGAATGAAAGTTTAGCTGCTTTATCAGGTTGTTTTACAAGTGATATTAATGGCAGAGAAGGATACCCGCTTAAAATAGACACAATCCCCCGATCAGTCCTCGTCTCTGTAGCAAAAATTTGATCAAATAACAGTCCATTCTTAATGAGGCGATCCATATTAGAGGTATATTTATTTCTACCACCCATACTTTCAAAAAGTTCGGCTGCAACACCTTCTAAAACTATCATAATAATATTGGGTTTTTGCATCGAAAATATTTTGGGGGTATTTATATATGTTTCTTTTGATTTGTTAAACTTACTTTCAATTTCATCAGCAGTAAAAAACTGATAAGAGTTTTTATGGTTCTCTCTCGAATAACTATAAATAAGATTCCAAAATGTATTGACTGCTGTCGCATTTAAAGTGGGATTATTAGAATAATAGGAAAAACTCTGATTAATTGGTGCCAGTTGAATACCTCCCCGTATACAAACTGAAAAAACAATAAAACCTGTAATTGCTATCCCAACATTATTAATTAATTTTTTTCCGTTCAGCCCAGAGGCAATGTTTGAAAAATCCTGAAATTTACCGGCAATATAAACCCCCCACTTTGTAAACAAAATTGTACATATTAAATAAATAATTAATAATAATCCCAATGGAGAGTTAAGCGAAGAGGCCCAGAATTCCCTTGGGTATTTTAAATAATCAATTGCATCTCGGTTTAGTTTATAACCCCACTCGCTATATATTTCCATGCTGGCCACTACACCAAGGACTAGAATAGGAACAAAAATATAAAAATAAACTTTCAGTAATACTCCGACCGACCGAAGCGGAATCAATAAACCAATTAACCATAACAAAAACGGTGGGATTATTAGATAACATGCAGCTGAAAGATCCAATCTTAGCGACCGCCAAAAAGGCTCAATGAGTTGGAAGAATGAAAGACCTGATGTATCTAAATTATATATTAGGAATAGTAATCGGTCTACTGAAAAAAAAATCATCCAAAATAGAATAAGATGACCAAAATATTTTAATACCCGCTTATTCATGTTAACACAATCTACCTCAAATAAAAACCCCCTGCAGAATAGATATAAAACAGGGGGTTCATTTTCTTAACAGAATTAGACTAGCTCTGTATAACGTAAACTTTAACTTCTTGACTTAATCCTTTGGTAATTTTCACTGGAACATCATAAATACCTAAAGCTTTGATTGGCTCTTCTAAAAGAACTGCATGGCGATCTACTTCAACTCCTTTTTCCATTAATACTTTGTGAATATCCTGACTAGTTACTGAGCCAAACAAACGATCTTCTCCACCAACGTTCACTTCGATTGTAATTTCTATTTTTTTCAGTTTATTCATCAATTCTTCGTATACTTTTGCTTCACGTAAAGAGCGCGATTTCGCAACTTCTTTTTTCTCATCAGCTAGTGCACGATTACGCTTTGATGAGCGTACGGCTAATCCCTTGGGGAATAAAAAGTTCCTTGCGTAACCAGGTTTTACATTAATGATATCCCCTGCAGTTCCCAGTGTTTCTACATCTTGTAAAAGTATGACATCCATAATTAATTTTCTTTACTAATATTTGAGTAAGGCATCAATGCAATATTCCGGGATTGCTTTATTGCCCGTACAAGTTTACGATGCATTTTTGCACTGGTTCCAGTTACTCTCCGTGGCATAATTTTCCCTTGATCAGTAATAAATCTTTTCAACAATTTTACATCCTTATAATCAATTTGTGTGATATTATTTTCTTTAAAATAACAGAATTTTCTTCTACTTTGAAATGCCATTNNNTACTCCTTAATATTTTCTGTTTTTTCAACTTCAACTATTTCTTCAGATTTTTCTAAGGTTTCTATTTCTTTAGATTCTTGTTCATTAGGTGTTTCTCCCATATCGCCCTTTTCAGATAATGACTTTGATTTATCGATTTTTACATCTTCAGATCCTGAAGCTACTTTTTTTGATAATCCATCATCAATAGTCATGGATTTTATATTTTTATCTAAATCTACCGATTTTTTTTCTGTTTCAACTTCTGGACATTCTTTTAACCCAACCGTCTGGTGCCGTATAATAGNTTTTTCCAAAACCATGAAACGTTCAAAACGATTTAAGTTTTCAGCAGATTCTGTTTGAAAATGGAGCAAAACAAACGTGCCATATTTATGTTTCTGNATTGAATAGGCCAAGCGCTTTTTACTCCAAACATGATGGTTAATTATTGAAAAACCATATTCACTTATTTTATCAGCAACTGTCTTCATTATTTCATCAAGACGATCTTGCTCATAGTTTGGGTTGATGATATATAAGCTTTCGTAGTATTTCATATAATACTCCCTATCTTTAGACTATCAATGGTGCAATTACTAGCGATACCACAGACATAAGTTTAATTAAAATATTAAGAGATGGCCCGGAGGTATCTTTAAAAGGATCACCTACTGTATCTCCAACAACGGCTGCTTTATGTGCGTCTGAGCCTTTCCCATAGGATTGACCGTCCAATTCAATTCCTTCTTCAATCATTTTTTTAGCATTATCCCAGGCCCCTCCGGAATTGGATTGAAAAATAGCCATCAATACACCACAAACTGTTACGCCAGCTAAAAGACCCCCCAATNTTTCAGCTCCAAACACAAACCCTACAATAACTGGTGTCACAATGGCAAGCAGTCCAGGTAAAAGCATTTCTTTAATAGCAGATTGAGTAGAGATCTCAACACATTTACCATAGTCAGCTTTTCCGTCAGCTGCGTCAAATATTTTACGGTCTTCATCAGACCATTCATCGTTATCACCATATTTTTTCATTACAGCCAACGCTGCAGATAATTCAGGAATCGTTTTAAATTGATACCGGACTTCTTCAATCATAGCCATTGCCGCGCGTCCAACTGCACCCATTGCTAATGATGAAAATAAAAATGGCAACATACCACCAACAAAGAGGCCAGCCATCACCATAGGATCAGCAATGTTGATTCCTTTAATTCCGGTTTGTACCATGAAAGCAGCGAAAAGTGCCAATGCTGTGAAAGCTGCTGAACCAATAGCAAACCCTTTACCAATTGCTGCGGTAGTATTTCCAACTGCATCTAGTTTATCGGTCCGATCGCGTACTTCCTTTGGAAGTCCAGCCATTTCAGCAATCCCACCAGCATTATCAGAAATCGGACCGTAAGCATCAACGGCTAATTGGATTCCGGTGTTTGCCAGCATTCCCAAAGCCGCCATTGCGATACCATAAAGTCCAGCAAAATGATACGCACCTATAATACCAGCCGCAATAATAAGAGTAGGAACTGCAGTGGATTGCATGCCAACACCAAGCCCAGCAATTATGTTCGTTGCCGCTCCAGTTAAAGACTGGCGTGTAATAGATGTTGTTGGGCCACCATGTGTTCCAGTATAATGTTCAGTGATTGTTCCGATACCAAGACCCGCCCCCAAACCTATGGCTGCTGCCCAAAAAACACCCATACTGGAATATTCTATACCATCCAGAACAAATGAAACAGGTAACATGTTCGTGATCAAATAATACATCACTACCACCATAAGAGCGGATGAACCAAACTCACCAATATTTAATGCCTTCTGCGGGTTTCCACCTTCTTTTACTGAAACCATAAAGGTCCCGATAATTGATACTACAATACCAGAAGCGGCAATTAGTAAAGGCAGAGTTACAAAATTCAGATCAAATTTTCCAAATACAAGAATGCTGGCGCCAAGAACCATTGATCCAATAATCGAGCCCACATAGGATTCGAAAAGATCGGCGCCCATACCAGCAACATCACCTACATTGTCCCCAACATTATCAGCAATCGTAGCAGGATTTAGAGGATGATCTTCTGGGATACCTGCTTCAACTTTACCTACAAGGTCAGCACCTACATCAGCTGCTTTTGTATAAATACCACCACCAACACGTGCAAATAGGGCAATAGAAGAAGCACCAAGAGAAAAACCAGATATAACAGTTAAAATTTTCTGATAATCTGCTTCGAAAAATGATTGATAAAAGATAAATAATGTACCTAATCCAATTATTCCCAACCCTACAACAGATAATCCCATGACAGAACCGCCTGCAAAAGCAACCTTTAAAGCAGGTGCTAATCCCGTCCTAGCAGCATGTGTAGTACGATTGTTGGCTTTAGTGGCAACGCGCATACCTAAAAATCCAGCTAATCCAGATGTTAAAGCACCAGTAATAAATGAGAGTGCAATCAACGCACTAGATTCAGAATTCCCTACATTGGCAAAACCTAATAGCACGGCTACCACTACAATAAAAACAGCTAATACACGGTATTCGGCTTTCAAAAAAGACATGGCACCATCAGCAATATTGGAACCAATTCTTTCCATTTTTTCAGTCCCCTGATCCTGCTTGTTAATCCAACTTGTTTTCCAAAAGGAATACAGCATTGCAAGCATACCAGCACCAATAATGAGTGATCCAAATGGTATCATTGACCTAATTTTTCCTTAATTTGATTAGTTTCAAGAATTATACTTATTCATAGTTTTAGAAATACCAATACGCAATATTGACTCAACGGCGTCTGCAGTTTTTACCACCATTTCATCAGCCAATACTTGATCTTTTTTACGAAAAGATTTCAATACATATTTTTCTGCAGGACGCAGTTTATCTTCTGTAGCGATTCCGTATCTTAGGCGCGGAAATCGTGTGCTTCCCAAATGGTAAATAACCGATTCCATACCACGGTGACAACCATCGCCGCCTTTTGGACGAATACGTAACTTACCTAATGGAAGATCCACATCGTCCAATATGATATACAGATCTTCCAAAGAAACATTCCAATGTTTAAGAATATCCTTTACGCCAATTCCACTACCATTCATTCCTCTGGTTGTTTTCACTAAGAGGACATCTCCTTTGATTTTTTCAGAATAGAGATACTGGCCTTTCCCTGGTTTATAACTAATTCTCCAGCGACGAACCAATTCATCCACAACCCAAAAACCGGCATTGTGTTTTGTGTCTGCATATTCATTGCCAGGATTACCGAGCCCTATAAAGGCAATCATGATTCTTCTGAGGATTCATCCTGATCAGCATCTTTTTTAGGCTTTTCATCACTTTTACTATCTTCATCAGTTGTTTCTTCATCAGTTGTTTCTTCGCCCTCAGCCAATTCAATTTCTTCATCTTCAACAGGCTCAGGTTCAACTTCTGCTTTCGGCGGATTACAGGTTACAATGGTTGTGTTTTCAGCAGATATTAGTAGGGTATCCACGGGTAATACAATTTCTTCTGCAGCCATGGCACTATTAAACTCCAAGCCAGAAATATCTACTGTAATACTTTCAGGCACATCGTTAGGAAAACACTCTACATCAATTGTTGTTGCAACTTGAGCTACAATACCACCTTCATCTATGCCAACTGCATCACCTTCTAAAACTAATGGTATTGAAAAGGTCATTTTTTCTGTTCGGCGAATACGCATTAAATCCACATGCATAACTTCTTCAGTAACCGAATGATATTGTATATCCTTAATCATGATATAAATTGTTTCATTATTGATATCAACTTCAAAAACTTGTTGCCCAGAATGAATAGCATGATTAAATGCTTTTTTATCAATAGCTAGATTTTGATTTGCTTCGCCACTATAATAATAGTTTGCAGGAATTTTTCCATTTCTTCTGAGTTCGCGAGCTAAACTAGCCCCAGATCCAGTGCGTATTTCTATCGGAAGTTTATAATAAGATGCCATTTTACTTACCTTCAATTAAAATTCGAACAAAGCGCTGACTGATTCACCATCATATACCCGACGAATGGCTTCTCCGAATACGTTTGCTACTGTTACTATTTCCATATTACCTAATTTTTTTTCATCTTCAATAGATACAGTGTCCGTTACTACCAATTTCCCAATATTAGATTCTTTAATCCGATCAATTGCAGGAACAGATAACAATGCATGTGTTGCTATAGCAGTTACACTTATTGCGCCATTTTCTTTTGCCTCATTTGCTGCATTTACTATTGTACCTGCAGTGTCAATCATATCATCAATGATCAGTACATGCTTATCTTTTAAATCACCAATCATATGCATAACCTGTGCTTTATTAGGCGCGTAACGACGTTTATCAATCAGTGCAAAATGCATCCCCAGTCGTTTAGCATAGGCCTGACTCATTCTGGCCGAACCCACATCTGGTGATAATACAACTGAATTCTTCGGATCTAGTTCTAAGCTATTGATTGCATCCTGCAAAACCATCCGACTATATAAATGATCAAATGGTATAGTTGCAAAACCTTGGATTTGTGTGGAATGTAAATCCATTGTGATAATACGATTAGCACCTGTTGCAGTTATGAGGTCAACCATGACCCGAGAAGAAATTGGTACACGGGGGTTATCTTTTCTATCCTGACGACCGTACCCAAAATAAGGTATCACTGCTGTCACTGTATTAGCTGATGCACGAACTGCCGCATCAATTATCAATACTAATTCCATAATATTCTCTGCCGGACTATTAGTAGATTGTATAATAAATACATCAGTGCCACGTATATTCTCCTCAAATTTGATCCACAACTCACCATCAGCAAAGTTTTTAATAGTAAGTTGTCCCAATCCTATACCCAATGATTCAACAATCTTTTCAGCTAAGATTGGATTGCTACGTCCACTAAATATTTTTAGGTTATTATTCATAATACTTTAAGGTCCCCTTTTATCAGGTTTATCATTGCAAAACCAATAAATATACCTTTGATTTTGGGTAGTTAATTATCTTTAATTTTTTTCTGCTGGGGCGCAGGGACTCGAACCCCGACTGCCGGGACCAAAACCCGGTGTCCTACCGTTAGACGACGCCCCAAATACTCTGTTTGTATTAATTTTATGATTGTGATTCAAAAGGAGGAAGTTAGGCAGGATGAGCCAGAATGGTCTGATAGGAAGTTTGGAAAAATGACTCGGCTTTTGTTACTAAAGTGTCATCGTCAAAAATCCCAAACACAGTCGAGCCACTGCCCGACAGACTGGCAAACCGTGCACCTAACTTAAGTAGTTTTTGCTTGATGCTACCAATCTCCGGATATGCTGGAATCACGATCCGTTCAAAATCATTCTCAAAAATCTCAAACTTATACGAGGAAATATCCCCGTTAAAAAAGCCGCGGAAGTTAGGTACTTTGGTATCGAATTTCAATTTTTTTCCCAGTTCCGTGTAAGCCCATGAAGTATTGATAAAAATATTTGGGATAACTAATAAATATATCCCTGCAATAGGGTTAGGAAGAGGGGTAAGTTTATCACCAATCCCCTCACCTAATTGTGTCCCACCACGAATAAAGAAAGAGACATCAGCACCTACTGATACCCCAACTTTTTCCAACTCAAATATAGATAATCCAAGATCATATAGATTATTTAATTCCTTCAAAACTGCTGCTCCATTTGCTGAACCGCCACCCAAACCAGATCCGATAGGAACCTTTTTTTTAATTTGAATACTAATGCCTCCTAAATCAGGATAAAGATTTTTCAAGGCATTATAAGCTTTATAGCAAATGTTTGATTTATCAGTGGGTATCCAGTCCACATTCGATGTAATCAAACAACTATTTTCCGTTTTTTCAAATAATAATTCATCGCCAAAATCCAATTTTTGGAATAATGTATATATATTATGATAACCATCTTCACGTAGTTTTAATACTTTAAGTCCAACATTAACTTTTGAAAAGGATGGGCAGTATATACCCACAATTACACTGATTTTAAAGTAGCAATCGCCTGTGCAGCAATACCTTTACTTTGACCAATAAATCCTAAATAATCCGAAGTAGTTGCTTTTACAGAGACCTGAGATTGATCGATTTGTAAGGTATAGGCAATTTTATATTTTATTTCAGGAATAAAACCGGAAAGTATTGGTTTCTGAAGAAAAACAATTGAATCAATATTACTGATTTCAAAAGAAGCGTTTCTTAACATTTCACCAACCTTATTCAGAAAATGGAGACTCTCTATATCTTTCCACTGTTCATCTTTACTTGGAAAAAGCTGGCCAATATCCCCAAGATTAGCTGCGCCGAGCAATGCATCCACAATCGCATGAACTAAAGTATCTCCATCAGAATGGCCAATAGAGCCAACCTGACTAGGGATTTCCACGCCCCCGAGGATTAGTTTTTCACCTTCTGCTAATTGGTGAACGTCATATCCAATGCCTGTTTTAATCATCTATATATACTTGTCAACGTTATATTGTCAATAACTGGTTCAAATGATAATTTAAATTAATCATTATTCAAACTTTTGTATATCGCTTCTGCAAAAACCCAATCTTCTTCTGTTGTAATTTTAATATTGGTGGGAGATCCTTCTACAAAACCTACTTGGTATCCTATTCGTTCCAATAATGAAGCTTCATCTGTTCTAAGAATATTCTCTGATTCAGCCAGTTCTAATGCCTCTAGTAAAGCCTGCTTAGTAAAAACTTGTGGTGTTTGTGCTCTCCATATGGTTTCTCGAGGGAGTGTCTCAAGAATTTGATCATTCATGACTTTTTTTATCGTATCTGTTGAAGGCTGTGCCAAAATAACACCATCGTGTTGATCACAAGCTTGAATTACCTTATCAATAAGCGTTTCAGTGACAAAAGGGCGCACAGCATCGTGTACGCATATAAGTACTGATGATTTGTCAGCTGCCTTAAGACCATTAAATACAGATTGTTGACGAGTATCCCCACCTGATACTACTTTAACTGTCTTAACTGAAATCGTAGATTTCAACTCCCGATCTACCTGATACACATCATCTTTTGATACAACAACCACGATTTCAGTTATTAATTCAGAGGNAATAAATGGCTGGAGTGTATGAAAAAGCAATGGTCGATTACCCATTCTTTTTAGNTGTTTTTTNCCTCCAAAGCGTTCCCCGCTTCCAGCTGCCGGGATTATCGCAGTAATTTTCATTCTATGTTTTACAATTCTTTAATTAAAGAATAAGCATGGCATCGCCATAACTCAGAAANCNATAATCATTTTTCTTGGCTNCACGATAGGCTTTCATTATCTGGTCACGATCTGCAAAGGCNGATACCATCATAAGAAGTGTACTTTTTGGCTGATGAAAATTGGTAATCATGGCATCCACCATTTTAAATTTATAAGGTGGATAAATGAATTTATCTGTCCAACCTCGTTTCGGCGAAACTTGAAANCCNGAAACAGCNACTGTTTCAAGAGATCTAACTGNNGANGTCCCAACTGCAAATACCCGACGCNNTTTTTTCTTGGTTNCATTAATAGATAATGCTGTTTTAGGATTGACTTCAAAATACTCTGAGTCCATTTGGTGCCGATTCAGATCTTCAACCTGAACAGGACGAAATGTTCCTAGTCCAATATGAAGCGTTGTATAAGACGTTTTTGCCCCTTTTGCATGGATTCTTTTAAGTAACCCATCAGTAAAATGNAGACCTGCTGTTGGTGCAGCTACCGCTCCACGTTTTTCAGCAAAAACAGTTTGATAACGTATTTTATCTTTAGGTTCAGATTCACGTTTAATGTATGGTGGCAGCGGTGAGATNCCCACACGATCGATAACATTATAAATATCTTNACCATTATATTCAAATCTGACAACACGNCCACCTGAAATCGTATTATCAATCACATCACAGTAAACATTTTTAGTAAACATTAATTTATTACCAATACGTACTTTTCGAGCTGGGCGAACCATGACTTCCCAAAGATCATTTTCTAATTCNCGCAATAAAAAAACTTCCACTTTTGCATCTGTACGGTCTTTGCTAGCATAAAGTCTGGCCGGAAATACTTTCGTATTATTTAANATCACCAAATCGTTACGTCTTAAATATTCTGGGAGGTTGGANAATGTTTTATGTTCAATTTTACCTGTTTCACGATGAAGAACCATTAGTTTAGATAAATCGCGCCTCTTTGCAGGATACTGAGCAATATATTTTTCTGGGAGTGAATAATCAAAATCNGCAAGTTTCCATTTTTTCTTCTTCTCAATCATTTAAATAACCTTTGTTGTTTTTTTGTAATTGTCTTACCTAAGAGACTATATGCCTGTTCTTGAGCAATACGACCTCTNCTAGTCCGCTGAATAAATCCTTCTTTAATCAAATAAGGTTCGTATACATCTTCTATGGTGGCAGTATCTTCGCTCACGGCTACAGACAGCGAATTCACGCCTACGGGGCCTCCATTAAATTTTTCGATCAAAGTTGATAGAATAGTACGATCCATATCATCNAATCCATATTCGTCAATNCCNAGATATTCTAAGGATCCTTGTACNACAGTTTTATNTATTNTACCCTTAGCTTTTACTTGGGCATAATCTCTTGTTCTTCGCAAAATACGGTTGGCAATACGTGGCGTTCCTCTAGAACGTTTTGCAAGTTCGTGCGCACCTTCTTCATTAATTTCNACTTCAAGAATCTCTGCTGAGCGAGTCACAATCTGAAAAAGATCCTCGGGATCATAGTAATCAACTCTTAGTACCACACCAAAACGATCTCGCAGGGGAGACGTCAAATTCCCCAAACGTGTTGTTGCNCCCACTAAAGTNAATGGTTCTANATTGAGTTGTACGCTACGAGCGCCTGGGCCTTTGTCAATCATAATCTCAATACGGTAATCTTCCATAGCAGAATAAAGATATTCTTCAACNACTGAATTCAAACGATGAATTTCATCAATAAAAAATACATCTCGATTCAAAAGATTTGTGAGTACTCCAGCCAAATCTCCGGCACGTTCAAGTACTGGGCCTGANGTCTGTTTTATATTGACACCTAGTTCATAGGCAATAATATTTGAAAGGGTTGTTTTTCCTAATCCCGGCGGCCCAAATAAAAGTACATGATCTAGTGCTTCGTTCCGTTTTTTAGCAGCCTCAATATATATTTTGAGACTATTTATAACGTCCTTTTGGCCAATGAACTCATCCATNCGACTTGGGCGGAGAGATTTCTCAANAACTAGATCATCTTCAAAGGGCTGTGGATTAGTTATATGAATTTCAGTCATTTATTGAGGTAAAATAGAAAAAGTTCATCCTTTCGGGGCTGGAAGGTACAAAAATGAATGGGGGGTCGTCAAATTTTTGTCAGTTTATACAGGAATAGAATCTCGGACAGAATTTAATCTTTGNTCTCTTTCTTTAGCAAATCGGTTGATTCCTTCCCAAATACTAGTTGGATCNAGTTTGGATTCTGCCACAATTTCTTCCAATGAACCCCCTGTACGCCAACGGTTATCAAAATCTGGACTCATACTGTATTTTACTACGACACGATTGGCCACCCACTTATGCATAAGTCTAAGNGCNCCATTGGTAATAACCATGGCATCCATCCATTCTTGGTCTGATATAATACTACTTCGATAGTCTACGGGTTGACGCTGAAACAGCTCCCATGAAATAGCTGCTACAATTTTTATATTATGGTTTTTTGCATCAAATCTTGGTAAAATTTTCATCAAAGAATTGGTACAACTTGTACCGCGAATAATTACAACACCTTCTTCAGGACGCGATTTATCATAATCTTTTATTATATAAGCGCCTTTAGCTGCTTCCATATGGGAAGCCATGTTTAATGCTTTGCGATCCGGGATTTCAACTGGAGGACGAGTCAAATGAAGCGCCACGATTGGAACATCCGTGGCAAGAGCAGCTGCTAATGCAGGAGCAACTTCATTATGCTCCCATGGATGCAGATTGATAATATGTCCATCCGGNAATAACTGGGTTACTCCTGGGGCAAAAATACCAAAATGTGTGCGACTGTCCTCTGCTGTCTCAGGACCTGAATGTCCAGCTACCCAAATCAATTTNCCCACTTTAAGATTTGAATCTTGAGCCACCTGGCTAAACAAGCGAATTGGTCCGTATTTCAAATAGCTAAATGAACCATATGTACTCATAGCACCGTAAAATCCGTTGAATTCTGAATAAGGATCTTCATTCAGATTAACAGTCGCCAGTCCAGCTAGCATACCTGAATTAGTAAATTCTGTAATTCCTTGAGGCATCAACGGGCTATCAGGATTAGTATCTTTGTCGTACAGCCCAAAATCAGGAGATCCATTATATCCTTTGGCAAAACCTGAAATATTGGTGGAATCAGCTAAATCTGCACTCATTGCGATAACTAACGGACGGCCATATTTTTCAATAGACTTAGAGTTGATATAACTAGCATATTTTGAAAATCCAACTCGATTTGGCGCTTTCTCTCCTGGTGCTACGAATAAATCNCCNGGGAGGCTTCCCACGTTAAAAAGTGTTTTATCATTGGCCGGATTTTTTACCGTTACTTTACACCCATCGATTTTTTCAGGCACTGAATCACCCAATGATATCAATGTGTCTGAAAGATAATCAACCAATTCTTGGTTTGATTCCATTACAGAAAAAATAGTGTTAAATAATGAGCGAGCTTGTTCAACTTGTCCATCCCAGGATTCTGGTGCTTTTGAACCAAATCCTTCAAAATCAACATTGTATTTTTTTGCAAAATCTTTTTTTGTTTTCCAGAATAATTCTGAATTTCTTTTATGTGCAGCACCATGACTAGCATGATCAAACTTATGATATCCGCGCCCTTTTCTTGAACGGGCATATACGACTTTAGGAATATTGGGATCAGCATTTTCAATCAAAAGTCGATGGTACGCTTTTGTCAATTCACCCCAGTTTTCACCTTCCATTGTACCTTCTACGTGCCAACCATGAGAACCAAACCAGTCTTTTGGCGTACCATAAACAATTGAACTAAACGGGCGGGCGTCAATGCCATAGTCATTCCAATCCATGAAATAAATTAGGTTCCCAAGACCTAGGCCCCAGGCAGAATTGATAGTCTCGTGAGAAGCACCAGTAGTAAATCCACCTTCTCCCTCAAAAGCAAAAACTTTTACTTCTGGAACTTTAGCAAATTTTAAGGCTAAGGCTTCACCAGCAGCGGGGGGTGACCCGTGTCCGCTAGGACCTGTATTAAATTTGAAAAAAAGTGTTTTTCCTTCCATTTCTGCATGACCAGGTAACCCCCCATGCTTACGAAGCATCAGCAAATCTTCCCACCTTAATTGGAATTCATCCCCTTTAAAATGTTTATATTTGGCATTCCCAGTCTGATTGTACTTAATTATAAGCGCTTCATTCAAAACAGCCAATGTAGCATATACAACTGGGTTCGTATGTCCAGCAACTAGTACATATCTATCAGCAAATCGTTTCCCTGCATCGCGAATATCCCATCGCATGGCTCCAGATAGTAATGTTGTAACCATGCCATGAACTTTCGATCTTGAACCACCTGGGTGCCCGCTCTGACGAAGGTTTAACATAATATCAATACACTGATCTATTAAATCTTTTGTGATTTCCCAATAGGGATAATATTGCTGGAGTTGTTTGGGTGACTGCATTATTTACCCAGAGCCCCATTCAATGTGGTTTTCAAAAAAGTTCCTGTATAAGAACCCGGATATTCCGATAATTTTTCAGGTGTCCCAGAAAAAATAAGTTGACCACCTTCCTCACCACCTTCCGGTCCCAAATCAATAACCCAATCAGCNCTTTTTATCACATCCAAATTATGTTCAATGACCACAACAGTATTGCCTCGATCAACCAATCTTTGTAAGACCGCCAGTAACAAATTTATATCTTCAAAATGAAGTCCAGTTGTCGGTTCATCCAGTATATAAAATGTACGATCTTGNGATACACGAGATAATTCGGTTGCTAGTTTTAC
This sequence comes from Fidelibacterota bacterium, assembly GCA_002716525.1. GTDB lineage: Bacteria > Fidelibacterota > Marinisomatia > Marinisomatales > TCS55 > TCS55. The sequence goes on along the minus strand of PBBH01000032.1, from coordinate 11,961 downwards.
GCGCTGAGCTTCACCCCCNGATAAGGTGGTNGCCTGTTGGCCAAGTCGAATGTATCCAAGGCCTACATCATAAAGGGTAACCAGTTTTTTCTTAATTNNAGGTATGTTTTTAAAAAATTCTGANGCTTCTTCTATTGACAGGTTGAGAATATCCGCAATATTCTTCCCTTTATATTTTATTTCAAGTGTTTCTCGATTATAACGGGCACCCTTGCAAATTTCACATACCACATAGACATCGGGTAAAAAGTTCATTTCAATTTTGATAATGCCGTCTCCTTCGCAGGATTCACAGCGACCGCCTTTAACATTAAAAGAAAAACGCCCTGGTTTATACCCCCTAATTTTTGATTCTGGAAGTTGAGTAAATAAATCACGGATGAATGTAAATACGCCTGTATATGTAGCGGGATTGGATCGAGGTGTTCTTCCGATGGGTTTTTGATCAATTTCAATCACTTTGTCCAAATATTCCAATCCTTGGATTGATTCATAAAATAGTGGATAGGCTCTAGCACCATTTAATTCCTTCGATAAAATCGGAAAAACTGTTTCATTTACTAGGGTACTTTTTCCTGAGCCACTTACTCCAGTAACCACTACCATTTTACCTAAGGGAAATGANACTTCAATATTTTTTAAATTATTGCCATGAGCCTTTTTTATAGTGAGAATTTTTCCGCTTCCATTCCTGCGGCTTNTTGGAACCGGNATCGCTTTTTTACCAGAAAGATATTTNCCTGTTATAGATTTTTTTGAAGTTAGTATCTTTTGAGGTGTNCCCGANAAAACAACTTCTCCACCATGCTCACCGGCACCAGGCCCTAAATCTATAATTTGATCAGCTGATTCCATTGTTTTTTGATCGTGTTCTACTACAATAATAGAATTCCCTAAATTACGAAGTTTCCTCAAAGAATTTAAAAGGCGGCCATTATCGCGTGGATGAAGCCCAATTGATGGTTCATCTAAAATATATAATACACCTACCAATTGACTACCAATTTGTGTCGCTAATCGAATGCGCTGGGCCTCACCGCCGGAAAGAGTGGCNGCAGATCGATCAAGTGTTAAGTAGTCCAATCCAACATCAATCAAAAAACTCAGACGTTCTTGGACTTCTTTTAAAATTTGATGGGCTATAGCAGCATCTGTTTTAGTAAGTTTAAGGGTACTAAAAAATCCCTTTGCATTTTTTATTGAATAAGATGATACCTGGCCCAAATTAATGTNNCCTATTGTAACNGCACGAGTTTCTTCTTTCAACCGAGANCCATCACATTCTGAACAGGCGCGCATACGCATAAATTGCTCAATCCAATCACGAATGTGATTTGATTTAGTTTGTTTATATCGACGCATCAAATTGGGAATAGTACCTTCCCAACCACCTGTGTAAGTACCACTCCATCTTTCTGATGAATATTCCATTTTTAATCTTTTCGAACCGGTACCATTTAATAACATCTCTCTGATCTCACGATCCAGTTTGTACCAAGGCGTAGTAAATTTAAAATTATAATATTGAGAAAGNCTTTTTAANATACTTCCATACCAGTTTCCCCTAGGCTGTTCTCCTAAGGGNAAAATTGCTCCTTGTATCAAAGATTTAGTTTTGTCTGGCACCACCAGTTCGGGATCAATTTCCATGTGAGAACCAAGGCCATCNCAGTGAGGNCATGCACCATANGGCGAGTTAAATGAAAACATTCTCGGAGAAAGTTCCTCCATTGAAACTTCACAATGTGGACATGCAAAATGNTCGCTGAATAAATGATCTTTACTAGGTAATTCATGAACAATCATCAAACCAGAACCAATTTTTAAAGATAATTCAACTGACTCAGTTAACCTTTCTTTGAAATCACCCTCTAAAACAATGCGATCTACTACTACTTCAATTGAATGTTTTTTATTTTTTTCTAAAGTGAACTTTTCATCAATTTTATATACTTTACCATCAATGCGTACACGTAGAAACCCTTCTTTACGTATTTGCTCAAAAACACCTTTATGCTGACCTTTTCGTCCACGAACTACAGGTGCCAATATATTAATACGAGCGCCTTCACCAAATTTCATGATAGTATCCACGATTTGCTGAACCGTCTGCCGCTGAATCGGACGGTTGCAAAGCCAACAATGAGGTCGGCCGACATGCGCATAAAGAAGACGCAAGTAGTCATGAATTTCTGTTACAGTCCCCACTGTAGATCTTGGATTGCGAACAGTGGCTTTCTGCTCAATTGAAATAGCCGGAGATAATCCTTCAATATAATCCATATCTGGTTTTTCCAATAATCCCAGAAACTGGCGTGCATATGAAGATAGTGATTCCACATATCTTCGTTTACCTTCTGCATATAAGGTATCGAAAGCCAGCGAAGATTTCCCAGACCCAGAAAGGCCAGTAATTACCACTAATTTATTACGTTCAATTTCAACATCAATATTTTTTAGGTTATGCTGCCGAGCGCCTTTTATAATAATTTTATCTGCTAGTTTTTTCATTATTTTTTTGTCTATTTATCNGCATAATTNTAGACGGCCTTGAATTTACNACTATATTAGNACCTGTTCAAAAAACGATTTACNNAATTTTTTCTATAAATATTNTTTATAGNATTCACTCTTACAATTGCATAAGATATAGCATGAATTCGATAATAAATCACATACTNATTTCCATGCCTCACATGCAGGATACATACTTTAATCGTTCTGTTATTTATATGTGTGAGCTCAATAAAAAGGGGGCGATGGGACTAATTATAAATAAACCATTCAAAGATCCCACTTTGAATAAAATTTTTGAGAATTTTTATGATGAAAAAGGTGAAATATTCAATGCTGTAGATCAAATTTATTTTGGCGGGCCTGTAATGGTAGAAAGGGGAATTGTACTCCACAGTGGTAACTATAAGTCAAACGATTCCATTAAGATTTCAAATGATTTTTTTATCTCTAGTCATAAAAAAACACTAGAAGATATTTCAGCCCAAAGAGGGCCTGAATTATGTCGCCTATTACTTGGTCATGCTGGATGGAAGGCGGGACAATTGGAACGTGAAATTGAAAATGGAGATTGGCTGGTCCAAGAAACTACACCAGATTTTGTATTCAATATGCCAGAAAGNCAAATGTGGTNGGCGGCAATTCGTTCCTTTGGAATTGATATTGCAGATTTTTCATCATTTGGGGGGCAAGCATAAAATGATTCATGGTGTCTAAATCTAAATTTTCCAGTGTTATTCCAGACATTATCGCTGGTACGGTTAATGGTATTATTATTATTGTATCTGCCATGGCTCTTGCAGCACTGGTGTTTACGGGCCCATTAGCGGAATTCCTTCCACAGGGTATTGGTATTCTTCTGGTAGGATCGCTAATATTTGCACTGTTTTCAGCTTTTACTTCCAAATTTCCAATTATTCTTAGTGCACCTCAAGATATCCCCATTGCTATCTTAGCCTTAATGGCATTAACGCTTATAGCAAGTGATGGTGCACACTGGTCAGGAAGCGAGCTTTTTTCCTTTATGTTTATGGCTATTGGCATGACATCAGTATTAGTGGGTATCTTTTTTTATATTCTTGGTCAGTTTAAACTCGGTAAGTTAGTCCGCTTTATACCTTACCCTGTGGTAGGGGGTTTTCTAGCTGGTACTGGTTGGTTGATTGTNAAATTTTCTTTCAGTATGATGACAGACCAGGATTTGACATTAGAGTCANCCCTAACATTTTTTAACCANCCGTTATTAATAAAATGGCTCCCTGGATTTNTTTTTGGAGTTGGCATGCTACTTGCTGGGCGTTTCTTTTCTCACTATCTTTTATATTTGGCAATATTATTAGGTGGTATCATTATTTTTTATNTTGTAATGTATTTTTTAGGCTATTCATTTAGTNCTCTCGAAAATCTTGGGTATTTACTNGGGCCATTTCCAAAGGGCGGACTTTTCCCTGGTTCACTCCATGCTCATTTATCTTCTTTCCAATGGAATATTTATTTTGNTCATCTACCCACTATAGCAACTATGATGGTGTTAAGNGCTATTTCTGTTTTATTTAATTATAGTGGATTGGAACTAACAGTAAAAAAAGATTTTAACCTTGATCGTGAGCTAAAACTCACAGGCTTAAGTAATATACTTGTTGGNATCGGAGGTGGATCGCCGGGCTACCTTACGCTAAGTGAGACTACTATGGCTCATTCAATAGGTGCGAAAACAAATATCAGTAGCATTACTGTGGCCATACTTTGTGGNATTACGCTTCTGTTTGGAGCTGATTTATTATCTGTTTTCCCAAAAGTNATTCTAGGTGGACTACTACTTAACTTAGGTATTTCCTTTCTCGAACAGTGGCTATATGATACATGGGGCAAAATTTCTAAAATGGATTATGGTGTTATTGTCATTATNCTGATTGTNATTGGTACAATTGGATTTTTAGAGGGTATCGCCGTTGGATTGTTAATGTCCATCGCTCTGTTTGTAATTANTTATTCCAAAGTAGAGGTTATCAANCATGAACTTTCAGGACAGACTCTTCATAGCAATGTAGAAAGATCAGAAAAATTAAATTCTGTCGTAGAACAAAGGGGAAATCAAATTTTTATCTTGCCTCTACAAGGGTTTATTTTTTTTGGTACAGCNCACAGATTATTAGAGANAGTTACAGANCGCCTTGCACTTGANNCAGAAGAAAAATTAACATATNTAATCTTTGATTTCCGACAGGTTACAGGATTGGATTCTTCTACAATCAATAGCTTTAACAAACTCCATATTATGGCAGAAAACAAANAATTTAAGGTTCTTTTCTGNGATATTAAAAAATTCATGGCCCGACAGTTGGCTGTTGAAGGATTACTCCCTGATNATTCTGGTTTATTTATAGAATTTTCTGATTTAGATCANGGGTTGGAATGGTGCGAAGAACAAATTATTGACCAAGAAGAGGCCACTACTGTGGAATCAATTAAAGCTAGTGAATCATTTAAAATTAGGTTCGTTGATATTGCAATATATTTTAAAACGATGGATGTTAAACCAGGAACCCTAATTATAGAACAAGGTAAAGATCCCAACGGTATTTATTTTATTGAATCGGGGCGTATCACAGTTCAACTTGAAACCGAAAAAGGTAAAGACATTCGTCTTAAATCAATGGGTGATGGTACTGTGGTAGGCGAGGTCAGTCTTTATCTAGGATCAAAAGCATCTGCTTCAGTAATCACAGAAACAAATTGCCTGATTTATTTTCTTTCCAAAGATCATTTTCATGCAATTAATAAGGAGTCGCCGGAAAAAGCAGCGGAACTCCATACATTTATTGTNCAATTATTGAGCGAACGTTTGGCTAAATCCAATGCTACCATTAAAGCACTTATGCGTTGATAATTTTATTAATAAACTATTATAACAGTTTCCGAAGATTTATCTATGATATGTAATTTCAAGGGATGAAAAAGTATCTCCCCCCTTTTGCAGTTATTTTTACCGCTATTTTATGGAGTCTAGACGGATTTATACGTCAGAATCTGTTTAGCCTACCTTCATTTTTAATTATTTCTCTAGAACATATTATTGGTGCCATAATTTTTTTACCTNTACTATTCAAAGGNTGGAAAGAAATATCTTCTTTGAACCAGCGAGGTTGGATATCTGTATTATGGATCAGTATTTGTGGNGGAATCCTAGGCACATTTTTTTACACAAAAGCACTTAGTTATGTGAATCATATTGATCTTTCAGTGGTAGTGCTCTTGCAAAAATTCCAACCTGTATTTGCAATCGCTTTAGCAGCTGTCATCTTGAAAGAAAAGATTACATCAAAATTCTTAATCTTAGCCGTAATGGCAATCGTTGGGGGATATCTNGTAACATTTGGAACAAGTTCCATGAANACTTGGGACGATAAAACNATCATCGCCTCCCTTTTAGCTTTACTCGCCGCTTTCAGNTGGGGCAGTTCGACGGTTCTAGGGAAACATGCACTAAAACGTTTATCCTTCAAAACGGTTACTTCACTCAGGCTTACAATAACAGGGGTCATAACATTTTTTATACTTTTTTCCACAGATCAATACGAAGCTATTGAAAAAATGACCTTGTCCAANTGGGCCTATATTATTCTAATTGTTATAAGTACAGGCTCTTTAGCTCTATTTATTTATTATTATGGGCTTAATCATTTACCCGCATCTCATGNNACACTTTATGAATTGTTTTGGCCCTTATCAGCCGTTGCTTTTGATTGGTTCATCCGAGGGAATATGATGTCGCCAGCCCAGTGGTTCGGGGCGCTCTTGCTTTTAGGATCTATAGTTTTACTTACCCGGGAAGACAGCATTGGCCAAACTGACTATTAGTGATCATCATTATAATTTATTAGGGGTGTTTTTATGATGGCAGGATTACTTACAATAGTGTTGTTTGTTTGCNCTCTTCACAATCAATTAAAAAATCAATAAATGTTTTCCTTGGATTTCTAAGGATTCGTGCCGCAATTTAATCGTTACAAAATGAAGTTTTGTATTACTAAAACAGTCCTGATTTTATCGCTTTCATTTCTGATTAGCGGATGTAAAGAAGATCCCGAGCGCCATTTGAAATTGGGAAATTGGTATGTCCAAAAAGGATTGGTTGAAGAAGCAATCCTTGAATTTCGAGAGGTAACTCGACTTTATCCAGATTCATACAAAGAACTAAAGAGAGAAGATTTTGAGACTCTCAGTAAAGCACATTACAATTTGTCATTAATGTATACAAAAAAGGGNTGGTGGNACTATGCATTAAAAGAAGCAGAAACATGCTTCCAAATGCAGCCAACCAAAGCTAATTATGATTTGGTTACCCTTATAAAACAAAGAGCAAAACTCGAAGAATCTGGCTCTTAATNAATNNAAAAAATTATCTAAATTAAATAGAACCTGAACGGTGCTCACCGCCATCACAATAGATGATGGAACAGTTAATAAAATCTGCTTCTGGTTTCAATAGTAACGATATGGTTCCAGCTACNTCTTCCGGTGTTGTTGTTCGNCCCATTGGNTTACGCTTTTTNGTACTTTCAATCCAATCTTTCCAGTTTTCAGTAATTTTTGTTAAAGCTCTAGTGTGTGTTACACCGGCTTGAACTGAATTAGCAGTTATACCATATTTCCCGAGTTCCCAGCCAATCTGACGAATGATTGCTTCCATNGCTACCTTTGCAACACTCACCGGACCGTAACCATCCATAGCCAGGTAGTTACCTTCACTAGTCAAGCCAATCACCCGGGAGCCTTTNCTTAACAAATCAGCTGCAAACAATTTTTGTGTCCAATANAGAANAGAATTCCCCATTACGTGAATGGTCATATCCATTTGTTTTTGCGTGACAGGTTTACTCCCAAAAAAATTGGTAGTTGTACCAAATGCAATTGAATGCAATAAAAGTTTCAATGGTTGGCCACCGGTAATTTCTTTGATTTGGGGGATATACTTATCCATTACTTCTTCCGATGCAGCATTNCTATTAAAATAATGACAATNGCCTTTGGTAATTTCACCAACNTCAGTGATNGTTTCTTCAGCAATTTTTTTTGCTTCACCACGATCAAAATGAAAGGCGATAATACCATAACCATCTTTAGCCAATTGTTTTGCAGTTGCAGCACCATGACCAGTGGAACCACCTAGTAATAATACCCATTCAGCCATTTTTTTCTCCAAATAATGAAGTTTGAATTTAGGCAGATGTATTCACCAATAAAATGAGATAGAAAACATTATCTANATAATTCTTCTATTNAAGGTAAATTTNCGGAACCTTTAAGTATGATTCATGGAACGTAAAAATAGTTTCACCAAAGAAGATTTAATTAANAGTGGGTCAGGTAAATTGTTTCTGCCANAAAAAGGTAAACTNCCAATGCCNCCNATGCTTATGATGGACCGTATTCTANATATTTCTGATGAGGGTGGNAAATATGGAAAAGGNGAAATAAAAGCTGAANTAGATATCANTGAATCTTTATGGTTCTTTGACTGTCATTTTAAAAACGATCCAGTTATGCCTGGATGTCTNGGACTTGATGGATTTTGGCAGTTAATTGGGTTTTTTCTCACTTGGGCTGGTGGCCAAGGCCGTGGTCGTGCTTTAGGGGTNAAANATTTAAAATTNAAAGGTCAGGTTCGNCCATTCCACGAAAAAATCNTTTACCANATTGACATACGAAAATTCATTACTAAACCTACCTATATGGCGTGGGGNGATGCAGTATTGGAAGTCAAGNATAAAGCCATTTATTTTGCCAAAGNTTTACAGGTAGGTTTATTTNATAANCTAACATGGGATTACGGNAAAGACCCNGCTTTAGANCCGTTTTANCATTATTGTTTTTTACTTCATTCAATATTAATTAGGAATTTTCTATGGCCCTTCGATGCGGCATTGTCGGCTTACCAAATGTTGGGAAATCGACCATATTCAATGCATTGACAACATCTTCTGTTCCTGCTGAAAATTATCCTTTTTGTACAATAGAGCCTTATATGGGTATTGTTTCTTTACCTGACCCTAGATTGAAAGAATTAAAAAAAATATTTAACTCAGAAAAGACGACACCTGCGAATGTTGAATTCACCGATATTGCCGGATTGGTTCGAGGTGCCAATAAAGGGGAGGGGCTTGGTAATCAGTTTCTCAGCCAAATCCGTCATGTTGATGCTATTATTCAAGTGGTGCGTTGTTTTGAAAACGAAAATGTGACCCATGTAGAAGGTAATGTAGATCCGGTTCGTGATGCNGAATTAATAGAAACAGAACTGCTTTTGGCNGATNTACAAACACTTGAAAAAAGTGTAAATCGNCTTTCAAAACTATCCAAAAAAGAAAAACGTTATCATAAAGATTATAATNTAGCCAANCGTTTACAATCTCATTGTAATGCAGGNAATNAGGCTAGGACTTTTGAGGANAAAGANGATGANCTATCTTTCACCAGAAGTCTTTTATTATTAACGCAGAAACCAGTACTTTATGTGGCCAATGTAGATGAAGACGAAATCACTCATNAAAAAAGAGGTNCCCAAATTCAGTCTCTTTTTGATTTNGCAAAAAAAGAAAATAACGNAGCNATTCGACTATGNGGAACATTAGAACAGGAAATTTCTATGCTNNATGATAATGACATGGTGATGTTTCTAAAAGATTATNCCCTTCCCGAACCAGGGCTCAATAAATTAATNCGTGCTAGTTTTCACNTGCTTGACCTGGAAACCTACTTTACAGGTAACCAAAAAGAATTGCGGNCCTGGACCATAAAACGAGGGGTCNCAGCTGTAGAGGCAGCCGGGGAAATCCATACGGATTTTCAAAGAGGGTTTATCAAAGCAGAAGTGACTAAATATGATGATATGATTGATATGGGTTCTGAAAAAAACGCAAAAGATGCGGGCCTCGTCCAACTCCAAGGCAAAGATTACATTGTGCAGGACGGAGACTGCATTTATTTTCATTTTAATGTTTAGGTAATCTGATGTGGTTTTTTATGATTCTTTCTTATGTCATGGTAGCTATTTCAGGTATTGGGTTATTNCTAATTGGGATGAATCATTATTTTGATCTATGGCCTCAAAATCATATTACGCTAGATTTATTNATTAGTATCATTTTTGTTGCTACCCAGACTCTGGTAATGTTCTTTTTTGTTGGGACTGGTGTTAATATACGGGAGTATGTTGAATCACATAGTGATGTGAAAAATGATTTNTACCANCAAATGCTTGGCCTNAAAAGAAAATTATATCCACCAACAATGATGGTTACAATTTTATTTATGGCCTTGGTTATAATTGATGGTGTGTTTTTTCTTGGAAAAGTATCTGAATGGTGGTTTCACATTTTATATATATTAACAGTTTATTATTATATTAAAGCAACAACCATTCAACATCAATCTTTTAAAGAAAGCACCCACATCGTTTTGACAATGACTAAAACAGTGCGGACAGATTACTAAGTAATACCTTTGGTAATTAATTTTATTTCTTCATCTCATATGAAAATAAAATATTTATTTCTAATCTTATTCTTATTCATGGCAGGGTGCACAAAAAATGANCCTGGATGGAAAACCGGACAGGTTTTTCGGAAAGACAAACTTTCCCCGCCTATTGGAAATGGTAGATCTGGTTTTACGTCAATAAACTCTACCCATACAGGAGTCACAGCGGCAAATCAAATTGGTGAAAAGGAAGTCCTTGAAAACCAACATTTAATGCATGGATCAGGAGTTGCCCTGGGCGATGCGAATGGAGATGGTTTGATTGATATTTACATAGCCCGAATCCGGGAAAATAATGTCCTTTATCTAAACAAAGGAAACTGGCAATTTGAGGATGTCTCTGAAGCCGCTGGTGTTTCTTGTTCATCACGTTATTCAACTGGTGCCGTCTTTGCAGATGTGGATGGCGATCGGGATCTCGATCTAATTGTAACTGCACTAGGTGGCCCAAATAGTTTATTTATCAACAAAGGTGATGGTACGTTCAATGAATCCAGACTAGCTTCTAATTTAGACAACCCTGGCAGTACTTCTTCTGCTCTAGCCGACGTAGATAATGATGGAGATTTAGATTTATATATCACCAACTATAAACGGCTGGCTATTCGCGATTCTCTCCCACCACCGATCTTAAGTTTTGAAAACACTTTAATTGAACTTGCTAATAACCGTTGGATTGTTCGTCCACCATTCAATCAACATTACGAAACTGAAGTACGAAACAATATTCTCCTCCGATTTGAAATGGCTGAAGTAGATCAATTTTACCTCAACAATGGAAATGGAAAATTTGAACTAATCAATATAACAAAAAATCATTTCACTGATGAAAATGGTCAGCCTTTAGAAACACACCTCAGAGATTGGGGCCTCATGGCCCAGTTTCGAGATTTGAATAATGATTCCCATCCAGATATTTATATATGTAATGATTTTGAAAGCCCAGACCGTATCTGGATCAACAATGGAGATGGTACATTTCGCGCATTGCCAAAACTGGCTATTCGCCATACTAGTAATTCATCTATGGCCGTTGATTTCTCAGATCTAAATAATGATGGTGACTTTGATATTTTTGTTACTGATATGATGAGCCAATCCCACATATTACAAAAAACGCAAATGGGCACCATGGCGCCAACACCTCTTTCCATTGGTGAAATTGATAATCGCCCACAATATATGCATAATACACTTTTTCTTAACCGTGGTGATCATACTTTTAGTGAAATTTCCCAGTTTAGCAATACACAAGCTTCTGAATGGTCTTGGGCTAGTATGTTTATGGATGTCGATCTAGATGGTTATGAAGATATTCTAATCACTACAGGCCATATGTATGATGTGCAGGATTCTGATTCAAACCAGAAACAAAAAGAAGCACTACCAAATGTGACTTCATTTGATCAATACAAACGGATGCTTTTCGATTACCCAACTTTAGAATTGAAAAATATAGTCTTTCGAAACAAAGGTGATCTCAAATTTGAAACTGTTTCAGATGGTTGGGGCCTTGGATCAGAACGAGACATTTCTCATGGAATGGCCGCAGCCGATCTAGACAATGATGGTGATATGGATATTGTGATTAACAGGCTTAATCAAAATGTTGGATTATTCCGAAATGATTCAGATGCCCCTCGATTAGCCATACGTTTAATTGGTCAAAAGTCAAATTCACAAGCAATTGGTGCAAAAATAATACTTAAGGGTGGGCCCAATATCCAGTCCCGCGAAATTATTGCTGGTGGACGTTACCTTTCTGGCAGTGATCCACTGCAAGTATTTGCCGTAGATACGGGTTTTTTGTCAACAGAAATCCGATGGAGAGATGGTACAATTACAAAAGTAGATTCTCTTATATCAAATCATCTTTATACAATCAGACAATTGAATACAGCCAGG
>PBBH01000031.1 GCA_002716525.1 Fidelibacterota bacterium | reverse complement strand
TTTGGCATGGTAACTTCAAAATGATAAATCAAACCCTCAATAGAGTTATAAACTTCATCTTTTGGAGGGAGACTAAACCCCAAATCTGGATCAAGACTCACATCTCCAGTTGGCATTTTATCTAGTGACTGCCTACAGATCTTTATACTTTGCTGAATTTCCTCCATACGCACCAGGTAACGATCAAATACATCACCATTCAAAGCTATAGCTACGTCAAAATCAAAATCCTCATAACTGGAATACGGTGGTTCGTTTACTCTGATATCCCAATCAATACCTGATGCTCTTGCCATAGGACCCGAGATACCATATGAAATAGCATCCTCTTTGGAAATAATACCTATATCTTTTGTTCTATCTTGCCAAATTCTATTTTTATTTAATAATGTCTCAATTTCATTAGCAACTTCAACCGTTTCGTCAAGCACTTTAATAACAGCCTTATCATATCCATCTGGAATATCTCTCATTAAACCACCTACTAACGTATAGCTGGTCGTCAGTCGAGTTCCAGTAGCTATTTCAAAAAGATCATAAATGTCTTCCCTTAACCTGAATCCATAAAGAAAAGCAGTCATTGCACCCAAATCCACAGCAAGCATACCCACATTTAATAGATGATCGGCAATTCGACTTAATTCACACATTAAAACACGGATATACTCTGTCCGTTTGGACACTTTTAGACCCATTAATTTTTCTGCTGCCAAGGCATATGCCACATTATTACATAGAGGCGATAGATAATTCATTCGATCTGTAATTGTGATATATTGGTTAAAATCCAAATCTTCACCAAGCTTTTCAAATCCAGAATGAAGGAACCCAATTTCCGGTGTGGCTTTTGTTACTGTCTCTCCCTCCAATTCCATAATGATTCTAAGCGTACCATGCGTCGATGGATGTTGCGGCCCAAAATTGAGCACCATTTTATCGGTTTCAATCGGCTGTTCAGTTACCCTGTTCATTCTAATGGGTTCTTTTTTTGTATGCCCCGATCAACCACTGGAAAATCATCTCTTTCTTTGCGCCCCAACCTGGGATAGTCTTTTCTCAAGGGATAACCTTCATAGTCATCTGGATTCATAATGCGGGTCAAATCGGGATGTTCTTCAAATATTATTCCATATAAATCAAATACTTCCCTCTCTTGCCAATCTGCTGTTTTCCAAAGTGATTCTACCGAAGGTAAGGTGGGTTTTTCTTCAGAAACATATGCTTTTACTGTAACTCTCTCCGCCGTCTCGTGACATAATAAATGATAAGAAACAGCAAAGCGCTCAAATCCGCCTAAAGTGAGATTATCAATTGCGGTGAGGTCTGCCAAAAAATTGTAACCAGCTGATTTTAATGCAGTTAATACCAATAATATATTTTGGCTTTTTAAATGCAATATTTTTTCGCCCACAAATTCCGTGATATCCAGAAAAGCTTCAGGAAATTTTTCTTTTAATTGGGATATTAAAGTCTCTTGTGACATTTACTTGTCTTAGGCAGGAGAATAATCAGACAATTTTTCCTCGCCCACCAAATCCTGGAGTTTCATCAATCCTTCAACCACGCCTTCCGGCCTTGGAGGACATCCAGGAACATAGACATCCACTGGAATAAATTGATCTACTCCCTGGATTACACTATATGTATCAAACACACCTCCACTTGAGGCACAGGCTCCCATAGAAATAACCCATTTCGGCTCAGGCATTTGCTCATAAATACGGATCAAAACCGGCATCATTTTGATGGAAATCCGACCGGCAACAATCAGCAAATCGGACTGCCGTGGTGTAAAACGAATTGCCTCAGCTCCAAATCTAGCCAGGTCTGTACGAGCAGCTAAAACAGCCATGAATTCAATCCCGCAACAGGCTGTACCAAAAGGCATGGGCCAAAACGAATTTTTTCTGCCCCAGTTTATGGCACTCTCTAATGTAGTGGTTAAAATATTTGATTTAATTTCAGTGGGTTTCATTCATTACTCCCAGTTTCATTATAATGATCTATTCCCATTCAAGCGCCCCATTTTTCCATACATAAACAAAACCAAACGCAAGAATAAAAAGGAAAACAACCATCTCAAAAAATATAAATGACCCCATTGTAAGAAAATCTTTGAATACTACTGCCCAAGGATAAAGAAAAACAATTTCGATATCAAAAATAATGAAAAGAAGTGCAATAAGGAAAAATCGGATAGAAAATCTGATCCTAGTCTCACCTACAGGATCTACACCTGACTCATAAGGCATCATTTTAACCTTGTTGTTAATACGCGGCCCCACAAAATGTGATAAAATCAAACTTACAAAAACGAAGCTCACAGCAAGAATAAAAACAATTAGGATAGGTAAATAATTTTCAATCATAATCAGCCATGAATTTATTTGTATTTGTATGACATTAGAAACGTCCTAATCATCCAAAATCATAAATATTAATGATTAAATCCCCCTTCTCCTTCATCCTTTAGTTACATCCCAGAAGATAATAATACCAGTGATTGATTAATCCAATTGGCCACAGGCTCCCAATAGACTCCAAGGACTAAAGAAGGGACGGCTAAAAAGACAAGAAGTACAGTAACAAGGTTTGATGAAGGCATTGAGACATCGTCACTTCGTTCACCANNCAAATACATATGTTTTACTACTCTCACATANTAATAAAGGGATATTACACTGTTTAACACACCAAAAAAAGCAAGCCAGTAAAATTGAGGTCCGGCTTCAATAACGGCTGCNAAAAGATAAAATTTTCCAATAAAACCAGCNGTGGGAGGCAAACCAGTTAAAGCAAACATAAANAGTGTCATCACAACGCCTATGAAGGGCATTGTCCAACCTAAACCATTAAAATCTTCATAACTCTCGCCGCCCGTTTTACCTTGAATATATATTACTACAAAAAAAGCACCCAAATTCATNAANAAATACATTACCAGATACATCATAATNCCATAGATACCCTGGTTTGACATTACAGGTAATGCCATCATCATATAACCNGCGTGAGCNATGCTAGAATAAGCCAGCATTCGTTTGACACTATTTTGTTGAATAGCCACCAAGTTTCCAAGTGACATCGTCGCTACAGCCAGAACACCCATTAGTTGCGGCCAAGGTAAGCCCCCTAATGCNGACCATGAGTCATTTATCATTGCTGTACCNTCACCCATAACTTGATTGAAAAATCGAATCAACATCGCGAACCCAGCAGCNTTCGGAGCAATGGATAAATATGCTGTTATTGTCGTCGGAGATCCTTCATAAACATCCGGTGTCCAAAAATGAAATGGTACTGCCGAAATTTTATATCCAAATCCAGCCAAAATGAATACNGACGAGATAATTAATGCTAGATTNGCNCCATTNTCCAAACCAGCCAGAGCTTGTCTGATTTCGAAAAATTTGGTTGAGCCTGTTAATCCAAATANNATACTAAAACCAAATAACATTATTCCCGATGAGAATGCGCCATAAATCACATATTTCAANGAGGCTTCATTACTAAGCTGCGACTTTTTTAAATATCCGGCCAAAAAGAAAGACATAATAGATACTATTTCCAGAGATANGTAAACCATCAGAATATCAATAGCAGACGCCATGAGGAAAAGGCCCAACGCCATTATAGCNAGAATAGAAAAATATTCACCAACGCTATAGTTTTTCAATTCATCTGATTTAAAGCTCATCAGNATGACCAATACAGTTGAAAGGAGNATTAACACTTTAAAAAACTCTGCAAAAGGATCCAATGCGATGGTGCCCATAAANAGGTCTGTTACTGCACTTCCACCCGTTCTAATGGCAACTATTGTAAGAATCAATCCTCCTAATACCCACCAGGCAACCTTAAAAGAGTCGTCTTTACGATAAAAAAGGTCCGCAACCACGGCCACTAAAACCGTANCNGTTAAAATGAGTTCCGGCCAAAAATAGGATAAGCTATTGAGGTTACTCATTAAATTTCCTACATCAAGTTNACTAGACCGCCAAGTGACACAACTTGATCAATCAATACATTCATCGTTTCACTGATCACATCCAAAAATGGCCGAGGATATATNCCTANAATCAAAGTNATAACAGCCAGNGGTATNACTGTAAAAAGCTCCATACGGTTTATTTCAGGAAGGTCTTTATATTTTTCATTGAGTTCTCCAAAGAAGATNCGTTGAAAAGCCCAAAGGAAATAAGCTGCATTCAGTAAGATCCCTATTGTGGATATAATTACAATTGTTCTAAAAACAGGGAAAGCACCAATGAAACACATTGCCTCNCTGATAAATCCACTAAATCCCGGCAGGCCTAGTCCAGCAAAAAAAGCAAGAGCTACAATCCCTGAATATATAGGCATCTTTCCAGCCANTCCNCCGAAACCATCGATATCACGATGATGGGCCCGATCATAAATCACACCCACTAAGATAAATAACATCGCAGAAATAGTACCGTGATTAAACATCTGGAATACGGCACCATTGATTCCAGCTTGAGCTGCCAGCAAATTATCCTCTCCCATAGCAGAACCCGCAATCACTGCTGCCATTCCCAAAAGCGCATATCCCATATGATTAATAGAGGAGTATGCCACCAATTTTTTCAAATCGGTCTGAGCCAATGCGCACATGGCTCCCCAAATCACATTAATCAAGCCTAAAACTGCCAGNGCACCCGCAAACCAAAATACGCCATCAGGCAACATAGTATAATTAATTCTAAGAATGCCATACAGACCTAATTTTAATAGGATTCCAGCCAATATTACTGAAATGGCCGTAGGTGCTTCAACATGCGCCAAAGGCAGCCAGGTATGGAATGGAAAGACTGGNACTTTAATTGCGAACCCAATAAATAAAAGGACCCAAATAACCTTAATAGCACTCATCCCCCACCACAATACGCCGTTTAAAGCTATTGGCGCAGTTTCCATCAATACCAGCATGTCAAATGTTTTCCCACAGGTAAAGTAAAGAGCAAGAATTGCTATAAGCATTAAAACAGATCCAAAAAGTGTATACAGAAAAAATTTAATGGCAGCATATTCGCGTTGAGGGCCGCCCCACATGCCGATCAGAAAGTACATGGGCAATAACATTACTTCCCAAAAGACATAAAACAGAAAGAAATCCAAAGATAGGAAGACACCCATAATACCCGTATTTAGTAAGAGGAAAAGGGCAAAATATCCCTTCACTGCTTTATTGATATTCCAACTGACAAACACACCCAAAAATCCAAGCAAAGCCNTTAGAAAAACCATCGGTAAACTCAGCCCATCCACACCCAGCATATATGAAATATTAAAAGACGGGATCCATTCGGCACTTTCCATAAATTGAAATGTACCTTTGGACNCATCAAATATACGCCACAAGTAAATTGTTAATACCAATTGAACCCCAGTTACTACTGCGGAAACCTGCTTGATCAGAGTACCCTTATCCCTAGGTATTATAATAACGNCTACGATACCTATGATCGGTAGCCAAATGATCCAACTCAGTAAATGATTCATACCTAACCCTTTATGAAAACTTTAAATTGTCTGCATGACCAAAATCACAATTACACCTGCCAGCGCAAATAACATATAATTCTGCAACCGACCTGTTTGAACATTCTTCAACTGATTTCCAAAACCCTGGGCAGTTCTGCCCACACCATCAACTAGCTTTTGATCTAGACCNTCGTAATCTAATCGTCCTGTTAAAAATGCCAGCCATTTTGTAACCCGGCCAAAACCATTAATGAAATATTTATCGTATAAATCCCAATCTACAAAAGCAATGGCCCGGGATAGTTTTAAAACAGGTTGATACAGAAATCGGTTATAATTCTCATCAAAGAAATATTTATTAAGAGATAATTTGTACAAGAAACCCATTTTTTCTGACCAGATATCCGCAGAAAGTTTTTTCTTCATATACATTAATGTGGCCATCCCTATGCCAAAACCGGCCACCAGTAATGATAGGGCCATTGCCGGATAATGTGCATGGTGTATACCTTCATAGATCTCCCCTGCTGTGGGATTACCTTTAACGACAGAATCGCTTGCTTGGATCAATTCAGTAAACCAGCCATGATCGGAAAATGGGTTTAAATAGGGTAATGTATAAAAAATGAAAAAACTAAGACTACTTAATAGAATCAATGGNAAAGTCATTGCGCGNGGTGATTCATGAATACCTTTGAATACNTTGGGCATTTTGNCCTCACCATGGAANGTCATGAAAATAAGCCTAAACATATAAAATGCCGTAATGGCTGCTGCACCAAAGCCGAATANCGGTAATAGAAAATGTTGTGGATAATGTTGGGCAAATGCTAGCGTTCCAGCTAAGATGGCATCTTTAGATAAGAATCCTGAGAAAAATGGTACTCCTGAAATAGCCAAAGTAGCAATGGCCATAGTCCAATATGTGATTGGCATTTTAGATTTAAATCCACCCATNTTCCGCATATCCTGNGGATCTGTATCNTGGTCATTAAGNTCGTGCAAAGAATGATGCATGGCATGAATNACAGAACCNGANCCATAAAANAGNCAAGCTTTAAACATAGCATGGGTCAGCAAGTGGAAAAANGCNGCAANATAATTGCCAACNCCNACTGCNAAGATCATATATCCCAACTGGCTGACGGTTGAATAAGCCAATACTTTTTTAATATCATTTTGGGTAACGGCAATTGTAGCAGCAAATAAAGCAGTGAAACCGCCCACATATGCAATAATCAGTAAAGCTTCAGGTGAAAATAAAGGAAATAATCTAACAGTCAGGTAAACACCGGCGGCAACCATGGTGGCTGCATGCATCAAGGCTGAAACAGGCGTTGGCCCTTCCATTGCGTCGGGCAGCCAGATATGTAGAGGAAACTGCGAAGATTTACCAACAGCACCCATAAATATACCCACTCCGGCTAAGGTAAGCAGTTGTCCACTGATCATACCCTGAGAAATACCTGAAAATAAATCCTGAAAATTAAAAGACCCTATTGCTGTAAACATGAGCATGATACCGATAAAAAATCCGATATCCCCTACCCTGTTGGTTAAAAAAGCCTTTTTGGCAGCATTCGCAGCAGAATGCTTTTCAAACCAGTGGCCAATCAATAAATAAGAACTAACACCAACCAGTTCCCAGAATATGTACATAGAGATTAGATTATTGGCTAATACAATCCCATTCATGGAAAAGGTAAATAGCCCAAGATAAGCGTAATAGCGACTATAGCGGATGTCACCTTTCATATACTCCAATGAAAAAATATGGGTCGTACTAGAGATCAGCGCCACTACAACCAACATTACAATAGTNATATTATCAACCCAGAATCCTAATTCAATTTTAAAAGCTCCTAAATCAATCCAAGAAAATTGAACTTCNTGAGAAAAATTAGGATCCCAGTTCATGAACATATTCATCAGCANGGNCAAGGATAAAACAAGCGTNATCAAAATAGCGCCGACGGATACCCAATCTCCCTGACGNGGTAAACGCTTACCAATAAAAATATTAATAGCAAATGCAACTACAGGTAAAAAGAGAATCAGAAGGCAAAAATCGGTGATAATGTTTCCGGTAATCATTGTCTTAACTGACTCACATCGTCAACGTTAATCGTTTTAAAATTGTTAAAAATATTGATAATNATCGCCAANGCAACCGCTGCTTCAGCTGCGGCCAATACAATCACAAATAAGGCATACACATGTCCAGNNATATTCATACCACNAAACCTTGCAAAAGCCAGAAAATTGATATTNGCNGAATTCAGTATCAATTCTACNCCCATAAGAACGGCTACACCATTGCGGCGTGTNATTACNCCATACAATCCAAGNCAAAAAAGAGCAGCNCTGACAAATAAATAATTGGTNAAACTNTCCATTANTCTTCTTTTCTTGAAAGTGTGGTAGCTCCGATCAATGCTCCCAACAACAATAATGAAGCCACTTCAAATGGAAGTAAATAATCCATCATTAATAATCTTCCAATTGTTTCTGTTGTCTGTGCAGGTTCAGTTGCCGCAACTTGATACCATGGTGTATTGATTATCATGAACCCTATACCCGCTAGAATCCCCAGAACAACTGTAGCGCCTATACCTCTTTGAACTGAGGTATGACTTATATTAACTGAAGTGATTTTATTGGTCAGCATAATCCCGAAAACGATTAAAACCAGGATGCCACCCACATAAACAACAACTTGAACAGCAGCGATAAAATCAGCCCAAAGAAAAATATAGAGACCGGCAACTCCTACAAATGTAAAAAGAAGGGCAATGGCTGAATACAAAAGTTGTTTACTTTGGACCACCATTACCGCCGAANCAATGGTCACACCAACTACAATCCAAAATACTAGATCAACCATTAAGCTTTTGCATCCGGTTTTGGATTCATTAATTCACTTTTCTGTTCAGATGTCAGCGGTTTAGAAAATTCATAAATCAGATCTTTACGGTNAAATTCGGAAAATTCATAATCAATGGGATGCTTGGGNCTATTGGGNCCNCCCACCATATAAATACATTCCTCAGGGCAAGGATAAACACACAGGTTGCAGTAACAGCATTCAGACATATCGATCGTAAACCGGCTGACAACCAAGGCTTTATTAGTTCCATTTTCAGTAACGCCCGTATGTCTGATATCCGGAATATCTTCACCTCGAGTTGGTGCTTTGATGGTATCAATTTTAATACAATCCACTGGACAGGCACGTTCACACTTTAAACAACCGATACAATCGTCAATATCCACGTGGAGCCGCGAACGTATGACATTATACTTTTCGTGCTCGAAACCAATATCCCGTTCGGGACGGGGCCACCGTTCTTCAGGATATTGAAGTGTGACATTATCCTTTTTGATATTCATCATATGACGCCAGGTGATACCCATTCCAGTTTTCAAGGTGGTGATCGTTCCCCAAATATTTGCAAAGTATTTTTTCATTCCTTTTATCCTAACATTAGATGCCAAATACCAACACCAAAAATATTCACCATAGCAATAGGAGTAAATCCTTTCCAGCAAACATTCATCAATTGATCCACCCGTAACCGTGGAA
Source organism: Fidelibacterota bacterium (assembly GCA_002716525.1). Taxonomy (GTDB): domain Bacteria; phylum Fidelibacterota; class Marinisomatia; order Marinisomatales; family TCS55; genus TCS55. The sequence continues at coordinate 34,180 of PBBH01000031.1, read as the reverse complement.
AAGTCCAACGAAACCAAATCATTACGAAAATCAGAAACATAGCTTTACTCATAAACCACCAAAGCCCCCAAGCAGGGCTATTAAGGATCCCCGGAATTGGGCTTTGCCAACCGCCCAGGAAGGCTGTCACGGCTATGCCACTTACTATAAACATATTTGCATATTCACTCAGAAAGAAAAAAGCGTAACGCATGCCCGAATATTCAGTAAATGCACCGGCCACCAGTTCTGATTCTGCCTCTGGAATATCGAAAGGTGTGCGATTGCATTCCGCCACGCCACTAATGAAAAATATGAAAAAGGCCAAAAATGTAAAAGGGTTCTGAAAGATTATCCAATTGGGCAAAATACCCCATACAAACCCACTCTGATATTGGATAATGCCCTGCATACTCAACGTGCCCGTAAGCATGATAACCACTATGATTGAAAGAGCTGCGGGGATTTCATAACTCACAATTTGAGCTGCGGAACGCATTGCGCCATACAGAGACCATTTATTATTCGAACTCCATCCCGCCATAATTAATCCGATCACACCCAAGGAGCTAACGGCCAAAATGTAGAATATACCAATATTCATATCTGCAATAATGATATTTTGATTAAAGGGAAGTGCAGCAAAAGCAATAAAAGCACCGATAAATACAATAAACGGTGCCAAGATAAACAGTTTTTTATCCGCCGATGTAGGAATAATATCCTCTTTAAGTATTAATTTCAACGCATCAGCAACGGGCTGCAGTAGACCCCATTTCCCAGCATGCAAACCGACGCCTTGTCCCATCGGCCCTACTTTATCTTGCATAAATGAGGAAATCTTTAATTCCCCATAAATAGCCACAAGAGCATAGACAGCAATAAAAAGAAATACAGGAACAGCACAAATTAGTACGGCGAGGATAAAAGCCAATTCAGGAAAGTCTCCCAGCTTGGCGAACCAATTCATAAGAGTATCAACTGTCATCGATCGATCTCTCCCAAAACAATATCAAGGCTCCCCAAAATAGCAATCACATCAGAAAGCATCCAACCTTGAGCAATTTCACCTAATGAACTAAGTGCAGTAAAAGCTGGCGAACGCATTTTGACCCTGTAAGGTATTGGTGATCCATCGCTGATGATGTAATAACCCAGGTCGCCGCGAGGGCTTTCAGTTCTCCGATAAATAGACCCTTTTGGTGGTCGAATCTTTTTTGGGATTGTCTGAAATACATCCCCATCTGGCAGGTCTTTAATCGCTTGCCGTATAATTTTTATACTTTCCTTCATTTCACACACGCGTACCCAATAGCGATCAAAACTGTCGCCAACAGTACCAAATTCTCCCTCACCAAGCGGTATTTCAAATTCAAACCGGTCATAAATCGAATAAGGTTCATCTTTCCGCACATCCCAATTCACACCGGAACCACGGAGATTGGGACCACTTACACCAAAATTGATGGCCACATCCGGTGGAAGTACACCCACATCTGCTGTGCGTTCCAGAAAAATCTTATTATGGGTTAGGAGGTCATTGTATTCCTTTATTTTTGGCTCAAAATAGTCCAGAAATCCGATACAAATTCGTTCAAAATCTTTGGGCAAATCATGGGATACGCCCCCAACCCACATATAGTTATAGAGCAATCTTGCTCCACAGGTTAGTTCAAAAATATCGAGAATGCGCTCCCGATCACGAAACATATATAAAAATGGTGTAAAGGCACCCACATCCAGGCCATACGTTCCCAGAGCCAAAAGATGGCTTGCAATCCGATTTAGTTCTGCCATGATTACACGGATATATTCCACCCGATCGGGCACTTTAATTTCCATCAGTTCTTCCATGGTTACTACATACCCAAAATTGTTGTTCATGGAAGCGACATAATCACAGCGATCTGTGAAAGGGATTACCTGTTCGTAAGTTACATTTTCACTATGCTTTTCGAAACAACGGTGTAAATAACCAATGTAAGGCTTAATCTCGGAAACGATCTCACCATCAGTCCGTACCTGGAGACGAAGGACACCATGGGTACTAGGGTGCTGGGGCCCGATATTCAGAACCATCTGATCGCCCTGAACTACTCCCATTCTTCTTCCTTTATCTTTGGCACAACTATACCGTGGTAAGTTTCCTGAGGTTCGTAATCTTTTCTTAGAGGCCATCCTTCCCAGTCTTCGGGGCATAAAATTCTTCTTAAATCCCGATGGCCTTCATAAATGATACCAAACATATCATAGGTTTCCCGCTCGAACCAGTCGCCGACTCGCCAAACTTGTTCGATAGAAGCAACCTTTGGGTTATTGCGATCTAAGCTAATCACCACTTCAATTTTATGGCGATGCTCCATGGAATGAAAATTATAACGAGACTGTAAAGGGCCATCTTCGCCTGTGTCAATCCCAGTTACACATTCCAGTTGATCAAAACTAAGGCCGGGCTCGTTTTTTAAAAAAGTGGCAATCTCTAACCACTGATCCGGTTTTAATTCTAACTGATTTTCTGCAAGATCTATATTNTCAATAACGGAACCAGGAAATTGGCGATCTAGCGTTTCCTTTATCTCTGTCGAGGTCATACAGACTTTCGTGTCAACGGACGTTCAGCCTGTATCTTTTCTTGTAGTTTAAGCAACCCTTCAATTAATGCTTCGGGTCGTGGTGGGCATCCCGGCACATAAACATCCACAGGTACTACAATGTCAACGCCTTTCAATACATGATATCCGTGCTGCCAATAGGGCCCGCCACTGGTAGCACAACTGCCCATCGATATAACATACTTGGGATCTGCCATTTGCTCATACAATTTTTTCACGCGCAGTGCCATTTTCATTGTGACTGTACCTGCCACAATCATGACATCTGCCTGACGAGGAGATGACCTGGGAATCATTCCAATCCTCATTAAGTCGTGACGACTGGCAGCCGTGGCCATCATCTCAATGGCACAACAAGCTAAACCGAATTGAAAAAACCAAGGTGATGTGGATCGCGCCCAGCCAATCAACTTATCCATAGATGCAACAACAACATTATCTTGAAATTTATGTTCTAAAACACCCATTAAATTTCCTTTACAGTTTGAGGTTCTTTAGTGACCTGTTTGGCATAACGCCCACGGCCATACTTTACATTGTATTTTACCCAATCTAGATCTCCCTTTTTCCATACGTAAGCTAGACCAATTATCAGAATAAAAAGGAAAATGCCCATTTCTACGAAAGCAAGCATACCCAGTTCGGTAAAAACAACGGCCCAAGGGAAAAGGAAAACGACTTCCACATCGAATATGAGAAATATGAGTGCAATTACATAAAAACGAATATTGAATTGAACCCAGGCAGACCCCTCTGATTCTTCTCCGCATTCATATGTTGCCAGTTTATCAGGATTAGGGTTGCTGGGTGCAACCAATTTCTGAATAAGTAAAGGTACGTAGACTAGCACAATACCCATTAAGATAAAAATAAATATGGTTCCGAAGTCGCGATACATTGATTTTATAAGCTCTTTTGAAGACGACAAATATAGAATGCTCTACGAAGATTGGTCAAGGTAAACTTCACCAATTTTATCCTATTTTTCCGACGGAAAACAGACTAATTGATTCGATAAATAAATTCTTTTTAAATACCGTTCATCAATTAGTCTAAAATTGCAGTAGACATCTTTATTTAATGTTTCGATCTCAACATTAATTCCCAGCCCAACCAGGTATATTGAGAAACCATTTTCACCGGAAAGAAATTATTCTTCGGCTCTTTTTGAAGGAATGTGAAAATGTTAAAGACAATAAACTCTAATAGTGAATATGCTTGTTAAGTTTCCCCTCTTTTCCCCCAACCCATTTTTAGACTTAGGGTCTTGAAGTAATTAGAATCTTCAAATGCGATCATACGAATTTCAAAAGGGGCCTTTTGAATAAATATTTTTGACTCTGGACTTAAATATTCGTTGACCTGTCCATCCACCGCAAAGGCGATTTCATCAGTACCATCATCCAGAAATTTAATCTCTAAGTTTTGGTCAGAGGGCAATACAATTGGTCGCAATGAGAGTGTATGTGGACTGACAGGAGATACCACCATGGCATTCATTTGTGGTATCACAATGGGACCGCCAGCTGATAGTGAATAGGCTGTAGAGCCGGTAGGTGTGGCGATAATCAAACCATCAGCTTTATAATCTGCAACATAGTGATCATTGGCTGACAGTTNCATAGTGATAATCCGATGAGATTTACCTCGGTCAATGACAAAATCATTCAAAGCATAAAATATTTGTGGACCATTACCATTNATGATCTCAGCTTTCAAAATCATTCGTTTATGCAGAGAATANTCTCCCGTTANNACCATATCTAAACGATTAAACATATCATCTACGGTTACTTCAGCCAAAAAACCCAATTCACCCAGATGTATACCAAGAATGGGCGTTTTGCGATGTCCCACAGCACGGGTCACTGATAGTATAGTTCCATCTCCTCCTAAAGTCAGTAAAAAATCAGTCTGATAAAAATCATCCGCTGATTCAATGAGCTGATAGTCATAAGTAAAACTTTTTGGTAGATTGTCATGAATCCGTGTAGTAAGGAATGTTGCTANCTTTTTATCCTTTGCCCAATCCATGATTGGNGGAAGTAACTCCCAGAAACGTGGTTTATCCGTATTACCCCAGATACCTAAAGATTTTGGCTTTTTTACTCTGGCAGACATTAATCTTTAAAATCCTCCGTTTTCAAATTGCCTTCCGTGTCTTTCATTAATACTTTTATACGCTGCTCTGCTGACTCTAGATGATTTCTTAAGGATTCAGTGAGCTTNACACCCTCTTCAAATAATTTCATACTGTTCTCCAGAGATTCATTTTTNCCTTCCAAAGNTGNGACAATCTCCTCCAACCGTTTNAAGGCTATTTCGAATTCAAATGTTTTTTGCTTGGTCATAGCTCAATTTAAGATACATTTTCAATTTACTCAATTTCCACTGGTAAGGGATTTCTTTTTTTCTGCTTCCAAAGAACCGTTCCCGGTCTTCAAGACAAACCTATCACCTTTGTCCAGGGCATCGGCATGTCGTATGATAGAACCATCACTATTGAAAGCAATACTGTATCCACGATTAAGAACATCCGAAGGGTTTAATACGGATAATTCCTTTNCCAACCCTTTNAATTTTGCTTTNGTAACGGAAAAGTGATGATCCATGGAAAGATCCATTTGATGTGCCAANATNTTTAAATTTTTCCGCTGNAGATCAATAATGACCTGGGGNTGTTGGAGTNNATGCCTTTCAGAGAGATGATCGACTTGTTGCCAAAAACGATCTAATTGGTGCTGCAAAGTCATAGANAATTTTTGNATCCATTGGGATAAAACCATCTTAAGCTCATCTACNCTNGGTGTTGCNAGTTCTGCTGCAGCTGTAGGTGTGGGNGCGCGAAGGTCTGCNACCATATCACTGATTGTTANATCTGTTTCATGCCCCACNGCTGAAATCAAGGGAGTTTTACAAGCGACAATAGCACGTGCCAGTGCTTCCTCATTGAATGGCCATAAATCTTCTAATGTCCCTCCACCTCGACCAATAATGATAATGTCAATATCTTTCCGCGATTCCAATTCTTCGATACCCTTGATCAAATCAATGGAAGCATTATCGCCCTGAACCGATGAAGGATATAAAAGGATATTCACATAAGGGGCCCGCCGATTAAAAACATTGAGCATGTCCTGCAAAGCTGCACCAGTGCGAGAAGTCACAATCCCGATCCTTTTTGGATAAGATGGTAAAATTTTCTTTAATGATTCATCAAATAAACCTTCAACTGCTAATTGTTTTTTGAGTGCTTCGAAGGCTAGATAAAGAGTGCCAATCCCCGCAGGCTCCATGTTTTGTACCATTAGCTGGTATTGACCTCTAGGTTCGTAGACTGTAATCTTTCCATGCAGTAAAACTTCCATTCCATTTTCCGGTTTGAAATGGATCATTTGATTATACCCGCGAAACATAACACAGCGTAATTCGGCAGAATCATCCTTTACAGTGAAATACATATGCCCGGAAGAATGGTGTTTAAAATTGGAGATTTCACCCTGGATCCATATATTTTGAAATTGAGACTCAAGCTGCCCTTTGATTTGTACCGTAATCTCAGAAACAGAAAGAACGCTTCGAGATTGACTCATGGTAGTTCTGGCCTCCCTGCTTGCTCCCAGCAATATTGCCAAATAGAAGTTATTCTGAAAACTGCGCGTCCCAACCGTTCTTTAAGAATTGGCTCAGTCTCATTATAAAGAATATCTAAATACGGTTTTTCAAATGAAAGGATCTTGTAAGAATCAAGCGCTTTGGCTTGTTCCTCAGACAATATTTTTCGCGCTTTAGTATCGGCTGTCAATAGCATTTTATGAAATTGAAATGATTCCCGAACGATATCCATCGCAAAAGAAACAGGGTCTACAACTGGCTCAACTTTTCCAATCGGTTTAATGTGACGGACATAATCATCTACTAAGCGAGCTTCCCAGCGGAAATGGATGCCGTCATTTCCACTGAATTGCCCATTATAATTTTTAACAGTATGTAATGGCATATGGAGATCTGCAATATAATGGCCCAAAACACCCAAGTAATAAACTGCCTCTTCAAAACGTTCATCTTCAAACAGGGCTATGATTCTATCACAAGTGGTATCAATGGCCCAAGGTGCAATACCCCATTGAGCTAAATTATTTTCGCCATACTTGGTTACAAGTTCTTCGTAATCCAACGGGATATTTTCAAAAGGAAATTGGTCATAATAATCTGTATCAATGAAATGCCGAGGCAACTCATTTGGATCCACTGCTCTATTATAATCTGGCGCTGTAGCATACCATTTCAATGCTTCTGAGTTTTGTTTCAAAAAACGGCCGAATTGACCATTTAGTTGACGCGAAGCAATATAATTGAGCCGACGATGACCATCGAGCCCCCAAGCTCTAACAAACGTTGCTAAAGTTAAGGGTATAATTAAAAGCCAAATAAACCTGGCCCGTTTCATTATAAGGGGGTCTTAAACTTTTTTCTTTTTATGACGATTGGCGCGTAAGCGTTTTTTACGCTTATGGGTATTCATTTTACGCCGTTTACGTTTTTTGCCGCAGGGCATATCACCTCATTTATTATGTCAGACTATCATTTACATGTAAACGCATATGTTTGGCCGGTTTAAAAGTCGGCACATGTCTCTCAGGCAGATAAATTGCTTCACCTGTTCCAGGATTTCGGGCTTTTTTTGGCATTCGATGTTTCACGCCAAAAGTACCAAAACCCCTTAGTTCAACTCTTTCATTGCGTCCTAAAGAATCGATGATAGTGGCCATGACGCCATTCATCACCGCTTCTGTTTCTACTTTGGTCAATCCTGTTGCTTCCGCAACCGTATCAACGATATCTTGTTTAGTCATGGTTATTACTCCATTCGCCAGCGATAGGCTGGTAATTCATCAAACCAATTGCTGACTGTTTGCCCCAAATTTCCAGAAATCCAGTCCAGCAACGAGGGGCGTTTTTTCTGCGCTTGGACAGTCTTTGGTTTTCCTGAAATATCGCCCATTGAACCTGCCAGAAAGATGGCATCTTCGTAAGTACCTATAGTATCAATAAGGCCGAATTCTTTTGATTTTAATCCTGTAAATACGCGTCCGTCTGCCAGAGGCAAAACATCATCTATTGTCATGTTACGACCAACGGCAACAGCTGAAACAAACTGATCGTACATATCGGTAACCATTTCATTCAAATGACCCCTATCGGCTTCTGTTACCTCCCGTGAATAGGATCCCACATCTTTTAATTCACCGCTTTTTATTGTTTCAAAATCGATGCCGACTTTTTCCAATAACTCGGTCATCACCGGAAATTCCATCACCACTCCGATACTCCCAATAATGGTACCTGGATTGGCCATCAGTGTATCACCACCCAAGGCAATATAATATCCTCCCGAAGCGGCAACAGTTCCCAAACTGGATACCACAGGTTTTTCCATCCTCACCGCTTTAATCTTTTCATAAATTTCCTGGGTTGGCGCTACTAATCCACCTGGAGAGTCAATTCGAACTACGATTGCAGAAACATCGCTTCGTTCACGAAATTTTTCTAATTGCTTTACCGTTGATTCGGAACTAAGGATGGGGCCAACAACATTAACAATACCAACTTTTTTACCTGATCCTTCTAATGAAAGACCTGTCGACCATATTCCTAATTGGAAAGCCAAGACTAAAGCAAAAAAACTTCCCAAGCCCCACCATAGCCACTTAGAATTAGTTTTGGGTCTTTTTATCCCTGTTTGATCCATAATGTCAATTTCTGTCCAGGAAAAATATGCTGACCGTATTTAAGACCATTCCACTTACGGATATTAGACGCACGGGTACCGTAATCTTCTGCGATATGTCCTAGTGTATCACCTTTCCTGACCTTATAAGATAATTTATAAAAACCTGGCATTTCTGATGTTGGGATAGAAGCTAAATTCATCCCTGGAACAGGAATTGTAAGCTTCTGATTAATCCGAATCATACTACGATTCCTAATTTTATTCACCGCCGCCAGGTCGTGTACTGAAATACGGTATTTTTTTGCGATGGTCCACAAACTTTCACCATTCCTTACTTTATGAGTAACGAATTGGGGAGCAAATCTCTCATTTTCCGGAAGTGCATTATAATTTTTCATGAATATATCTTTTTTACCATTTGGAATTTTCAAGGCGTAGGCTTTGGTGGGTGTTGCGGATTGCCTTAATTCAGGGTTTAAAGATTGTAGTGTTTTGAATGAGGTTTCAGCTGATCGGGCCAGGACAGTTAAATCAGCACTTTTTTCAATGGTAACAATATCGAAATCTAGTTGACTTTGTTTTTTCTCCTTGATAAAAAAACCATAATCTGCAGGTTTTACCGCAATTATAGTTGCGGCTAAATAGTAAGGAATATAGTTTCGTGTTTCCCGAGGCAAAGAATGAAGCTGCCAAAAATCTGATGTTTGATGTAATCGCGTAGCACGACGAATTCTACCTTCCCCAGCATTATAAGCTGCCATAGCCAAATACCAATTATCAAATTCATTATATAAATCTGTGAGATATGCACAAGCGGCACGTGTTGATTTTTCCACGTCACGGCGCTCATCCACATACCAGTTTCTTTCTAGCCCATATAGCTTTCCTGTAGTGTAAATAAACTGCCACATACCATTAGCTGCTGCTTTGGAATAGGCTTTCGGATTTAAACCCGATTCGATCATCGCTAAATAAAGCAGTTCTGGCGGTACATTGCATTCGCTAAGAATTTGGTTAATCATCGGACCGTATTTATCCAATCGGTCCAACCAAATCTCAAATTGCTTACGTCCTTTAGTTTGAAAATATTGGATAAATTGATCAACTTTTTTATTCCGAACTAATGGGATATGTCCATCTCGGTCATCTACAACCGTAAATTGTGAGGCACCCATTTCTACTTCAAGCGGTTCAGTATAGAATGTCATATCCATTCTGAGCTGCTCAGCAGTAATGGCGGCATCGGCTTTATCCAATACCGTAAACCTATGGGTGTACAATTCAATCATAGATGCTTCAAAGCGATCAAATTCTTCCTGGTCTTCATCATTTTTATCGCCGTATTGATCTGCTTCTGTCAATAAATCAAATATACGGTTCAGTGTATAAACAGCTTCTAAGGTATCATCCATTACGTCCGCAATGAGTGCATCTGAAAGTAATATTTTTACATCACGCAAAAGTTGCGGCAACCGGTTTTGATTATTTTCGAATCCATTGCCATTTTCATAATTCTCCGATTGTGTTTGAGTTTCTTTTTGATTCTGGGGACTCGCAACACTAATGCTCAAAACCGTCAGCATTAAGATTCTTGTAAATGTCTGTTTCATTTATATTTAGGGTGAAAGTTGGTGGCGAAGTTAGCCGACTGAATCTTCCTCAGTCAAGCCTTTTTCAGAACGTTTTTTGAGTATATTTGTGGTACTATATCCTTTTAAAAATGGAAGTATCTTCACTTCACCACCATTGGCTTCAACATCTGAAGATCCGGCAATTTCATTTTTATTATAATCACCACCCTTTACCAATACGTCCGGTAAAAGTTCACTGATTAATTCCCGAGGTGTTTCTTCATTAAATATTACCACTGCATCGATAAAGCCCAGGGATAATAATATTTCAGCACGATCAGTTTCATTGTTAATCGGTCGCCCTGGACCTTTCAGACTATTTACAGATTCATCAGAATTTAAACCAATAATTAGTGCATCGCCCAGTTTGCTGGCTGATTGTAAATAGGTCGTATGACCTTTATGTAAAATATCGAAACATCCATTAGTGAACACCACTTTTTGACCTGATGATTTTAATTTACTAATTTCAAGTTTGGCTTCTGTATTAGTCCAAATAGGCATATTTATTTTTTTATGTAAGGTACATAATTAGTAATTAATCACAAAAATATTCCATTTAAGTAGCATTCTCCCGCTTAGCTTTTAGTGCAATTACTTCTTGCCTTACATCCTCAACAAATTGATTACGATTATCAGTGTCTAAGTTTTGGGTTTCAATTGGATTCCCGATTCGTAGTTCTATCGCTTGCCGGTTTAAGGTAAATCCTTTCTTTTTCAACACATTTCCTGTCCCACAGAGTGCAATGGGTACCACAGGAATACCCATTTGCATTGCCATAACAAGGCCTCCTTTTTTAAATGGCTTTACTTTCCCATCTAGGGAACGGGTTCCTTCAGGGTATATGATAACTGAACGTGGGTTTTTCGCCATAGACAATTTTGCTTTTTCGAGCGACTTTAGTGCTCGGGTATAGTTTCTTCGATCAACGAAAAAATGTCCGCCAGCCATCATGGCCCATCCAAATATTGGAATCCATTTCAACTCAATTTTAGAAATAGCCACTACATGGAATGGTAATCCAGCAAAAACCAAAGGTATATCCAATGCTGATTCGTGGTTGGCTGCAAAAACATAGTGGCTATTTAAATCTAATCTCTCCAAACCAATTATACTGTATTTAATACCACCAATAGTTAACAATATTTTAGACCACGTTCGGGCTACCCAACTTAAAAATTTTCCCCGCCACTCAAATAGAGAACCGATTATACCGAGGCTTGCAAAAAGGAGCGTCCAAACAACAAAATTAATTAAATACCAAAAAGAATGGAAACTAATCGATCACCTCATTACCAAAATATGGTTGAAGTGGCTCAGGAATGGCAATAGTCCCATCTTTATTTTGATATGTTTCTAATAAAGCAACGAGCAACCTTGGTGTAGCTACTCCACTACCATTTAAGGTATGAACAAATTCGACTTGTTTATCTGAATTTCTACGATACCGAATATTGCCACGGCGAGCTTGAAAATCCTCAAAATTACTGCAGGAGGANACCTCGAGCCATTTTTCTTCNCCCGGCGCCCACAGTTCTAGNTCATAACATTTGGCAGCTGCAAAACTCAAATCCCCAGTGCACAATTCGATCACACGGTATTTTAANCCTAGTGACTGGAGAATANCTTCAGCNTGNCCTACTAGTTTTTCCAATTCTTTATAAGAATTTTCAGGTTTGACAAATTTGACTAATTCGACTTTATTAAATTGGTGCACCCTTAAAAAGCCGCGCGTATCTTTACCGTAGGAACCAGCCTCTCGCCGAAAACATGCAGAATAAGCGGTATAATTGATCGGCAATTGATCTTCAGAAAGTATCTCATTTTGATGAATATTTGTTAACGGAACTTCCGCCGTTGGTATTAACCAGAGATCATCTTTTTCAGAAGCATACATATCATCAGCTAATTTTGGTAATTGACCCGTTGTAACCGCTGATTCTGGCCTTACAAGAAAAGGTGGAAAGATCTCCGTATAACCATGCTGTTCCGTTTGAAAATCAAGCATAAAATTTATGAGTGCGCGCTCTAACTTGGCACCTTTACCAGTATAAAGCGGAAAACCAGAACCAGAAATTTTTGCACCGCGTTCAAAATCAAATAAGCTTAAAGCTTTGCCTAATTCAAGATGTGCAATAATATTGAAATCTCGATCTAGTGTTTCTCCCCATTCTCGAACCAATTGATTATTTTTCTCATCCTTGCCTTCCGGTACCGATTCATGAGGTATATTTGGTAAACCTAGTAGCAATTGATCCAGCTCATTCTTGGATGATTGAGTTTTTTCTTCCAGCACTTTAATCTGTTGAGATAGTTTACGCATGGCATTAATTGCTTTATCTGAATTTTCGCCTAATTTTTTTGCTCGAGCTATTTTATCAGAGGCAACATTACGCTCAGCGCGCATTTCATTTGCCTGTGCTAAATCAGATCTGTATGATTCATCTAGTTTAATAATTTCACTAATTAATAATTTTTCACCCTTTCGAGCTAATCCTTGCTCTACTTCTTTTGGGTTATTGCGAATAATATCAATCGATAACATCTAATTATCCTGAATATGGCGGTAATAACTCTGGATTCATGTCTTCTAAATTAGGGTACGCATTATCTTTCTCAGACACCAATTTATTCCCATTCGTCCATTTTATCCCAATTCCAGGATCATTCCAATTGATACCATATTCATCTTCTGGGTGATAATAATCCGTGCACTTATATTGAAAAACGGCTGTTTCGGATAAAACATAGTATCCATGCGCAAATCCAGGTGGTATATATAGACGGTTATGAGTTTTGTTATCCAAGGCGGTGGATACATGCTGGCCAAAAGTAGGCGATTCTTTACGGATATCAACTGCGACATCCATTACTTTTCCAGCAGTTACCCAAACCAGTTTCCCCTGAGGATATTCCAATTGGTAATGCAATCCCCGCAATACACCCTTAGTGGATTTTGCTTGATTATCTTGAACAAAATGGGTCGGGAGTCCATGCTCCTGAAAGTCAGACGTTTTAAAGGACTCAAAAAAATAGCCTCGTTTATCCGAATGGACTGTAGGTTTAATTATTACCACTCCAAGAATTTTTGTTTTAGTTACTTTCATTCAGATTTTCTCCGACCAACATTGTCGTAAGTAAAACCCAACGACTCCAATTCTTGCATGCTCAAAATATTTTTTGTATCTAAAATTACGGGCTCTCTCATTAAGGTTTTTAATTCACCTAAATCCATTCCACGAAACTCATTCCATTCAGTGAGAATGATACAGGCATCTGCATTTTTCACCGCTCCTTGCCAAGAACCAAAATAATTAATGTCAGGGAAATGGTTTTTGAAATTTTCTGTAGCAATAGGATCGTACGCATTTACTGTCACGCCAAATTTAACCAGTTCGGAAACAACCACTTTTGAAGCAGCCTCTCGCACATCATCTGTTTGAGGTTTAAACGCTAATCCGAGGACCGCTATAGTTTTTCCATTAAAATCACTCACGAGCCCCTTTAATTTTCCTACCATTCTAGTCTTTTGGGAAACGTTAGTTTTTATTGCTGCTTCAAGTGTAGGTAATGGACTATTATTTTTGCGTCCCGTGGCGGCCAATGCATGCGTATCTTTTGGAAAACAGGAACCGCCAAACCCTGGCCCAGGATGTAAAAATTTTGGGCTAATGCGTCCATCAAGTCCCATTGCCTTTGCAACTTGATGAACATCTGCGCCAACCGCTTCACATAGATTTGCTATTTCATTAATATAACTTATTTTTAATGCTAGAAATGAATTGGAAGCATATTTGATCATTTCTGCTGTTTCAACAGAAGTTGATAAAATTGGTGTTTCATTAATATATAATGCACGATATACTTCACGCATTATGTCAAGCGCTTTTGACGTTCTAGTACCGATTACAACACGGTCAGGATGCATAAAGTCTTTTATTGCAGCGCCTTCCCTTAAAAACTCCGGGTTCGATACATAATCAAAATCAGCCTTCGGCTGAATAGTACGGATAATATCCTCGATCCATTTACCTGTGCCAACGGGAACCGTACTTTTTGTACAAATAATCTTATAACCGTTTAGATTTTCACCGATGGTCTTTGTTACACTTTCAACAGCGCCCAAATCTGATTCNCCATCATTTCCTTGAGGCGTACCCACAGNAATAAAAATAATTTCAGAATCTTGGATCGCTTTGTGAACGTCCNATGAAAAATAAAGACGCCCTTTGGTAACATTTTGCTTAACAAGCGATTCTAAACCCCGTTCATAAATAGGAATATGGCCTGACTTCAATTCTTTAATTTTATCCCTATCAATATCGCAACATGTAACATGATGGCCAAATTCAGAAATACCAGCACCANTAACCAAACCAACATAACCGGTTCCGATAATTGTAATTCGCTTCATNTATAGACCTTTTTGAATTTTAATTTNAGGATATTCAAGATAACCCTCTATTGCGACGAATAAACCATTCAACACATAATAAAAGAATCATAATAATTAACAAAACTCTACTTTCATTGAATTTAATGATTTCTGCTTTGAATTCACGGCGCACTTTTGGATTTATTTCACTAAAGAGACTATCGCGAGAATCCCAAACAAAAAATTGGCCATNGGTACTATTTGATATTGTTGCTAGCAGTTTTTTATTTAAATACACTTGATTAAGCTCAATTTGGCTTTCTAAAATCTGGAAAGTTCCAGTTTGGATGGGATCNTGATTAGATCCCAATTGAATTGAATAGTTGTATTCTCCCGGGCCANGGGCACGGAATTCTCCAAGCCACCGCTGTTCTTCAATATTATATAATATATCTCGTGTAATTATATCAGTAGATCCATGTGTTACGTTGATGATTATATTTTCTGTTTTATCTTGAGTTTTTTCAAACGGCTGTGTACCGGTAACTTGAACCATCTCCCCTTGTTGATATCTATTTTTATTCAGTCTAAAAAAGTTTTCATGTTCACCGCCACTTTTTAAAAGCCAAGATATGGACTGATTCCAAATCACAGAAAATGATCCTTCTTGTGATAATTTTTGATCATGAAAATAGAGTNTATTTAATTCAGGGGAAGTCCAAATCATGGTACGTATAGTCCCATTTTGATTCCGAAGCCATAGAGGCCAACCTTGCTCAGTTACAGCTAGCGTGTCAGAGGAAACCTGTTTCCCAGTAATTAGAATATTTTGCTTAAGTGGNGGGAAGTTTCCACCTGCATCTATTTGTTCATCAACAAATTCCCAATAAAACCGATTTGATTCAATAGTACTGTCTTCAGTTACCACACCTAAAATAGATGTAATTCCATTAAAAGAAACAATAGTCTGATTGGGGCCCAGGATTAAAAATAATGCCGATTGGTTTGACAATAATTTTTTNCCTAATATACGTACAAAATTAGATGACAAAGGTTTGATCGGGTAATTATCAAAAATAATCAATTCGTATGGAGATTCCCAAAATGTTTTGATTGCTGGCTGGAATCGTGTTTCTGTTATTCGAATAAAGTGATCTAACTCAACTCGCGGATTATTTTTTAATTTTNGTTTCAACACAGATGTATTTTTATTGGGGCTTCCTGTTAAGAGAGCAACTTTATACCTGTCCTTTAATACAAGCAAGCTGAACTTTTGGCGATTATTCTGAATATCAATTTCATCTTCCACAGATGAAATTCGAACTTCATATTGTTGTTTTCCAATTTCTTTTGGACGAAATCGAAAATTAANTTCTTTTTTTGATTCCATTCCCATAAGCCGAATATGTTTTGATCCTTGTAATTCACGATTATTATATAAGGAAACACTTAACCTATCTCCAATATTTCCCACAGATTGGATTGTAATATTGACATCCACCCAGTCACTTTTTAAAACAACCGTAGGAGCATCTATAGATTCAATTGTTACATCTACTAATTCACTTCCTTCCCCAATACCGATTGTATGAATAGGAAAATCAAATTCTTGGAAATCCTTTATCGGATCCTTGCCTTCGGTGATTAAACCATCGGAAATAATCACTGCACCAGCTATCTGATTCNCAAGCTGCTTTATTGTTTCTGGAATTATCCCTATATTGGTTGTAACTCCATTGCCAATAAGTTGAGGGGAATTCACTTTTTGGATATTGTCAGCAAATTGATATAAATGATAGGAAATATCTTTTTCTGAAAGTTTATTAACTAATGACTCTATCCCCAATTGAACCGCATTGATGGAAGGTGTTTGATGATATTTTATACTTGCAGAATTATCTATAAATATAGCCCAATCCAATTTTTTCTCTTTTTCGCCTGAAAAGTTTATAACTGGATTNAACAACAAAATACCTAGAATAAAAAAAATNATGATGCGATAGCTAATTAANAATTGATNCCACTTNTCNTTAAATANAATCTTATANAAATAAACAAANAATCCCGTNCCTATAAACAGAATTACCCATAAAACTAAATCAGCTTGATATAAGAATTCAAAATCCATGGCTTAAGTGAGTTTCAAATTTGGAAGAATTGGGAAATCNATAGGAGTTGTATTTTTTTTTGAAAGATACAATTCACCCAAAAAGGCAATCATGACCGCATTATCAGTACAATGAGCCATATTTGGAAAAATTACTTTTTTATGATACAAGTGTGTTTTAACACTATTTCGTAATGATTTATTTGCAGCCACACCGCCCGCAATGACACATTGATCACAATTTGTCTTATCCATAGCCCATAATAACTTAGTAGTTAAAACTTCTATAATGGCACTTTGATAGCTGGCAGCAATGTCATTTAAATTTTCTTTTTTTCNATTATTCATATAATATAATAAAGCTGTTTTTAATCCGCTGAAACTAAATTCCATGTTGTTTTTCCCCATAAACGCACGGGGAAATTTGATCGCATTAGTATTTCCATTTTCAGCCAATTTTTCAATTTCCGGTCCACCGGGATAGCCTAATCCTAAAATTCGGGCACCTTTATCAAATGCTTCCCCTACTGCATCATCTCTAGTTTCACCCATTAACATATAATGATTTAAACCTTTAACGTACCATAATTGGGTATGTCCTCCGGAGACAAGCAAACAGATAAAAGGGAAATTCAACGTAGGGTCTGCCAGAAAGTTCACAAAGATATGAGCTTCCAGATGATTAATGCCGATTATTGGAAGTCCTAGCCCCAAAGCAAGTCCTTTGGCGAAACAGACACCTGTAATCAATGTTCCAGCTAATCCAGGACCTTGGGTAACGGCAATACCTTTTAATTGATTTTTGGAGATTCCCCCAATCTCAAGGGTATCNGAAACCATANGATTCAATAATTTTTCATGTTCACGAGATGCAATTTCAGGAACAACGCCACCATATTTTCGATGAATAGTTTGTGTACTGATTTGACTCGAAATTATTTTCTTGTCATGGCAAACAGCTACAGCAGTTTCATCGCATGACGTTTCAATACCTAGGACAATCAACCAGCCCTCTTGGTGACCACCAGTTCAATGCTTNGAGGAGATAGATACATCCATTCAATTACATCTGATGGTGTCTGGACTTTTAAATCATAAAATTGCCTTCGTGAATTCCACATGTTAAAGTCAATCGAAATAAAGATATCTTCAGGTTTTAATTTGGCAATAAAATCCATCCCACCAACAACAGTGAGAGACACAGTCTGAGGGCTAACAAATACTTGTAAATTTTCCCGTTGATTTAATATCCGAACCGGNATTTCACTNATTATTCTTTCACTAATAGACTGAACGCTTTGTTGAAANGATACTGTTTTGGGNGTGTATTCAATTAACTGACCACGGGCAACTTTTAAAGATAATAAGATGGAAATATTATTGTTCGCATCAATAACAGTGTCCGTTTCAGAAAAAACTTCCGTTATATTTTCAACAATATTCCAAGAACCAGCAATCTTAACAGAATCAGGTGAAATAACAGGAGGGCCTACCAAAGCGTAACCCGGAGCCGGTTTAATCAAAATANCAGGGTGAACAGAGACAAATTTTTCTTTATACTCATCAAGACTAATATGAACAGAACTGGGATAAATTACTTCGACATAATTCACATCAAATGTAGANGGAATAACAATTTTTTGAGGATATCGTTCAAAATAGTCGTTAAGTATAAACTCATATTCTTCAGAAATCCTTTCCAAATCTAAAACGAGTTTAAAATCAGGAATAAAATTCTTCAGGACAATTGTTTTGAATAAAGACCTTCCCGTACCATGTAAACGCACTTTCGCATAGGAGGGGACTTCCTCTTTTAAGGCATGGCGGGCAGGTAAATTACGAGCTTCTATTGGCATGTCAATCGCCATAGAATATTCATTATTGCTGGCAACGAACAGCCAGAGCAGCGCGGCTAAGCCAATGGCACCGAGTCGGATTCCAGTCTTTTGCCAGGATAGAAAGGACTTTAGGCTATCAGGATTGAATCCNTTTCCCATAATTGATCGGGAAATTTAAAGACGCGGGTTATTCCTCCGCCGCCTCAATATCGCTTTCAGTTTCTTCATTTACTTCAGTCGGAATTTCAATCTTTTCTGTAGCCGGAGATTCCTGATTATTAAGATAATCCTGAACGTCATCTTTNTTACTTAGTTGATCATTGCTTAATTCTTCCATAAATAGAACAACTTTCTTATCCTCCGGCTTTACTTCCATGACAACACTGCTAATTTTCTGACCGGGCTTATACTTTAAAGAGAGTGCTTTCCGCTGACGTTTTGTTTGGCGGCTAAAAGGGATAATACCTTCCACATTATGATCTAGCATTAAAATAATGCCTTTATCTAAAANACGGACTACTTCACCTTCGACTTCTTTTCCTGTTTCAAATTGTTTTACCAATTCAGGCCAAGGATCATCTTTTGTTTGTTTAAGGCCAAGCGCAATCCGTCTGTTATCGCGGGAAATTTCNAACACTCGAACTTCAACTTTCTTCCCTTTNTCAATAATTTCTTTTGGATGACGAATAATTCTCGTCCAAGATAGATCAGATACATGAATCAAACCGTCAATACCATCTTCTAATTCAACAAATGCACCGAACTGAGTTACGTTAATGATTTTACCTTTGACAATCGTTCCCACTATATATTTTTCTTCAATCTGATCCCATGGATCAGCTTGAAGCTGTTTGGCGCCTAAGCTGATTTTTCGTTCTTCCGNATCGANGGCTAATACAATCGCTTCAATTTCATCACCAAGAGAAAACATTTCCGACGGGTTTTTTACATGGCGTGTCCAAGACATTTCCGATACATGAATCAAACCTTCAATGCCAGGTTCGATTTCAACAAATGCTCCATAATTAGTCATGCTAACTATTTTACCGCTTATTTTTGTATCTTNAGGATAACTTTCTTTAACATTTTCCCATGGATGTGGCGTCAATTGTTTTAGTCCCAACGAGACCCTTTTTTTATCTTTATCAAAATCAATTATTTTCACAGTGAGGCTATCATCTAAACCAATTAACTCTGAAGGATGATTAACACGCCCCCAACTCAAATCGGTGATATGAAGTAACCCATCAATACCACCAAGATCAATAAATACACCAAAGTCTGTGATATTCTTCACGCGGCCTTCCATGATACTTCCAATTTCCAGTTTACTAAATAATTCGTCCCTTTGTACAGCTAGGCTTTCTTCCAAAATCGCTTTATGAGAAACGACAACATTTTTTCGGAATTCATTGAACTTGACTACCCGAAGGTCCATATCAGTATCGATATATTTATCAAAATCCTTCACAGGGCGAACATCAATCTGAGACCCTGGTAAAAAAGCTTGGACACCATCCAAGTCCACAACCATCCCACCTTTAATTCTACGAACAATGCGACCACTGATGATTTCCCCGGTTTCATGGATCTCACGTAGNTTAGTCCACCTCCGCAGAAAATCTGCTTTTTCTTTCGATAGAACAGTTTTTCCGCTCTCATCTTCCATTTTTTCGAGATAAACATCCAGTTTTTCACCTATATCTGGAAGGGCATCTTCGGCAAATTCATCACGCTTAATAATTCCTTCAGATTTAAATCCGATATCAATAAGGATTTCTTTTTCATTTATCCCAATAACACGGCCAGTTATGATTTCACGCTCACTAATATCAGAAAAGGTTGATAAATAACGATCTTGCTCTTCCTGAGGAACTTCTTCAGTTACTTCTAAGTGAAGTAGTTCNTCAATAGATACTTTTCGAATATTATCAAAGAGATCAACATCTAGGTAATTAATAGATAAACTTTCCATTTCAGTAGATTCGTCTTCAACTTTAGAAGTAACTGGCACATCTTGATTCACTTCAGAGCCGACCTCTAATTCCATAGACTCATCGGCCAGTTCAATAACAGGTTCTTGTGTGGTTTCACTCATTTCAATTTTATTTCCTAACTATCATTTTTTACCTTGTTGACCATAAAGGCAACTTGCTCATTAAATGTCATTTTTGATGTGTCGATTTCGATCGCATCATCTGCTTTACGTAAAGGAGAATTACTTCGTTCAGAATCCAAAAAATCTCGCTGGCGAATTTCTTCAACCAATACCGCAATGGATTTCTCTTCTCCAATTGCAATTAAATCCAGTTGACGCCTTCGAGCCCTGACAAAATCGTCTGCGACCAGAAAAAATTTGAATTCGGCATCAGGAAATACAATCGTTCCAATGTCCCTGCCTTCTACTACACAATCCTGATTTTTGGCAATATTTCTTTGGATCCGAACCAAAGCATTCCTGACTTGGGAAAGCGCACTAACGGTACTGACATAAGAAGTCACTTCAGCTTTTCGGATTTCATCAGAAACATCCTCTCCATTTAAATAAACGACTAATTCGTCATCTAATTTTTCGAGTCGGATATCAAGTTCGTTGAGCAATTGGCTTAATGCATTTTCATTGTCCAAAGTAATCTGATTTCTCAAAACAGACAATGTGACACAACGATACATTGCTCCAGTATCTAAATGGGTAAAGCCCAATTCTCGAGAAACTTTTTTTGCAGAAGTACTTTTTCCTGTTGCAGCCGGCCCATCTATGGCGACAATCATCTCTTATTACACTCTCAATAAGCCAAGAAATTTACAGTGTTATCTATAGATAACAAATGAATATGACAGATAGTAAAAGAGACCAAAATTCAGCCACCAAGAGAACCAAGAATCTGCATTTCACTAGCATTTAAATCACGCCATCTACCGCGGGATATGTTCCCTAGCGCAATAGGGCCAAACTGGATACGTTCTAAACTGAATAATTTCCGTTTCATGCGGTACATCAATCGCCGTACTTCTCGTTTTTGTCCCTGATATAGCCGAAGCAATACAGTGACTCGCCCTTTCACCTGTTTTTGTTCGACCACTTCTGCCTTACCCCACTGCTTTTGGCCAATATAAACTTTATTTGCCATTCGCTTGATTTCCCAAGATCGGAATTTTTTATCTATTTCAACTTTATAAATACGTTGTATTTGGTTTCTAGGGTGCATTAATCGATTAGCCAATTCACCATCATTTGTCAATAAAAGCAATCCAGTCGTATCCTTATCTAATCGACCCACCGGAAACAGCCTTTTATTATTATCTATTAAATCCATCACTGTTTTTCGTTTTAATGGATCTTTTACCGTTGTGATGTAACCATTAGGTTTATTTAACAAAATGATTCGTGTATTTGATTCCGGCTTAATTCGTTGATTATCATAACGAACTTTATCAGTGCTTTTCACACGGTATGCAGGATTCACTTCTACAACGCCATTTACAGTAACGCTGGTAGTCTGAATGAGTTTATCTGCTTCACGTCTGGAAGCAATCCCCGATCGGGCCAGATATTTATTTAAACGCATCGATTTGTTCGGTAAGTGCCGGCTGTTCCTCTAATAATTCAGCTACCTCTTTAAGCTTGGGTAATTCGGCAATGCGACTTAAACCAAATGCCTGTAGAAACTGATCTGTCGTTCCATACATTAATGGTCGACCTGGACTCTCATTTCTTCCTTTAATTTTAATTAGAGATTTTTTTAAAAGCGTTTTGAGAACTCCAGCACAATCTACACCTCGAATCATCTCTACTTCAGGTTTACTGATGGGCTGTTTATAGGCCACGATAGCTAAAGACTCTAGAGCCGCTTGTGAGAGATGTAATTTTCCTGTTTTATTTAATAATCGACGGACATACAAATCATATTCAGGCAGTGTCCTAAGCTGAAATCCACCAGCTATACTCTGGATTTTAAATGAATTTCCTTGGGCTAAATACAACTCAGATAACCGTTTAGAAACGGCTTCCAAATTTGGTGGATTTTCTTCAAAGATTAGATTGACTTTTTGTTGTGTTAGTGGTTCGGGACTAGCAAACAACAAAGCCTCGATGATGCAATCTACATTCAATTTGGTTTATTATTAATTTTTTTCAAGTCGATGAATTTCAAAATCATCAAACAATTCATTCTGGTAAACTAAAATTTTAAACAATCGGATTAAATCAAGGATGGCTAAAAAAGTGACAATTATTTCCAATTTATTTTGACAATTTGACAGCAAACGCTTGAAAGAAAGTGTACCATCTCCATCAAACGATATCATAATAAAATGCTTTTTATCATCTAATCTGATAGGTTCCTGGTGAAGTTCATACGCACTAATAACCGGTATCCGATCCATAGCTTTCTTAAAATATTGGGCTAAATCA
This sequence comes from Fidelibacterota bacterium, assembly GCA_002716525.1. GTDB lineage: Bacteria > Fidelibacterota > Marinisomatia > Marinisomatales > TCS55 > TCS55. Next base: position 11,489 of record PBBH01000031.1, on the reverse strand, counting down.
AAAAGGTTCACTTTTCTTAGGTAAACACCGGCAGTATCAACTCCTTCTGCCTCCTGCACAAACGATCGCTCGTGTTGATTGCTTTGTTCATGCCATTTCATCGATAATTCAGTAGTTACTGCTTTAAAGCGTTGGTATTCCAAGAGTTGTTGGATTAATTCTCGCCGTGGGTCTATTGGTTCACCTTCTTCATCAAACTCAGGGCGAGGAATTAGCATTTTGGATTTGATACGCATTAATGTAGCGGCCATAAGAATAAATTCGCCTGCCATGGACAGGTTCAGCGCTTTCATGTCTTCAATAATTTGCAAATATTCGGCGGTAATTTGTGCTATAGGTATGTCATAAATATCGATTTCATCCCGCTTAATAAAATATAATAAAAGATCTAATGGCCCTTCAAACTGATTTAGTTGAACTTTATACATTTATTTCACCATAGTTTAACCCCATTGCTTCACGTGCCTTATTAAGAAATCTATCAGCAACGGTGCTGGATTTTTCAGCCCCTTCCTTTAACTTTTGGAGCACAAAATCTTTATGGCTCGCGAGATAATCCCGCTTTTTTCGAAAAGGCTCAAATCGATTCCAGAAACATTCAAATAATTCTATCTTTAAATCTCCATAACTTAAACCGGGACTTGCAAATCGATCTTTCAATTCTTTTCGCCCAGATTGATCTAGAAAGAGACTATAAAGTTGAAAGAGGGGCGTATTCGTGTCTTTTGGTTCATTAATACCCTTTGAATCTGTTACAATAGACATAAATTGTTTTCGAATATTTTTTTCCAACCCAAAAATCGGAATTGTATTTCCATAAGATTTACTCATTTTCTGGCCATCGATTCCCGGAACTAATTGCGTGGTTTCTTCAATATCCGGTTCAGGAACAATAAATACTTCACCAAAAGTTTGATTGAACCTAATGGCTATATCGCGTGTCATTTCTAAATGTTGTTTTTGATCATTACCGACCGGTACAATTTCTCCACCAAATAAAAGGATATCAGAGGCCATAAGTATTGGATAGGAATAAAGTCCCACATTTGCGGTCAGTCCTTTCGCCAGTTTATCTTTATAAGATGTGGCCCGTTCCAATACTCCTACGTTAACGATATTAGATAAAAGCCAAGTAGACTCACAAACTTGAGGCACATCGCTTTGAATCCAGAAAGTGGACCGATCAGGATCAAGCCCCAGGGCAATAAAATCCATAGCGGCATTCAAGGTATTCTTGGCCAGTCGTTCTTTATCCTGAATACTCGTCATGGCATGATAGTTGACAATAAAACAAAATAATTCATTCTCTTCCTGGTACTTAATCATCCGAGACATCATACCGAAATAATTCCCAAGATGTAGTTCGCCTGAAGGCTGAATACCGCTCAATACACGTTTCATTTAAAAAGATTCCATAAACAAATATGGGCGCCAAGCTGTTTGTTTTTCACGAATAAATTGCTGAAAATAATGAATCTTATTTGGCTTTTTTGGTAATCGTACCAATAGCATTTTTGCTTCTTCAGGTGTTCGATTGCTCTTTTTTCGATTACATGACTGGCAAGCAGTTACAAGATTTTCCCAAGTGTCCATCCCACCTCGATTTTTTGGTAAAACATGATCCAACGTCAGTGGATTCTTTTTCGAGGAACAGTATTGACATTGGTATTTATCTCTAATCATCAGATTTTTTCGACTCAGGACAACATCCATTTTATGGTGCCGTACAAAACCTTTTAGTTTAACGATGCTTGGCAAAGACAAGGTTACCGATGGGGAGTGTATTGATTCTTTATATGATTCCAGAATATCTACTTTTTCATTATAAAACAAGCAAATCGCCCTGCGAGCTGTACAAATATCCATCGGTGCATAATTGGTATTCAAAACCAAGACAGAGCGATTCAGAATAGATCCATTTTTTGATGGTGAAATCATAACCTTAAATTTACATCTTTGTTCCCTCACACAGAATCGATAAGTTTATGAAAAGGGAAAAAAATCAGCAGATAAAATTGAAAATTATTTTACTGGATAAATTATCAAAATTTCTCGATAGTATTTACAATATTTTTTCAGCTGAGGAATCCGTTTATATAGGTTAGAAAAGAAAAAACTAGTTGTTAAAATGCCAAGTAATACCAAACTGCATCATACGCCCCAAAGGCGGGTATAGATGGTTGGGACGTACCCATATATTATCATCCTTCAAACCATTGCTAAAACCTGAAACTGCGTTCAAAATATTATTGATTTTATAAGATATTATAACACCAGATACATTAGCCTTCGCTTCAAAATGAAGCAACCATTTATCCGGGAGTATCCATTCCGAATTTGTATTGCTAAATGGAACATGGCGAATCGGGTCAAATCCAAATGACGAGAATCTACTCATTGTACCATTTCCCCATAAATGGGCATCGATTTTCATCGATCTTTTAAACAGATTGAGATTCCCATGAAGACCCGTCACAATCATCGTGCCTATACCTCCACCATAAATGGACGAATCCAATTGAGTTATGACATTTGAATAAACTTTCCACCCCTTTTTAAATCTATATTNTATATCGACGCCAGTAAAAAGAATTTTTTCATCCTCATCTGCATCTATTCCTCTTTGAACAAATGATAAGAGTCCATTGACACTTATACCACCTTGGGATATTCCGCTACGAATCGCTGAACGACTCCAAAATTCAAAAGATGATTTATCTAAAGGATCATCCAAATGCGGATGTTTAGGATTCGGGAAACCGGTTGACGTAACCTGAATGAATCCTTTCCTCAAGGTTTTCAGATAATTCAGTTCCCAAAGAAATGGAAATGAGTCATCTGAATTCAATATTTGCACGCCCCCCATCAAGGATAGATTTCCTATTGATTTTGCTGAATACAATTTCGTCCACTTCAATGATCGATTATGTAAGTTGTCACTCACTTGCTGATATTCTTGTGTGAGACCAAATGTAATCCCACTTGGTACATCAAATTGAATATTAATACGGCCTCGATTGATATCCTGGTAATTTGAATCAGCCATAGATGAATGGTGGACAAGCCGATGTTCAAAAAACTGGCCGACATATGTATTCATGGTCCAATTCCCTAAATACCGTTGGTAACGAAGTCCCGCACTTAAGATATTATCATTTTCCAAACCGTTAGTGGTTGAGTCTGGCAATCCACTGCGAGTTACAAATCGTCCTGCAGAAGCTTCCAATTTTTGATTATCCTTTTTTGTCTTGTAGTTGACCCGATATGAGTGGTGAATCGGCGAAGAACCTCCGCCNGGATGAAGGTAATGACCTGTATTTCCGCCATGAGTGCGCTTAAACCCCCGGAAACCTATTTTTCTACCAGGATTTTCAAAATCGGCGCCAACTTCCAATTGGTCATATAAATAATCACCGCGGTAATAATCAAAATAAGTATCAACCTTATCAGAATCCGGCCATTCACTCCATGATGGTAATACACCTATCCCTGACTGTTGAAATTTCCTGGTAATATGGGGCCCATATCTATTGGGATAAGTAGAATAGGTACCATCAAATAGAAGCATACCTGAATTCCATGCTTGATTCCAGAATAAAGAGCCATCAGTAATGATCATTCCATTCTGGCCGCCCCAGTCAAATGGAATTAAATAAGAATTTTGAGCAATTAAACCTGTCATTAGGCTCAAATAGACAATGATTTTTCCCATATATTATTTTATATATTTAACCACACGGGGAACAGCCACTACAAATATAACGGCATTTGATACTTCGTGTAATACCGTAAATCCCAGTCCTTGTACCAGGGAAGCTAACGCGCCTGTGAATCCTAATCCTGCTGATAGTGGATAGCTTATCAAAGTTAATACATCATAAATAAGTGTGAGCATAAATCCCAAGAGACTTAAAGCCACCAGCGATAATAGGTTGAATTTTTTTTTGAAAAATAAGGGGCGAAATATCCCACCTGCCAAACCTGTAATGATCATACTAAAAATTTGCATAAAAAATAGTGGAGGAAAGCTTAATCCTGACCCCAATGGATTCATTCCAGAATAAATAAAAATAGCTGTGCCACCTACCAGGCCTCCCCATCCTTTTCCCAGTGTTACACCCGATAGGAATACGATAACCGTTATGAGTTCAATATTGGGTACAAGCATTAAAGAGAATCCCATTCCAACGGCAAGAGCAGCAAAAATGGCCGCACGAACCAAATTATTTAGTTCCATCTTCACCTTTATATAATGGAATCCGAAAATAATTATGATGGTTTGTAAAAGGACCTTCTTCCTGATCATCATTAATGGCCATATCCATAATATTCATTTGGGCATCAACCAAATCAATAAGGTGAACGAGCAGGGCCTCCTTGAATGCCGGTTTCTTCGGACTTTGCCATTCATATTTACCTTGATGAGCAAGAATAATATGTTCCACTTTTAATAGAAGATTTTCAGGAAATTTTTTAATTTTTTCGGTAGCCTCCCTTACCATTTCAAGCCCGATAACTATATGTCCAATTAAGTTTCCTTTTTCCGAGAAAGAAGCTTCATAATTCGATTCGATTTCTTGCAGTTTACCTATATTATGTAACAGAATACCTGTTAGGACTAAATCTGTATCTAATAGATAATGAGGTGACAAGTGCTTTGCCAAACGAACCATAGATAGAATATGTTCTAATAAGCCCGAGCGATAATTGTGATGCATGGATACCGATGCGGGATGAGTAAGCAGTTTTTCCTTATTTTCTAAGTAGATATTATGGCACAGTTTTTTCAGGTTTAGATTTTCCATTTTNCCAATAATTGCATTGATTTCTTTCCACATATCTTTCGGATCAGCCTCAGCTGTGGGGATCACGAGGGCAGGATCGAATCCATAGCGTGCATAGTTTTGCACAGTGGCTTTATTAATTCGTTTTACATTAAGCTGAGGACGATCTATGAATAATTCCACATCACCCTTAATGGCCACTGCGTCACCACTTGAAAATTTTTGGTGAAATTTTTCTACCTTATCCCATACCTTACCTTGGACCTGCCCTGTTCGATCCTTAAGTACAAGATCTAGGTAAAGGTCTCCAGCCCTTGTATGCCGAAGATGTTTTTCTACGCAAAGATAAAATCCTTGTACAGTATCGCCTTCTTTAAACTTTGATATAGGAACTATGGACTTCATCGGTTCTAAATTTCATAGATAAACTTACGAAAATATCGGCATAGACCCATGGCCATCACAATTGAAAAAGTGTGGGGAAGCCCGATAATGGAGAAAAAGTTATTTTGATTCTCTTTTATTATCCATTATGTCAGGGACAGGACAATCATCACATTTAGGATCAACCTCAGGCTTTTTAAGTTGCCGAAGAAAAACACCAATGATATACCAGAAAGCAATTATCCCAATACCGCCTGCAATAATGGTTTGCCAATTCATTAACTAAAACCTAATAATAACCCACCTTGATATACAAATAAGGCCCCCAAATAGGCGAGAATTGTAAGGTAGGCAATCATAAATAAAGGCCATTTCCAAGAATTTGTTTCTTGGCGAACAATCGCAAAGGTGGCCATACATTGGGCCGCAAATACATAAAAAACCATCAAAGCTAATGCCACCAAAGGAGTATAGACTGGCATACCAGTTTTCACATCAACATCACTCCGCATAGCCTCTCGCAGATTAACTATATTATCGCCTGTAGCTTCTACATTATATATTGTTGCCATGGTTGAAACCATAACTTCTCTTGCAGCAAAGGAAGTTAGTAATCCTATACCAATTTTCCAGTCAAAGCCCAAAGGTCGAATTACAGGTTCTATGGCATGACCAATTTTTCCGGCATAACTATAATGGATTGGGTTTACATCTGTAATGGACTGATCCACTTTTGGAAATGAGGCCAAAAACCATAAGACAATAGAAATGGCCATGATAATTTTACCCGCATTAATTAAAAATAATTTGCCGCGGATAAGAACATGGCGCAGAACCGACCGTGGAATCGGTACGTGGTATGGCGGTAATTCCAATACAAAGGAAGATGACGTTTTTTCTTTGATAAATTTGCTGAAAACTTTTGCAAGGATTAAAGCAGTGGCTGTACCTAAAAAATACATGACAACTAAAGTCAATCCCTGCAGGTTTAAATATCCACTTAATGTGATAGGTGGAATAAAGGCGCTAATTAACAATGTATAAACAGGAAGCCGGGCACTACAACTCATTAGAGGTAATATCAGGATAGTTATCAGTCGTTCCTTCCAACTATCGATTGTTCTCGTAGACATAATTCCCGGTATCGCACAGGCATAACCGCTCATAAGAGGTAAAATGGATTTACCATGGAGACCCATTTTAGTCATACTCTTATCAAGCATAAAGGCGACCCTAGCCATATAGCCCGTATCTTCCATAATAGTGAGAAAAAAACTCAGGATTAAAATCTGAGGAAGGAATATAACAATAGCACCTACGCCACCGATAATTCCCTCTACCAAAACATCCCTTAGCATACCAGGGAACATATTCTTTAATACAAAAGCAGAAACCCAATCTATACCGGTTTGGATCCAATCCATCGGTATTGTTGCCCATGTGAATATCGATTGGAAAATAAAATATAAAACGGTGACAAAGATGATTGGACCAAACCAGCGATGGGTGAGTATTTTATCCCATTGTTCACTGCGTGATATTGTTCGAATCGATGTTTTGGCTCTTGATTGTACGGATTTTACAATTTCGTCAATCCAACGATACCTTAGTGTGGCCTCTAGAGTTTGCGGATTAAATCCTAAATTGGATATTGAATTTCGTATTGAATCAACTTGAGCTGCATTCCCATTATGGTTGATATTTCTGGATACCAATCTCAAAGCATGTGCCACTCCAAATTTTGAAGATACAAATTGTTGATCTATGAATGGTTTCAGTTCATTTTGGACAGGTAAACTGATCCAATTAGATTGGTGGTTTGTCTTTTCCTCCGAATTAATTACAGTTACGATTGCCTCTTTTAAATCATCCAACCCCTGATTCAGTTTAGCTGAGAGCGAGACAACCGCTGCTACACTTAATTGAGTTTTCAAACTATTTTGATCAATTTGAGCCTGGGAATCAATACGGTCAATCATATTTAAGGCGACTACAACAGGAATATCTAGATCTAACAGTTGGGATGTTAGATATAAATTTCTTGAAAGATTAGAAGCATCCACGACAGAAATGATTGCAGCCGGCGGATTTTCTCCTTTGGCCCAATTTTGTACTTGATCGGAAACGATTTGTTCGTCAAATGATTCTGCCGATAAACTATAGGTTCCAGGTAGGTCTAAAATATTGAATGATTTTTTTCCGAATTTTACTGTTCCGATTTTTTTTTCAACTGTAATTCCAGGGTAGTTAGATACTTTTTGACTCAATCCACTCAGTATATTAAAAATAGCAGTTTTCCCACAATTTGGATTACCAAGCAAAGCAACCCACGGGTGATTTGTAGAATCTTTTGACTTTTTATCAAAAAAATGCGTTCTCATACAACAATATCAACCTGCCTGGCATCATTCCAACGGATAGTTAAATAGGAATTTCGTATCTTAATTTCTACTGGGCCATTAAATGGCGTTTGTTTGACCATACGAACCTCTGTACCTGCTAGAAGGCCCAGTTCCACTAATCGGTTTAGGAGATAACTATTTCCACTTATCCCATTTATAGTTGCCGTTTCCCCTGGATTCAAATCAATTAAGGTCATTTAGAACCACATTCATCACAGATGACAAATAATTGATGAATATGGCGAATCAGTCTATATCCGAAATTTTCCACAATTACTTCCTGCCGATTTTCAATCACATTATCCATGAATTCTTCTATTTTTCCACACTGGACACAAATCAAATGATCATGGTGTGCTGTATCCATTTTATTTTCATACCGAGCACGGCCATCCCCCAAATCTAATTTGCGAACCAAGTTATTTTTTACCAACACATCAATTGTACGGTATACGGTGGCACGAGATACCTTCAAGCCTGAATTATAAAGGGCTAAATATATTTCTTCTGCATCACGATGCTCATCACTAGCAGAAAGTTCATCCCAGATGGCCTGTCTCTGGTGGGTATAACGCAATCCTTCTTTTTTTAATACTTTTTTTAAGGTATCNGAAGATGACATAAGTTTAATCCTTATTAATGAGAATGAGTCTCATAATATAATTGGATAAACTCTATTTGGTAAAGATAAAAAAGAATCTATTGAATAGATTCAGGATCAGGCTTGTGGTATTTCTATTTTTTTCAAGTTGGCAAATTTAACAACGAGTTTTTTCTTTAATCCATCTTTGAATACAATACCCACGCGTTGGTTTTCACCCTGACCACTTAGGGCCATGACCTTTCCAATTCCAAAGATGGCATGTTCAACGAAATCTCCAACTTTGAAATCATCAAAGACAACAACCGTTCTACTTACAGCAGTCTTAGTATATTTCCCTGGTTTACCTACAATTACTTTTCGTGTTAATGCGGAAGTAAATGAGATCTTTTCCAGTTTCTCTTCCGGCATTTCATGAACAAAACGGGACACCATACCATACAAATCATCTGATCCCAACCGGCGACGGTGATTGGCATAAATAAGATAGACCTTCTCCATTGCTCGTGTAAGNCCAACATAAAAGAGACGTCTTTCCTCCTCCAATTTTTCTTTAGTTTCCAAGCAACTGTATAGCGGAAATAACCCATCCTCCAAACCAGTTATAAAGACAACCGGGAATTCCAAACCTTTCGCNGCATGAAGCGTCATTAANGTAACACGATTTGTTTCATCATTCCACTGGTCCAAGTCAGTTAAAAGAGAAACTTCTTCCAAAAACTGAGAGAGATTTCCCTCGGGTGTTCGCATCATAAATTCATCGACACTCCTAAGGAATTCCATAATATTTTCAAAGCGTTCTATATCCTCAGGCGCTGAACTATCCCGATAATGCTTAACAATTCCTGTTTCTTCCACTAAAGTTCGAACCAGTTCACCCGCATTTAATTTTGGTAACAGTTCATTATATTTTTTAATAACGCCGTGAAAGGTAGTTAACGAATCAGCTTGTTTACCGCGAATGCCCATATCCTCTGGAAAGTTTAACACCTCAATCATTTCGGTCTTTTTCTTTGCAGCTTGGATAACACATTTATCTACTGTTTTCATGCCAATTCCTCTGGGAGGGAAATTGATTACCCTGCGTAAAGAAATAGTGTCTTTGGGATTCACAATTAGAGATAAGTAACCAATTAAATCTTTGATTTCTTTTCGTTCATAAAATCGAAATCCACCCACGATATTGTAAGGGATACCTGACCGCCGAAAGGCATCTTCTAGGGAACGGGACTGTGAATTTGTACGGTATAGAATAACAAAATCACTAAAATTTCGTTTTTGAAGTTTAATTTCTTTCTCCAATGCATTTACGACAGCATCCGCTTCTTCCATTTCGTCATTTGTTTCAATCAAACCTAATTTTTCTCCATCACCATTATGAGGAATGAGTTCTTTTGGTGCNCGATTCACATTATTTTTTACTACTGAAGCCGCTGCTTCAACAATATGCGCTGATGACCTGTAATTCTTTTCCAGTTTGAATACTTCGCAATTACCAAAATGCTTTTCAAAATCAAGAATATTTCGAATGTCTGCCCCACGCCAACCATATATAGACTGATCATCATCGCCAACAACACAGATTTGCTGATGCTCTTCAGCTAAATACTTCATCAACATAAACTGCGGTTTATTGGTATCTTGGTATTCATCCACTAAGATAAATTGCCATTTCTGGCGGTATTTTTCCAAAATATTTGGGTGNTTTTTAAATATTTCTAATGGAAGCAGCANCAGATCATCAAAATCCAANGCATTATTATCAAACAATGCTTTTTGATAATTTTTATAAATATTCGCATAGTTTTTTTCCAATACCAGATGTGCTTTCTTAACCGCTTCATTGGGATAAATCATTTTATTTTTAAAATAACTGATTTTATGTCGNACCTCTCGAGGGGTGACATAATTTTTGGGAATACCCATTGCTTCCAGTACTACTTTGACTAATGCGATCTGATCCTGAACATCAAAAATGGAAAAATCTGCAGTATAATTAAGTTGGTGGATTTCACTACGAAGAATCCGGGCACAAATGGAATGAAAAGTGCCAATGTTTAAAACAGTTTCTTTCCCTTTGACCAGCTTTTTAACGCGATCTTTCATTGCCTGCGCTGCCTTATTTGTAAAAGTAACAGCGAGAATATTTTTGGCAGAAACCAAATTATTTTCAATCAAATAGGCAATTTTATGGGTTAAAACACGCGTTTTCCCACTGCCTGCTCCAGCAAATATCAAAACAGGTTTTCCAAAGGCCTCTACAGCAGATTTTTGAACTTTATTCAGATTAAGTTTACTCATTCAGTTTGAATCNTACCCCTTTTTAGTTCGCTGTCTTTTAACTTTACGGCGAAGTTTCTGAAACTCACGTTTTGCTTTATTATGTTCTTCTTCTGTGCGTGAAAANTTATGGTACCCATCTCCCCTTGCAACGAAANACAAGTATTCGGTATCCGCTGGATATAAAGCTGCTTTGATNGATTCAAGACCCGGGTTGTTTATTGGNCCGGGTGGCAGTCCGTAATTCAAATAGGTATTGTACGGTGAGTCAATTTTTAGATCTTTTTTCAATAGTCGCCGAGGGCCATCCTCCACAATATATTGGATCGTTGGATCAGCCTGGAGCCGCATACCTAGTTTNAGTCGATTATGGTATACGCCTGCAATGACCGGTCGCTCACGATTATAGATGGCTTCTCCCTCAATAATAGAAGCTAGGGTAATGACTTCTCTCTCCGTCATTCCGATATCCTTCATGCGCATCCGCAGATCATCGTTAAAATTCTTTTTATATTCTTCCACCATCCGNCCAACAATTTCTTGNGGTGACTCATCCTCAGAAAACCGGTAAGTNTCNGGNAAAAGATATCCTTCAAANGACTCAGCNNCAATACNCCATTTCCAAAGCAATAAACTATTNTTACATGCATTCTCNAATGCTTCCNGATNCATTCCCAGTTTTTCCTCCAGTNCTCTGGCGATCATTGANACCGTCCANCCTTCAAANATAGTAACTTGTTTATTTAAATGGACTCCATTNACNAATTGATCGATAATGTCAAAATTGGTTTGCGCTTTTATCAGTTTGAAACGGCCTGCTGGAATATCCTTTTCATATCCCAACGCCTTAACAGCTAACAAAAAAGACCTTTCATTGCGGATGATGCTATTATCCTGCAGATGCGCACTGACTTCTTTCAAAGAAGCGCCGCTTGGAATGGTCACTTTTACAGAATTATAGGGATTTCCTTGAGGCCATAATAAAACAAGGCTATAAAAAGCCAATAAAACGCCCAGAACAACAACCGCTATAATTCC